>DAHVRW010000042.1 GCA_027322215.1 Marinimicrobium sp.
TGTTGCTCCAATGCCTCGCTGAAGGAGGCCCAGCTGTCAAACCCAAGAACCCACGCAAGGCGCCGTTGGCCAAGCTCGTCCGAGGGTAGCGCTTGGGTCTGGCGATCCTGAAAGCTCTGAAGAGCGTGTTCGGTATTGCGCAAAAACTCGTAGGCGCGCAGCAACGCCGAGCCGCTGCCAGGGGGTAAATAGCCAGCCCGCTCCAGCAAGGGGAGTAATTTGACCACCCGGCGCTCTCGCAAGCGCGGTTCACGGCCGCCGCGTATCAGCTGAAACGCCTGCACGACGAACTCCACCTCGCGGATACCGCCCTCGCCCAATTTGACGTCCAGGTGCATCCCGCGCCGCTGAACCTGGCGGCCTATCAGCCCCTTCATGGCCCGCAGCGACTCGATGACGCTGAAGTCGATGTACTGGCGATAGGTAAACGGTGCCAGCAAGGCCATCAAGTCAGCGGCGGCCTGCTCAGCGTAAGGCCCACCCACGGCGGCGACGGGGCGCGCTTTGATCATCGCGTAGCGCTCCCAGTCCCGACCCTGGCTCTGGTAATAATCTTCCATAGCGTCGTAGTTAAGCACCAGCGCACCGCTATCGCCGTAGGGACGCAAACGCATATCAACACGAAAGACAAAACCGTCGGATGTGGGCGCATCCAGGCTCTTGATCAGCTTTTGCCCCAAGCGGACAAAAAACTCCTGATTGCTTAGCGCTGTGCGCCCCCCTTGAGTTTCGCCGCTCTCGGGGTAGGCAAAGATCAGATCGATATCGGAGGAGATATTCAGCTCCCACGCGCCCAGTTTGCCCATACCCAATACCACCATGGGCTGCACCCGCCCCGTGCGCGCCCCAATGGGTGTGCCCCAGCGCTGGGTAAGTTGGTGATAATGAAAGGCCAGCGCTTCGCGGATGGCAGTAGCGGCAAAGAGCGAGAGCTCAGCGGTGGTTTCACTCAGCTTGGCCAGGCGGGTCAGGTCCCGCCACACGATACGCACCATGGCGCGCTGGCGATGCCGGCGCAGGCAGGCTTCCAGCTCGGGCTCGTTTTCGCAACCGGCCACATCCTCCGCCAACGCGGCATAGGCCCGCGCACCCAGGGGCGCAAACAGCTCACCACTTTGCACCAGGTCCAGCAACAATTCTGGACACACGATGCAGGTTTTGGCGATGTACTCGCTGGCGGCGAAGGCGGTGGTGAACTGACGGCGAAACTCCTGGACAGTTACCCTGTCGCCGAGGTGCTGTTCCGGCAATGACAGACCTTTAGACGCCAGGGCACTGGCAAACTGCTCGACCAGCAGCCGGGTACCTGGCCGCAACGCCTCGGGCAGCAGCGTTTCATCCATCATGTTGGTGGTGGCCCAGGTCACGTTAGCGCTCGCGCTCCGGCGGTGGTGCAACACGCATTACTTCTTCCATAGTGGTCAGTCCTGCGGCCACTTTTTGTGCGCCGGACAAACGCAATGTACGCATACCCTCGCGCATGGCTTGACGGCGCAACTGCTGCAAGCTGGCGCCCGCGCCAATACTGTCTTTCACGGTCTCGGACAACAAGAGTATTTCATATAAGCCCTGGCGCCCAAGATAACCGGTGTCCCGACACTCGAGACAGCCCACCGGACGGTATACAGTCGGCGGCCGGGCCACTTTCCAGGGGGTGACCAGCTGTTCCCAGTCGCGGCTGCTAATCTCACCTTCCTCCTTACAGTGGGGGCACAGAGTACGCACGAGACGCTGGGCCATAACACCCAGCAAGGTGGCGTTGATTAGATAGGAAGGGATGCCCAGATCAAGCAACCGGGCAATGGTAGAGGGCGCATCGTTGGTGTGCACGGTAGACAAAACCAGGTGTCCCGTGAGCGCGGCCTGTACCGCCATCTGTGCGGTTTCCAGATCACGGATTTCTCCCACCATGATGATGTCTGGATCCTGGCGCATCAGGGTGCGGATGCCGGCGGCAAAGTCCAGGCCGATCTTATGATGCACTTGGGTTTGGTTGAAACGGTCTTCGACCATTTCAATCGGGTCTTCGATGGTGCTGACGTTGACTTCCTCGGTCGCCACCTGACGCAGAGATGAGTACAAGGTAGTCGTCTTACCGGACCCGGTCGGGCCGGTGACCAATACAATCCCGGTGGGCCGTTCCAGCATCTGGCGCCAGCGCTGGTAATCATCGCCCACCAGGCCCAAATCGGTAAAGCTGCGCAAAAGAACGTCGGGATCGAAGATCCGCAACACCATCTTCTCACCGAAGGCGGTGGGCAGCGTCGAAAGACGCAGCTCCACTTCGCTGTCGTCGCTGCGCCGGGTTTTTATGCGCCCGTCCTGGGGTTTTCGCTTTTCGGCGATGTTCATCCGCGCCAGCACCTTAAACCGGCTGGTGACCGCAATGGCAACGTTGGCGGGCAGCTCGTACACGGGATGCAACACGCCATCGATCCGAAAGCGCACCCGGCCCATGTCCCGCCGCGGCTCCAGATGAATGTCGCTGGCGCGCTGATCGTAGGCATACTGGAGCAGCCAATCGACAATTTTAACGATGTGCTGGTCGTTGGCTTCGGGGTCATCGCTGAAGCTGCCCAGATCCACCAGTTGCTCGAAGTTACCCGTGCCGCTTCCGGCCGGGCCACCGCTGGCGCGATTGACCGAGCGCGCCAAGGTGTAAAACTCCACCGTGTGGCGCTCAATGTCCGCTGGATTGGCCAGAACCCGCTTCACTTGGCGCCGGGCCACATGCTCCAGCTGCGGCTCCCAACCGGTGACAAAAGGTTGCATGCAGGCGACCACTACTTCGTCATTGGTCACCTCCAGGCACAGAATGCCATGACGCTTGGCAAACGCGTAGGACATGATCTCGGTAACCTTAGGCACGTCCACCTTCAGGGGGTCGATATGTACCACGGGCAGCCCGGCGCTCTCAGCCAACCAATAGGTCAGACGATCACCGTCGAGAAGTTTCCCCGGCCGAGCAGGATCTTCCAGCCCCAGGCTCGCGATGTAAGCCAAAGGGTGCATTTGCGTTTGTTCGCGCGTGCGCGGCGTACCCAGTAACACGTTGGCGTCCTGCTGTTTTAGCAGGCCATCGGCTACCAGACCATCAATCAGGCTGCGCAGATCCAGGACGCGGTTGGACGCGGTTGTTTGCGACATGGGCGGAGAATCTCACCAAGAACGTTGCTTGGATTGTAGCCTGTTCGCGGCGCCGATTGCACGGAACCGTGTCGCCCTGCCAAGTGCCCAGCCGGTGTATTACACTGGCTGTATCAAAAATACAGACAGGACTGATAACGATGACGTTCAATCTGGGACGCTATACCGAGCAGCTGGCCGCGCTGGTGGCGCAACCTTCTATTAGCAGTGCGATACCGGAGTGGGACATGGGCAACCAGGCGGTGCTGGACTTGTTGGCCCAGTGGTTGACGGAGCGGGCGTTTCAAGTAGAAATATTGCCGCTTCCCGGCCAACCCGGCAAAGCCAATCTGCTGGCTACCCGCGGCAGCGGCCCCGGCGGGCTGGTGCTTGCTGGGCACAGCGATACCGTGCCCTATGACGAGAACCGTTGGCAAAGCGACCCTTTCAAGCTCAGCGAACGAAACGGCAAGCTGTACGGCTTGGGGGCCACGGACATGAAAGGCTTTTTCCCCGCTGTGCTCGCCGCTATTGATCGCTTTGCCGGCGTGGGTTTTGAGCAGCCGCTGATCGTGCTGGCCACCGCCGATGAAGAAAGCAGCATGAACGGCGCCCGGGCACTGGCCGAGATGGGCCGGCCGAAAGCCCGCTACGCGGTCATCGGTGAGCCAACAGAATTGGTCCCCATCTATATGCACAAGGGGATTATGATGGAATCAGTACGGGTGCGCGGTGCATCGGGCCATTCCTCAGACCCGTCCCTGGGTATTAACGCCCTGGAGGTGATGCACGAAGTGGTGGCCGAGCTATTGGCTTTGCGCCACCAGTGGCAGGAGCGCTACCGCAACCCAGGCTTTAAAGTCCAGGTACCCACGCTGAACCTGGGCTGCATTCACGGCGGCGATAGCCCCAACCGTATCTGCGCCGAAGCGGAGTTGCATTTCGATCTCCGTCCCCTTCCGGGGATGGACAATGACGAGCTACGCCATGCCATCAACCAGCGGCTGACACCGTTATCCCAGCGTTGGGGTACCGATATTGTGTTCTCGTCCCTGTTTCCGGGGGTGGAGCCTTTCGAGCAGCCACCCGAAAGCGAGTTGATCCGCGCCTGCGAACAGCTGACAGGCCACCGCACCGAGAGCGTGGCCTTTGCCACCGAAGCGCCGTTTCTTCAGTCACTCGGAATGGAAACTGTCGTGCTGGGGCCGGGCTCAATTGATCAGGCCCACCAGCCCGACGAGTTTATCGATACCCGCCAGCTCGCGCCCGCGGTGGACACCCTGGCGGGGCTGATCGAGCGGTTTTGTCTGTCTCAGTGACATCGGCCGGCCAAAGGCCTCGCCCGAGATGGCCACAAGCTACGCGAGCCCCTTTGCGTAATAATGATAATGGGTGGGGCTAGTGGCGCGCGCGATTACTCGCTAAGCTTGCCAATTCATGCACTTACCGCACTACGCCCATACAGGAAACGACCGTGTCCAGTAGCACTCACGATTACGTTAAGTGGTTTCGACAGTCATCGCCCTACATCAACGCCCATCGGGGCAAAACATTCGTGTTGATGTTGCCGGGCGAAGGCCTGGAGCACCCCAATTTCAGTAATATTATTTATGACATAGCCCTGCTCAACAGTTTGGGCGTGCGTTTAGTACTGGTGCACGGGGCCCGTCCCCAAGTGGACGCGCGGCTTAAAGAAAGCAATGCCGCCAGTGAATTTCATCATCATTTGCGCATTACCGATACCAAGAGCTTACGCTGGGTGACGGAAGCAATAGGTGCGGCGCGCACGCAAGTGGAAGCGGCGCTATCGACCGGCTTGCCGAACTCGCCTATGCATGGCGCCCGCATGCAGGTCACCAGCGGTAACTTCATCGTCGCTATGCCCCATGGCGTAATTGATGGCGTGGACCTGCAACACACGGGCAAAGTGCGGCGGGTCAATACACGGTTTCTTAATACCGCCCTGGATTCCGGCGCGGTGGTACTGCTTTCGCCTTTGGGCTATTCCGCCACCGGCGAAGCCTTTAACCTGGCCTTTAGCGATGTGGCCGTGCATGTGGCCAGCGCGTTAAGAGCCGATAAGCTGGTAGCGTTCATCGAAGCAGACGGGGTTAAAGACAAAACCGGCGCTCTGGTTCGGCAGTTGCCCCTTAAGGACTGTCAGACATTCATGCAAGAACAGGGGGCCGCACTACCAGAAGATGCGCAACAGGCGTTGTCCGCCTGTTATCAGTGCTGCCTGCAAGGGGTACTGCGGGGGCAAGTGGTAAGTTACAGCACCGATGGGGCCATGCTGAGCGAGCTATTTACCCGCGACGGCCTGGGTACCATGGTGCATGCCGACAACTACGAGCAGCTGCGGGCCGCCACCATCGATGACGTCGGGGGAATTTTAAAACTGCTGGCGCCACTGGAGGATCAGGGTATTTTAGTGCGCCGTTCCCGGGAGCTACTGGAGACAGAGATTCACCGGTTTAACGTTCTTGAAAAAGACGGCACCATCATCGCCTGTGCGGCCCTGTACCCGTTTGGGAATGCCGCCGAGCTGGCGTGTATGGTGACGCACCCCGATTACCGAAAAAGCGGTCGCGCCTCAGCCTTGCTAGAGCAAATGGAAAAATTAGCGCGCCAGAAAAACATCACCACGCTGTTTGCACTCACCACACAAACGGCGCACTGGTTTCTGGAGCACGGTTTTACGCCCAGTGACGTGAGTGAACTGCCCGTAGACCGGCAGAAACTGTACAACTATCAACGCAATTCCAAAGTGTTCAGCAAGACTCTCGACTGACCGAGCCGCAAACGATATGAGGGACGCAATTTAAGGCCGTTAGAAATAATTGAGCAGATACAAAAAACCAGCCTTTCGGCTGGTTTTTTGTTAGGAGTGAGAGACAGGAACTAGCCCGCGGGCTGAGTGAGCGCTTCCTCTGGGAAGGCCGGTGTCTCAACCGGCTGCTGAGCAGCTTCTTCCTCCCGCCGTTGACGCTCTTGGCGCTCCTTCTCGCGCTTGGCGTAACCAATCCATTGTTCCGCTGTTTCCTGACTGCGCTTGTCTTTGGCCGCCTGCTCCAGCGCTTCGATGGCCTCGTCGTACTGCTCCAGGCTCACATGAGCGGTGCCGATGCGCAGATACACTTGGTCGCTACGGCTTACGCCTCTGGCCAAGGCGGCTTCTCCTGCGTCGATGGCCTCTTCGTAACGCTCGTTAATAGTGTAAATTGCGGACAGGCGTGCAAACAGATCGCCCTTATTGGACTTGGCAGCCGCTTTCTCAATTTCCACCAGCGAGCGCTGTGCTTCCTGAGCGAGGCTCCAGGAGTTCGCCAACATCTCCAGATTGTCTGCGGTGGGTTCAATGGTTTCGTCTTCGTAGATGCCCCGGTGCAGGATCTTCGCCGCCTTATAGGGGACATCACGCTCCAGGAACATCGATGCCAGTGCGATCAACATGCTCTCGCGCTCCACTCCACCCATCAGGTACAACGCTTCCAGCGAGTGCAGCCGATCGTTCTCACGCTCCAACAGTCCGTAGATGCTGGACAACTGGTCCCAATATGACAGCTTCGGGTAATGGCGGACGAGCTTTTCAATCACCGTCAACAGAGCTGGATAGTTTTCCTGCTCGAAGTACAGGGCACGCTGCATGACCAGCCAGTTTTCCTGAGGTACCTGACCTCGTTCTTCGGCCCGGCTCACGGCGGCATTCACATGCACAATGGCGCGCTCCAGATCTCCCAGCTGATAGAACAGGTAAGACAGCATGTAGTACTGTTCAGAATCGATCGTGGTGACCAAGCTGGCCCAGCTGCGGTAGGCGTCCAACGCTTCTTCGAACCGCTCTTCCTGGGCATATAGCTGCCCCAGCGTTTGATAGGCACCAGCTTCAAGACCGGTAGGAATTTGCGGGCTTTTCGACACAATCGCTTCAAAACTCTCGATCAAACGGGCCGTTTCGTCTCTCGCGAAATGCAACTGCGCCATGTACTGATGTACCTGGGCCTGCTCGAAAGGGTTAAAACGATCCATATCCCGCGCGATACGTTGCAACATCTCCTCGGCACGATCGAGATCCGGTTCACGACCAGGATGCTCCTCTGGGTCCGGCTCCAAATACACCTGAACTTCCGTCAGCCGACGGATCAAGTCCTGGCTAACACCCGGAATTCGCCTAGGCGCCGCCTGCTCGCTCGCTGGCTGAATCAATTCCTGGGCCTGAGCACTGCCTGCAGTCAGCCAGGTTTGCCCGGGAGCAACCTGCCCTGAGACGGAGGCCGTGATGACAGGCGCGACCATGAGGGCAGAGACGATCAGGCTGTGGTTTAGCGTACTGGCAATAAACGCTTTGACTCTATTCACTTTCATCACTCCCAACCTAGTCAGCCAACTCAAAAACAAACCTGTAGGTCACACCAGGTACTTCTATCGGCTCACCGTCAATTACCCGTGGTCTAAACCGGAACCGCTCCGCCGCACGCTCCGCCGCACGATTAAATATCGTGGTAGGGCGGCCTTCGGTATCCACTGCATCAATAACTTCAATGTCACGGGTACCGCCAGCGGTGGTAACTGTAAAACGTACAGTCACAAAACCTTCAATACCCCGTTGAGCAGCCCGCCGTGGGTACTCCGGTGCAATCGCTACGATGGGCATATATTCGCCATCGCCGCTGAAGCCACCGCCGGACAGCTCGATGCCGCTGTCCAGAGTGGGCGCGTCGAGGTTTAAGCCCGTATCAGCTATGTCCGGTGAATCAAACTCGGGCTCAGGAATGTCCGGCGGGGGGGCTTCCACCTCATCGGGACGATCGGGACGTGGCGTCTCGTAACGAGTATCGATGTCTGCCGGTGGCATACTTACATCGGCGACTCTAATCTGCGAGCGCGGCTCTTCTTCACCTAAATCCTGGTTGATCAAAGAGTACATCAACAGCAGCAGACCGATGGTAGCAACTACCCCCAGTGCCCCACCTATACATAATCTTGCAAAGTTCATAGCAGCCTATTTCTTCTCAGTGGAGATAGCAACGCTGGGGATACCCAGTTCTCGGGCAGACTCGGTAACGCCTACGACTACGTTCATGTTGGCATTATTGTCCGCCTGAATTACCACTGTCCCTCTGGGATTCTCTGCCTGCAGCCGTTCAATTTGTGCACGCACACCACGAGGATCAACCATTTGGTTGTCGATCCAGATTTCGTTGTTGGCGTTCACTGCAATCAATATCGCGGCATCCGGCTTTTCTATCCCTGTAGTTGCCTCCGGTCGAGTCACCTCGATCCCGGTCTCTTTGATGAAAGTAGCAGTCACAATGAAGAAGATCAGCATGATAAACACCACGTCGAGCATGGGTGTTAAGTCAATCGCCTGGGCTTCTTCTTCAGGTAATTCGTTGTTCCTACTCATGGGACGTCTCTTAAATACCGGTTAATACGCGGATGTTGGCCTTAGTGATCCATCGTCAAATGGTCGGCGAACAAACGTTTTTCGCGACTGGCAATCCGTTCGATATAGGTATTCGCAAACAGCCCGGAAAGCGCCGCCACCATTCCCGCCATGGTTGGGATTGTAGCTCGGGACACGCCGCCCGCCATCTGTTTGACATCCCCACCCCCAGTAAGAGCGAGAACATTGAACACCTCAATCATGCCCGTCACGGTCCCTAGCAGCCCCAGAAGCGGGCACAGGCTCACCATCGTGGCGATCATTGCCGTATTGGTATCGATCTTCTCTGACATACGAGAAATGAGGGCGTCACGTATTTTCTTGGCGTTCCAAGACTTGCGTTCCGATCGAGATGCCCAAACATCGAGCGCAGCCTGCCTATCACTTTTCAAACCGCCCTTGAAGTACCACAGTCTCTCGAAAATGAGGGTCCACATGGCAAAGGTAAGGATGGCAATGAAGATTAGTACATTGCCACCCTGGTTCAAAAAGGCGTTAATGGCTGCAAATGCTTCCATTATTGCCAGCATGGTTTATCTCCTACTTGCGCTCAGCATTTTCGGCGATGATGCCAGCGGTCTGCTCATCCAGAATATGAATAATACGCTTGGCACGACCGTTAACAATGGTGTGCAGCAATACTGTGGGAATCGCAACAACCAAGCCCAATACGGTCGTAATCAACGCAGAAGAGATACCGCCCGCCATGTTTTTCGGGTCGCCCGCGCCGAAGATCGTGATCGCCTGGAAGGTCAGGATCATACCGACCACTGTACCCAAGAGACCCATCAAGGGTGCGACGGCGGCGATGATTTTCAACAGAGCCAAGCCACTCTCGATAGAGGGACGCTCTTTAAGAACAGCCTCTTCGAGCTTCAGCTCGAGCGTTTCAGGATCGACGCCTTTATTATCTTCCGCCACCTGCAACACGCGGCCGAGCGGGTTGTTTGACTTCGGTGTGCTGGACTTCAACTGAGCGCTGACCTTGCTGTTTACACCCAACAGATAAATGATGCGCCAAATACCCAGTAGGAAACCAAAGATACCCACAGCGGTGATTACATAACCTACACCACCACCTTGATGCCAACGCTCGGTCAGAGTGGGGCTATCAATCAAGGCCGACAGCAAGGAGCCGCCAGTTGGGCCGGTTGGGTCTATACCCACCTGCACCAGACCAGAGTCAGCGGCTTGCAATCGCGACGCCGAGGAGCGAATCGCACCGGAGGGCTGGCGCGGCAGCTCTTCAACTTTTCCAGACGCCGGGTTGTAGGTGAGGTACTGGCCGTCGGATACCAAGTTGTAGGCACCGATACGTACCACTTCCTGAGTCGCGCGCTCGCCGTTGGGTTTAATCACTTCCGCAGGGAAGCTAACGATACGGCCGGTTTCGATGATCTCCCGCTGCATTTCAAACCACAGCCGCTCGATTTCGGCAATAGTAGGCAGACGGGTATTGCTGTTCATTTTATCGATCAACTCGGTCAGAAACTCCCCACGATTGGGAAGCTGAACGCTCACCAACGAGGTATAGAGGGTTTCTCGTAAGTCGCCAGCGGTGGAGGTCAAGTGACCAAACAGCTCACGCAGGGAACCTAAACGCTCGTTGCGCTGTTGCATCTTGGCGCGAACCTCACGCTCTTGCTCCTCGTAGGTCTCCTCCAGACGCTCGGATCGACGCTCCTCTGAGTCGCGAGTTGCACGGGCTTCGTTCAGCAGTCCCACGCGGTTTTCTCTCTCTTGACGGAAACGGGCTTCGCGCTGGCGATGCTCCTGGGTTTCCGCAATCCGAGACTCACGAACCATCTCCAAAAGCTCGTCCAAGCTAGCCGCTTGATCCGATGCTACAGCCATGCTGGCACTCAAAGTTGCTGCCAAAGCAATCAAGCAGCCTTTTACAAACTTCATTTTCATTGTGCTGCCTCCGGAGCCTGAACGGGTAACATCATAATGTCCTGAGACGCCTGGTTACGGGCGATACGCAACCCTTTCAGAATTGGGTTGCGATAGGAACGGTCGAGCTCGACCCAAGCCTGCTGCTCAGAGTCCCAAGCACCCTGGCGCTCGGTATCGGTTGTTTGATACATCAGGGAAACACGACCAACCTGCAAAATGTTCACTTCACGCTCCTGACCATCCACTTCAAGAGAGTCGCGATAGGTGTCCATGTAGCGGCCGTAGTTCATCTCAATTTTGTACGCTTCCAGAACCTGGCGGAATTTTTCTGCGACGGAGATGTCGGCACGGTCCTGGTTGTCGCGCAGCATTTTCAGACGCGCTTGACGCTCCTCAACCCGGAACGGCATGTCCAGCGCTACGAATTGCTCCAAACCTTCGAGCATTCTCAATACCAGCGGCTGAATCTGACGCTCAATCACTGTTACCTGCTCGATGGATTCATCCAGTTCTTCCATCACCCTCAGCTGAGCCGCGATTTGCCTCTCCAGCTGGCTGTTGTACGTGCGCAGGCCTTCGATCTCGCGATTCACAACATTGAACTGCTGCAATAGATCATCGGTTTCCTGAGCCAACCGGTCGATCCGCTTCTGGGACTCTTGGCCCAACGCGGTCTTGCTCTGACCGACCTGGAGAATGGCGTCCAGGGTTTGATCTGCCACGGCCACACTACCCATTAGCGCGCCGGCAGAAAGCACTGTGGACAGAGCCACGGCTTTCAATCGCTGCTTTTTCATATATCCCCCAACTCGGGTGCTTGCAATCAGATGAGTTTGCGACAGATAGCTGCCACACACACGTTATTCACATAGCCTCTAGGAGGCAGCTAAGAACGCAGCATTGTAATAATAGCGCCAACTGACATTCAATGGTTTGCGTAAAAGCCTTTTTATGTGAGTAATTCGGTATCACCCGGGTAACACTTTCTGATAAAAACCATCAAAAAACGGTAACACCTGGATGATATTTAATCAATTTGACGCTTATTTCGCCTCCTGCCAATTCCCAACTCGTTCGTAAATACAGAAAGAATGCGGAATTGAAGCGTCGCTGTCGCCGGGAATTTCCGACGCCAACCTCCAATGCTCTACGGGTAAATCCGGAAAGTAAGCATCTCCACTCACCTCCAGATCGACCCGCGTCAAATAGACCCGGTCAGCCAAGGGCAGACTCTGGCGATAAATCTCGCCGCCGCCCATTACCATTATCTCGTGCTCATCTTTCTCGCTCTTGGCGCTTTGCGCCAAACGGGCAACCTCTAACGCCTCCGGAACGCTCGCCGCGCGGGTAACGCCCGGCGGCGACGGCCAATCAGCCTGGCGTGTCACCACAATATTGTCTCGCCCTGGAAGCGGGCGTCCAATGGAGTCGTAGGTTTTCCGTCCCATGACCACCGGCTTGCCCAAAGTCACGGCTTTAAAATACTTGAGGTCTTGAGGCAAATGCCATGGCAGCTCGTTGTTTCGGCCAATGACGCCGTTTCTAGCGGCGGCCGCTATTAAAGCCACTGTCATGCAGATACGCCCTCTTTAACAACAGCTACGGCCTCAGACCGCGATCGGAGCAACGATACGTGGATATGGATAGTAACCGACAAATTCGAAATCTTCGAGCTGATAGTCAAAAAGACTCCCGGGGCGGCGTTTGATGTTCAATTGCGGCAACGTCTTGGGCTCGCGTCGCAGCTGCTCAAAGACGATATCGTCAGTCAGGTGATTGTGATAAAGATGGCAATCGCCAAACGTGTGCACAAAGTCGCCCACCTTCAGGTCGCACTGCTGGGCGATCATGTGGGTTAGCAGCGCATAACTGGCGATATTAAATGGCACCCCCAAAAACAAGTCGGCACTGCGCTGATAGAGCTGGCACGACAAGCGTCCCTGAGCCACATAAAACTGGAACAGAGTGTGACAGGCCGCCAAGGCCATGCGCCCCTTCGCCACATTTTCCTGAGGGCTCAAGCCCTCCTCTGGCAAATCAGCCGGATTCCAAGCGCTCACAATGAGGCGGCGAGAGTTTGGCTGGCTCTTAATTTGCTCCACCACCTGACTGATCTGATCAATGGTGCCACCATCAGGACAGGCCCAGCTCCGCCACTGCTTGCCGTAAACCGGTCCCAGATCCCCCTCCGCATCGGCCCACTCATTCCATATGCGGCACCCGCGCTCCTGCAGCCACTGCACATCGGTGCGCCCCTGCAAAAACCACAGCAGTTCGACGATAACGCTTTTCAGGTGGACGGTTTTCGTGGTCACCAGAGGAAACCCCTGGCTTAGATCGAAACGCAGTTGGCGACCAAAGACCGAGCGAGTACCGGTACCGGTGCGATCTCCCCGATCCACACCGTTATCGACCACGTCCTGCAACAAGGCGAGGTATTGCTTCATACATAAACTCGTAACAACAAAATGCGCGTCTAACTCAGGGGCCCGTCAGGCACGTCGGCACTTGACCCGGTTGCGCCAGGCGAGGAACAACAATCCGCCACCCAGCAGCACCAGCGGTACCGATAACAATTGCCCTCGGGTAACCCAGCCGAACAGATCAAATTGAATGTGTTCGTCTGGCGCGCGAAAAAATTCAGTGAAAATGCGCAGCAGGCCGTAGCCCAGCAAGAACATGCCTGTTACCGCACCTCTTGCCCGCGGCTTCGCTGAAAACCAGTAAACCAATACAAACAAGACCAAGCCTTCGGTAATTGCCTGGTACAACTGGGAGGGATGGCGCGCCAGCCCGGTGGGGTCGCTGGGGAATACCATCGCCCAGGGCACATCGCTGGCACGACCCCACAACTCACCACCAATAAAATTACCCAAGCGACCAAAACCGAGCCCTAAAGGCACCAAAGGTGCAGCAAAGTCGGTCACGGCAATAAAAGGCTGGCGAATCCGTCGGGCGTATAGCCACACGGCAATGGTTACGCCGACCAAACCGCCGTGAAAGGACATGCCGCCTTCCCAGATGCGAAACAGCCACAGCGGATCGGTGAGCCAGTAGTTGAAATGATAAAACAGCACATAGCCGGCACGGCCACCGAGAATTACCCCAAACGCACCATAGGTGATTAAGCTTTCCACCTGCTGGCGATTAATCACCGAATGCGCCGCTTTGGCCCGATGCATGGCAAGAAACCAAGCGCACGCAAAGCCAAATAGGTACATTAACCCGTACCAATGAATCGCCAGCGGACCGATCTGTAAGGCCACTGGGTCAATGGCGGGATAGCTTAGCTCCAGCATACTCATAGACACTTTTCCAAGTGCAGGCAAAATAAACCGCCCATACTACCACCCCGGGGGGGGCGGCGAGTCGGCTCCTGTTTGTTTTTCTTAATATCAAATACTGGCGAAGGGCACGGCTCGCCCTGGAGTATATCGGTCAGGCCGAACGCCGCTCATTACTCAGCCATAGCGGCTTCCAGCTGACTATGGCAGGGCGACAATTCTTTCAAAGCACGGCGGTATACATCGCGCTTAAATGCCACCACTTTACCCAGCGGAAACCAATAACTGACCCAACACCAATCGTCGAACTCGGCGCGGCCACCGTTGTTGAGCGATACGCGGGAATCTTCCGCGCGCAAACGCAGCAGAAACCATTTCTGTTTTTGCCCCACGCACAACGGCTGAGAGTGATGACGTACGAAGCGATTAGGCAGCCGGTAGCGGAGCCAGCCCCGGGTGCAAGCAAGCACCTCCACATCCTCAGGGTGAAGCCCCACTTCTTCATGCAATTCGCGATACAGCGCTTGTTCCGGGCTCTCCCCCTCATGAATGCCGCCTTGGGGAAACTGCCATGCGTCCTGCCCGCCCACACGCCGCGCCCAGAGCAGCTGGCCCTGATCGTTGGTCAGGATGATTCCTACATTAGGACGAAAGCCATCGGCATCTATCACGGGGGCGACCTTTCCATTTGGGCACGTCATTGGGCACTTCAAAAACAAGCGCGGCGACCGTTCAGCACAACCGTCGCGCTAACGGTAAATCGAGGCTATTGTTCCACACTTCCGCATCGCGCAGCAATTGCGGCAGTTGAGCAGCGGGCATCAAGCGGCTATGCTTCCGCCTCACCTTAACCCCCTCTTAAATGACAGAATTTGCAGGTAGACCTTGACCCTCGCCATTTTTGATCTCGACAACACTCTGATTGCGGGCGACAGCGACCACAGTTGGGGAGAGTTTTTAGTCCACAAACAACTGGTGGATGCCGAGGCTTACCGCCTCGAAAACGACCGTTTCTACCACGCGTACCAAGCAGGTAAGCTGGACATTGAAGCCTACCTAAGCTTTGCTCTGCGCCCGCTCACCGAACACTCCCCCGAGCGCCTCGCGGAGCTGCAACAGGAATTTATGCAGGACTGGATTGAGCCGCTGCGACTGGCCCGGGCCCACGCGCTGCTGGACGAGCATCGGGAGAAAGGCCATTTTTTGCTCATCATCACCGCCACTAACCGTTTCATCACGGAGCCCATCGCCGAGCTCTTGGGCGTGGATGACCTGTTAGCTACCGATGCGGAGCTTCTCGATGGTCGCTACACCGGCCGCGTGGCGGGTACACCATGCTTTCGCGAAGGCAAGGTAACACGGCTTGAGCAATGGCTGACCGGCCGGCCCTACTCATTGGAGCGCAGCTACTTTTATAGCGACTCCAACAACGATCTACCGCTGTTGGAGCAGGTAAGCCATCCGGTGGCGGTGGACCCCGACCCGCTTCTGCACAGCATTGCCAAAGAACGCAATTGGCCCGTGATCAGCCTGAGAGATTGATCATGATTGGCCTAACCCGACAACTCCTGCTTCGATGCCTAATGGGCATGATCGTGTTGTTGGCCGTGGGTTGCGAGCGCAAAGCACCGGAGCCAGAGCTCCCGGATGTCCCTGTCGTTGAGCCTATGGAATCGCTCACCGCCGTCGATCCGCTGCAGCAAGCCGCGACGGAAGCCATTTGGAATACAGGACTCTCTTTGCTTGAACAAGTGTTGAACAGCCAAGCGGATCTGCATCGGGCGTTGCAAACTCTGCTGGCTGCGCCCAGTGATGAAGCGCTGACCGAGGCCCAAAGCGCCTGGCGCCGCAGCCATGAAAACTGGCACCGACTCGACCCACTGCTGGCCCTGGCGGACAGCAGCCCCGGACTGTTTGCTGGTTTGCAGGAGGCGGTTTTTAACATCGACGCCCACCCTTTACTGCCCGGTTACTTAGACGCGGTGGCTGCCTATCCCTACAGCGGCATTGTCAACGACATCAGTTTGACCATTAATGCCAGCACGTTGCGCGCTCAACATGGCCTGACCGACCCGGGCGACGTCGCGATTGGCTTTCATGCCATGGAGTTTTTGCTGTGGGGCGAACACGGCCAGCGTCAACCGCGCGACTTCGCGCTAATCCAGGAAACGACCGCTGAGCAGCGCAGCGCTGGCTTGAACATCGCCGACCTCCCCAACAACCGCCGGCGAGATATGTTGTTGCTGCTCAGCCATCTGCTCAAAGACGATATCGGCAGCCTGCTTTCCCATTGGCGAGGCCCTCAGGGCGGGCTGTACCGCACCTACCACCAGCTGCACCCCGCAGTGCGGGCGCAGTTGTGGAAAAACGCCGCATTACACTATCTCGGACAAGCCCGGCATCTTCTTGAGCAAGCTCTTCACCCGGAGGTTGCCGCCTATGACGGCGCGCACAGCGCGTTTGCGAGGCATAACCTGGCCCCCATAGCGGCTGGCCTGAACGAACTGCACCGGTTACTCAGCGACGAGCAATCCGCCCTGCCTTGGTTCTCTGAGCCGGAGTTCGGCGAGCGGTGGCTGGCGGCACTCGCTTCGACCATCAATCGAATGCAAACAGCCACTGAAACGCCGCCAACCGACGAGCAGCGGGATCAGCTCCTGAGCGATTTAGGCACGTTACAGCTGCAGCTTGCCGCCGAGTATGAGCAACACCTGTAAGTGGAAAACCTTCTCGGCACCGCCTTTTACGCGCGCCGAATCCGCCCAATCCAAAGCAATGCAAATCCATGTGCCACAAGTGGTCCAATAGGCTGTTCTTTTGTTGATTGGATGTCGTCTACATGTGGACTAATCCACGCACCATGAAAAAAAATCGCGTAAGATAGCCCGGCGTAGAGCAAGGTCTTTTGCTCGCTTAGCGTTAAACTCTTGCGTTAAGCCATGTGTTCGTTAAAAAACCATGTTTACAGGAGTCAGAACATGATCAATAAAAAAGCAATTAGTCGTCTGAAGGTATTCGGCCTCCTAGCAGGAATTGCTCTTGCCAGCGGGTGCGCAACACAAGCCTCGGTAGACCAGGCCAGAGCCGATGCACAGGAAGCGCTCGAGGTCGCCCAGCAAGCACAGCGCACGGCGCAACAAGCTCAGGAAGCGGCCGCATCCGCGCAGCGCACCGCCGATGGCGCTCAGGCCTGTTGCCAGGAGCAACGCCAGAGACTGGATCGCGCTCAGGAGCGCATGCAACAGAAATAGTAGCGCACCACCACCGCTGACCTTCCCGCACTAACGGAAGGTCAGCGAGTTTGCCTCACCGTCACAACTGCCGGCATCCCGTCGGCGCGCCGGAAAACTTCCGTTACCCGATCCCAATCAACTTCTCCATTGAGCTCATCTCGCCGAGTATCGAGCAACTGGATAATACGCCGGACCAGACGCTGCTCTTCATCGGTACCACGGCTACCATCCGGGTACACCGCCGGATGCACCTCCACCATCAAATCACCGTCCATAATCCCCACCTTGTAGGGCTGATCGATAATGTGCACCGGAGTTTGCAGCGGCACAGCACCGACCAGCTCGGCAATATGCTCTGGGTACAATCGAATGCAGCCCTGGCTGACACGCATGCCAATGCCGTCCGGCCGATTGGTGCCATGAATCAGGTATCCGGGAATGTCCAGCAGCATCGCGTACTCGCCCATGGGGTTATCCGGCCCAGGAGGGACTTTGCGAGGCAGATCAATTCCCCGGGAGGCGTAGTCAGCGCGGATATTTTCAGTGGGATACCAGGCGGGATTTTGCATTTTCATCACAATGCGACTGCGCCCGGTAGGCGTCTGCCGATCCTCTCGGCCAATACCGATGGGATAAGTCGTGACCAGCGGCTGACCTGAGCCCGCATCTGTGTGGAAATGATACAGCCGCTTTTCGCTCCGATTGAGAACAATGCCCTCCCGCGGGGCATCGGGCAGAATGAATTGGGCGGGTATAAGAATGGGCTGATTCTCACCGGGCAACCAAATATCAACCTCCGGATTCGCCAGTCTCATCTCGCGATAGCCCATACCGTGCTCTCGCGCCAAGTCCATCAGCGTATCGCGTATGCTCTCATCCTTCACATGCGCCTCTTGCTTGCTCAGCGTCTCGATGCGAGTCAGCTTGTCCCACATGCGCACAATCGGCGCTGTCAGTCCGAAACGTTCAAACGTGGTGGCAAAGCTATCGCCGAG
>DAHVRW010000043.1 GCA_027322215.1 Marinimicrobium sp.
CTCGCTCCAAGTGATTGGTATCGAGCGGCATGGCCGCGTCTTCCAGGAACACTCGCAGCGACTGTTCACGATTCAAGCGGTAATTCAGTGCTTGGGTGAACGGCTGCTTCGGTAGCAGGGTGTTGTGCTGTAGTTGCTCATGGCACCACTGATAAAGCTCGTCGACTATCGGCTTGCTGTGACTCAGTCGGTGCTCGCGCAGCGTATCGTCTTTAAGGTTTTTTCCGCCGCTTCAGTTTCAAGCCGGTAGAGCTGTCGGATCGGACCGATCGCTTGTGCAGCAGCTTGCGGCTCATCGTTCTCGGCTTCGATGAACTGGCGCCGGGTATGCGCCCAACACTGGGCGTAGCGTGCATAAGCGGCATAGCCGTCACTGATCAACGTGCCCTCAAAGGGGTAGCCCGGTGCTCGCTCTTCGCAAAATTGTTTGGCGGATTAGCCGCTGGCTTGCCACTGATCAATCAGTGATTGCCATTGTTCAGCGCTGCGACGCGGGGTGTAGGTCGGCGTCAGGGCTAAGGCTCCTCAATGAATGAGAGGCCATGCTATCGCGCGATATTCAGGCTGGATAGAACGCTGTAGAATGAACGCTTACCCTTACACGGACTCTGCTATGATCGATCGCCCAAGCACAGCCGCACCATAACAGGTCCTGCGATGCGTAGACTCCACCGCACCCCAAGGCCAACAAAAACCAGGATCTCTTCCCCAATGAGATTTACGCTGATTCTTCTAGGTCTGCTCTTCAGTCACAGCACACTGGCCGGCATCTTGTCGTTCTCTCTAAGCAACAGCCCAGATTCGGGTGCGCTCGTGGTCAACATTTATAACGACGCCAATAGTTTTGGTGATCTGCGCGAGCCGTACCAGCGGCACCGGTTTGAAATTGCCGCGTCCGACGCTCGTTACACTCTTAAAGGCCTGCCTCCCGGTGATTATGCCCTGTTGATTTATCACGACGAAAACCGCAACGGCGAACTCGACCAAAATTTCGTCGGCATTCCCCGCGAACCCATCGCCCTGTCCAACAACTATCTTCCCAAAGGGCCGCCCAGTTTTAGTCGAGCGAGCATCAGCGTCGAGTCGGGTGGCGCCGTACATCAGGAGCTTACCTTGAGCCGACTCATGGGAGAGCGCGGCCTGTTCAGCGTGGGCATGGGTACGATTGTTCGCAGCTCCCCCTATGTGGATAGTGATGGCGCCCGGTTGTTGGTCATCCCGACTCTGGTGTATTTTGGCGAGCGCCTGCAAGTAGCTGGCACCGTTGCGAACTACAACCTGGCGGGCAGCGACCGGACCCGCCTGACACTGGTGAGCGAGCTGCGCCTGGGTGCCTACGATGAAGACGACAGCCCCATGCTCATGGGCATGGGCGACCGCAAGACCACGATCTTTGGTGGCATGGCGCTAAGCAGCCGGTTGTTTTGGGGAATCAACAGCTCAGTAGCTTACACCCACGATTTGCTTGGTCGCGTGGATGCGGGCCGGGCCCGAGTGGGGTTGTCGAAAGGTTTTCAGTTCGGCACTTGGCGCGTCTCTCCATCGGTATCGGCCACCTGGCTCGACGGTACGCTGGCTAACTACGAATATGGCGTCCCGTTGCATCAAGCCACTGAATGGCGCCCAGCGTACCGAATAAGCGATGCCGTAAACTACCAGGGGAGCATTTCTGTGATCTATGAAATTACTCCTTCCTGGCTCGCGGTAATAAGCACCAGCTACGAAACGCTGGACCGTAAAATCGCCAACAGCCCCCTCATAGACAGACGTAACATGACCAGCGGTTTTTTTGCGCTGACGTATACGTTTTAGGGGCGTTAGCGGTTGGGGCCCCCACTGGAGCTGCTCCGCCCGAATGCTAGAACTACCCGAAGAATGCTGGTTGATTCGCGGGTTGCCGCTATAAGCGCGCGCTGGAAACGCTACCGTCCTCCTGGAGCATATCCCCATGAAATAGACCAACGATTTCGATCAATTTCTCGCCCAAAATCTGCGCAAAGCACAGCCCTATATTCCCGACAACGGTTTCTCGGCCGAAGCAACACGCCAATTAACAAAACAACCCCAGCGCGAACGCTGGCTTGTGAAGCTGCCAGCCATGATTATCACGCTGTTGGTGGCCGCCCAGTTGCCCATACCCAGCCTCACACACCAGGTCTGGTACTGGGCGGCCAGTGTCGATCTCACCTCGTTGATTGCCATGGGCGCCACGGGCGTTTTTACAGCGCTGTTTGGCTGTGCAATTTGGTTAGCGCGTCAAATGGAACTGATTTAGACACGCCGCATCACCAACGGTAATCCAACGCTAACCCAGCGCTGAGGTTACGCCCCGGCGCCGGCTCGAAGGAACGGCCGTTGCCTTGGTTGACGATCACAGAGCCTACATACGTTTCGTCGGTCAAATTGGCCAGCTGGGCCCAGACATCCAGGCTCCAATGGCGCCAAAAGTGCTGGCTGCGCACGGTAAAGTCCCAAACGGTGGACGAGGGAGCAAACGTTTGGTTGTCATCGCCGGTGGCCACATCCGAACGGTGCCTGCCCTCCACCGCCAGGCTCAAGCGCGGGTCTAGCCAGGGTTCCCAGCGCAGTTGCGCATACAGCTGAGTATCGGCAATGCCCGGCAGCCGGTTGCCATCCCATTCGCCGCGACGGTATTCGGCATCCAGATAGCTGACGCTGTAGCGCGTCCACCAGCCCGGCGCCAACAACCAGTCGCCACTTACCTCAGCGCCGCGCCGCTCGGTGGCGCCAGCGTTGCGGTAGGTGGTGCGGCCTCCTTCCGATCGATCCACCACCAGCTCATCGCGGCTGTCGATCCAGAACAGGCTCGCATCCAAATAGAACACGCCCGGCTCACCGTAGCGCAGCCCTATCTCGTGCTGCTCGTTGCGCGCCGCATCCAAGTCGGTATTGAGTCCGCTGCCTTCACTGCGGTACGCCATTTCGGTGAGCGTGGGGGTTTCAAAACCGCGCCCGGTACCGGCGTAGAACTCCCAGTCGCCCATCTCACGGCTAACGCCGAGCGCGCCGGACCAATCGCTGTAATCCTTGGAGCCGCTGTCGTCCGGGTTACCGGGCGAACCCTCCGATGGGGGCACAATAAAATAATCATCCACCTCAAAATCTAATTGGCTATAGCGCAGCCCGCCGGTCACGTTCCAGTAAGGGGCCGGTTGCCATTCCAGCACGCTGTGCAGATCGCGGCTGCGTACTTGGCCTTCTTCATCGCGGCGCAAATCGCCACTTACCCCAAAGTCGTTAACATAACCCCGACGCCGGTCGTCCATGGACGACCAAGTAGCGCCCAGATTAAAGCGCGCCGTGGTAGTACCCAGAACAAGATCGCGGCTGTAATTACCCCTCGCGCCAGTAAAGTCGCGGGTTAAATCAACCACAGCGCCCGAGGCGGTAATTGCATCACCGGGGAACCCCAACCACTGATCCACTTCGCGCTGCCCGTGCCAAAACGCCAGCTCCCAGCGGTGTGCCCCTTCGCTCTGACGCACACGCACCGACGCCTGCCTGTGCCGCAATTGCTTGCGGGTATTAAACGTTTCTGCCGCCGGATTACCCGCTTTGGGGTCATCACGCCACTGCTCTGGTGTTAACCCCTGCGGGTCTTGCAAAAGCGGATCGCGGCTGGTGTCGACGCGCACGGTGGTTTGTACGCCGCCCTCGCTGGTGTAATAGAGTTGGCCACCCGCATGGCGCCGCTCCGCTTCGGCGTGGGGGCGCTCACCCTCACTGGTAAAACGCGACCCTTGGACTCTTGCGGCCCATTGACCCTCTCGCCACTGGCCGGTGAGCGACTGACGCTCACGATTTCCTTCCCCCACCAACGTGCGCAGCCCTGCCTGAGAGTGTTCAGGTGCCAGCGTCTGCAGATGGACCACACCACCCGCGCCGTTGCCGTACAACACGGCCAAAGGTCCGCGAATAACCCGTACCGACTGCACCTCATCCAACATAACGCTGGACAACTGTCCCTGCCCATCAGGGGTACCCAGCGGGATGCCGTCGAGCAACAGGTCGATGCCGCGTACTCCGAAAGCGGAGCGGGCACCGAAGCCGCGCAGGGTCAGCCGGGTATCCTGGGCGTAGTTGGAGCGGCTGTCCGCCTGGACACCGGGCAGTCCCTGTAGCAATTCCGCGCTGTCGATGCGCATGCCCGGCAGCTGCGCTTCTATGCTCAGGCCCACATGGCCCACGGGCGGCGCTTCGTCGCCCCGGTCGCCGGTGACAATCAACGTTTCCAGCACCTGGGCGCGGGCGCCGAGGGCTGTCATTGCAACGCATAAAAATACGGCAACAGTGCGCATAAGAAAGCAGTTCCTTTGTCGAAGGTGGGTATAAATTTTGGCTAAGGCCAACGCTTGATGTGAACAGTTTGCCAGTGTACTTGCCTGTTCAAGCCCTGTCATAACCGTGCCGGTTTACTCCCGCCGCGCAATTTGCCTTGCCGGTCATTTACTTATACTATTGGTGGGTTAACGGGCGGCTCAGGTCGCCTGTTTTCGTTTCGGTTTCCTGGATCTATCCCCGCCTCGTTCGCTGATGTCCAGCCGGTTGTTACGCAACGGGCCAAGGCGGTTTTTCCATTGGAGTATGTGTATGACCCAACTGATGAACACCTACGGTACCCGGACCTTGACCCTTGCCCGGGGCGAGGGCAGCTATGTGTGGGACGATCAGGGCAAGCGCTACCTGGATGCCATCAGCGGGATTGCCGTGTGCGGCCTGGGTCATGCTCACCCTGCCTTGGCCGAGGCGCTGAGCGAGCAGGCGCAACGGCTGCTGCACACCTCCAACCTGTACAACATTCCCGAGCAGCAACGGCTCGGCGAGTTGCTGTGTGAAGTCTCGGGCATGGAGCGGGTGTTCTTTTCCAACTCCGGCGCCGAGGCCAACGAAGCCGCGCTCAAAATTGCCCGCAAATACGGCAACGACAAAGGCATCCAAAACCCGACCGTAGTGGTCATGGACAACAGCTTCCACGGGCGTACACTGGCCACGCTCAGCGCCACCGGCAATAAAAAAGTACAGCTGGGTTTTGAACCGTTGGTGGAGGGCTTTATCCGCGTTCCCTATAACGACGTTGCCGCTGTGGCCGAAGCCGCCCAGGCGCATCAAAACATTGTTGCGGTACTGGTGGAGCCCGTGCAGGGCGAAGGCGGTATTCGCGTGCCCGATGCGGGATACTTAAAACAACTGCGGGCGCTGTGCGACCAGCATCAATGGCTGCTCATGCTTGATGAAATCCAAACCGGCAATGGCCGCACCGGACGGTTTTTTGCGTACCAGCACGAAGACTGGCTGCCCGACGTGGTAACCACCGCTAAAGGACTGGGCAACGGCGTACCCATCGGTGCCTGTTTGGCGCGGGGAGTTGCCGCAACGGTGCTGCAGCCCGGCAATCACGGTTCCACTTTTGGGGGCAATCCGCTGGCCTGTCGTGCGGGGATTACCGTCATTGAAACTCTGCTGGCGGAGCAACTGGTGGAGAGAGCTGAGGCTCTGGGGCAACATTTGTTACAGGCTTTTAAAACCGCACTGGCGGACGAATCCAAAGTGATTGAGGTTCGTGGCCAAGGCCTGATGTTGGGTATTGAGCTGGATCGGCCCTGTGCAGAGCTGGTGGAACGCGCCCGAGATAAAGGCTTGCTCATCAACGTGACCGCCGGCTCCACCGTTCGGTTATTACCGACACTCATTCTCACGGATGACGAAGCCGACGCGCTGGTCGCTAGCGTTGTTGAGCTGATCCGCGAACTCTAATTTGAAAAGAGACGCCGTTATGGCACAGAGTAAACCAAGACATTTTTTAACCCTGTTGGACCTATCTCCGAGCGAGCTGCAGGGACTCATTGCCCGGGCCATTGAATTGAAAGCAATGCACGCGCAGGGGGACACTCCGCCGCTGTTCCCGAACAAAGTTCTGGGAATGATTTTCGAAAAATCATCGACCCGCACCCGCGTATCGTTCGAGGCGGGTATGGCGCAGCTGGGCGGGCACGCTCTGTTCCTTTCGCCCCGCGACACCCAACTCGGTCGCGGCGAGCCGATTGAAGATTCGGCCCGAGTGCTCTCACGCATGGTGGATATCGTAATGATCCGCACGTTCGCCCATGCCACAGTGGAGCAGTTTTCGGCCTACTCCAAGGTGCCGGTGATCAACGCATTGACGGATGAGTATCACCCCTGCCAGTTGTTGGCCGATATACAAACTTTTACCGAGCACCGAGGTCCCATTGATGGAAAATCCGTCGCCTGGGTAGGCGATGGTAACAACATGTGTCAGTCTTACATCAATGCGGCGCGGCAATGGAATTTCGAGCTGCGCATTGCCTGCCCGCCCGGCTTTGAGCCCGATGCGGATTTAATGGCCCAAAACCGTGATCGGATCACCCTCTGCAAGAGTCCTCAGGAGGCCGTGCACAATAGTGATCTCGTGGTTACCGATACCTGGGCATCCATGGGCCAAGAGGAAGAGCAGCAAGCGCGCGAACAGGCCTTTGAGGGCTACCAGGTGAATGCCGAGTTAATGAGCTATGCGCGCAGCGATGCGCTGTTTATGCACTGTTTGCCGGCCTATCGAGGCAAAGAAGTCTGCGCTGAATTAATGGAAGCGCCCAATGCGGTTATTTGGGATGAGGCAGAGAACCGGCTGCATGCGCAAAAAGCGCTGATTGAATTTTTATTAACCCATCCCCAGGCTTGATATGACCACCTTGCTAGACGTCGATGCCATTACGTGCGGTTATGACGGAGTGGCTGTCGTTGAAGATTTTTCATTCGCGCTCAACGAGGGCGAGATTGCCTGTCTGTTGGGCCCAAGCGGCTGCGGCAAAACCACCGCCCTGCGCGCCATAGCCGGTTTTGTACAACCCAGCGCCGGCGCCATTGCGCTACGTTCGCAAACCATCGCCTCAGCAAATTTCTCACTTCCGCCGGAAAAGCGCCGGGTCGGCATGGTATTTCAGGATTATGCCCTCTTCCCACACCTGAACGTGTGCGACAACGTCACCTTTGGCCTGCGCGGCAAAACCCCCAGGGAAAAAGAGCGGGTGTGTGAAGAGCTGCTGACGCTGGTTAAATTACAGGATATGGGGCAGCGTTTTCCCCACGAGCTTTCCGGCGGGCAGCAACAGCGCATCGCCTTAGCCCGCGCCCTGGCGCCAGAGCCGGAACTGCTGTTGATGGATGAGCCGTTCTCCAGTTTGGACGTAGAGCTGCGCCGCTCGCTCGCCCTGGAAGTGCGGCGCATTCTCAAAGCGCGGGGCATGACCGCGATTATTGTTACTCACGATCAACAAGAAGCCTTTGCGGTCGCTGATCGAATTGGCGTGGTGAATGAAGGTCGGATTCAGCAGTGGGACACGCCGTTTAATTTGTATCATGAACCGGCGACCCGTTTTGTGGCCAATTTTGTGGGCCATGGGGTATTTTTGAGCGGGCACCTGGTGGACCGAAACAGCGTGCTCACCGAGCTGGGAAAGATCAGCGGCAACCGGTGCTACGACTGGCTCGACAATACCCCTGTGGAGCTACTGTTGCGCCCAGACGATGTGATTCACGATAGCGAGAGCGAACAAAGAGCGGAAGTGGTAGCCAAGGTATTTACGGGGACAGCCACGCTATACACCTTGCAATTACCAACAGGCAGCGTCATCCAGTCCGCTTTCCCAAGCCACCACGATTATCATGTGGGCGATGAGGTGGGCATTCGTATTGAAGCCGATCACCTCATCGTATTTCGACGTGAAGAGCAATCCATTGCCGGCGGCGATTACGGACTGGAATCGGCTACGCCGTAACCTCGGGCTGATCACTCACAGTCAGAACGGCCTCTTCAACGTTCTCTTCAATATGGGCACGCCAGATTTTCGGCCCGGTTTCGTGTACCGACTCACCGCGACTGTCCACGGCCACCGTCACCGGCATATCTTCCACTTCAAACTCGTAAATCGCTTCCATGCCCAGCTCGGGGAAGCCACGCACCTGGGCGGATTTGATCGCTTGCGCCACCAAATAGGCCGCACCGCCTACCGCCATCAGATACACCGATTTGTTTTCACGAATCGCGTCGATCGCCGCCGGCCCTCGCTCGGCTTTCCCGATCATACCGAGTAAGCCCGTTTGCTCCAGCAACGTGCGGGTAAACTTATCCATGCGTGTGGCGGTGGTGGGGCCAGCGGGGCCAACCACTTCGTCACGCACCGGATCCACCGGACCCACGTAGTAGATAAAGCGCCCGGCCAGATCCACCGGCAAGCTTTCGCCCTTGTTGAGCAAATCGACCATTTGTTTGTGAGCGGCGTCGCGACCGGTAAGCATTTTCCCGGACAGCAGTAAGGTATCACCGGGTTGCCAACTGGCCACATCATCGCGGGTCAGCGTATCCAGGTTAACCCGGCGCACGGTATCCCCCGTTTCCCAGGCAATTTCTGGCCAACTGTCCAGCGGCGGCGGCACCTGCCGGGCTGGGCCAGAACCGGTCAGGGTAAAATGCGTGTGCCGCGTGGCCGCGCAGTTAGGAATAATGGCGACGGCTTTGTTGGCCGCATGGGTGGGATAATCTTTAACCTTGATATCCAACACCGTGGTTAAGCCGCCTAACCCCTGCGCGCCTATACCTAAGCGGTTCACTTTATCGAACAGCTCAAGCCGCAATGTTTCAGCTCGGTTGCTGGCGCCCCGAGCTTGCAACTCCTGAATATCCACTGGCTCCAGTAGCGCCTCCTTGGCCAGCAACATCGCTTTTTCAGCCGTGCCTCCGATGCCGATACCGAGAATGCCCGGCGGACACCACCCCGCGCCCATCTGGGGCACCTTCTCCAGCACCCACTCAACCACGGAATCCGAGGGGTTCAGCATGGCAAACTGAGCCTTGGCTTCACTGCCGCCACCTTTTGCGGCCACGTGCACATCCACAGTGTTGCCGGGCACGATGTTGTAGTGAATCACCGCGGGGGTGTTATCGCCGGTATTTTTACGGCTGCCATCGGGGTCCGCCAGAATGGAAGCGCGCAGCACATTATCGGGATGACGGTAGGCGCGGCGCACACCTTCGTTGATCATCTCCGTGACGCCCATGTCCGCGTCCCACTGAACATCCATACCCACGTTAATAAACACCGTGACGATACCCGTGTCCTGACAAATGGGCCGACGGCCGGTGGCGCACATGCGTGAGTTAATCAGCATCTGGGCCATAGCATCTTTGGCGGCCGGGTTCGCTTCGCGCTCGTATGCTCGGTGCAGGGCTTGGATAAAATCCACGGGATGGTAATAGGAAATAAACTGAAGCGCGTCAGCGATACTGTCAATCAAATCGGCTTGACGGATCACGGTAGTCATAGAGTATTTCTCGGTTAGTGCCCATTCGACTGGGCCACTGTCAAATAACGGGTGATGGTGCTGGCTGGCGCCGCTGTTACTGCGCCAGCTGGGCTTTCAGAGCCATTAAATCGCGGTTGATGCTGCGCCGATAAGCGTCGATGGCGGCGATAGCCTCTTCGTTGGTCTCTACCCGGCTAGCGAGAGCGCTCACCTGGGTAAGCCGATCGCTGAGCTGATCCAGTTGCTCGCGCAGGTTTTGCAATTGCTGTTGTTGTCCCTGCACTGCATCGAGGCCTTTTTCCAATTCAGTGACCGATGCCTGCACTTGCGCCACCGAGTTATTGAGGTCATCCAGGGCGCTACGCGAGGAGTTGGCGTTGCCGCGAACACTTTCCAGATCTTTTTTGAGCGCCGCGATCTGCTCCCGGTTGGCGGTGATATTGCCCCGATTGGTATCGTAAGAGACTCCCCAAAGTTTGCGAATTTCGGAATCCGCCCACTGCAGTTTGGCCTGTACCGCCTCGATAGAACCCACCGATTCATCGTAGGTCACGTCCAGGCGGCGCTCCAAATCGGTAATACGCGCTTGCGATTGCACCAACTCCTGCTCGGCCATGTAGAACTGCCAGCCCAAATAAGCGCTGCCTCCCACTCCGATTAACGCCAGCAACAGCGCGACGATGACCAGTGCGTTGGAGCTCGCTGCAGGTGGCGCTGCCGCGGCCGCAGTGCGGCGGGGGCGAGCGCTCGTCGGCCTGTTGCCAACACTTTCACGCGCCGGTCGTTCTCGAGGTACTTTCGACCCCTCTGACCGGGGGACCTGGCGCTCTTCAATCTCATCGGTGTCCGGCGCGATTCCGGACAGAGTGGGCTCTTTACGTTCCATAAGTAGGTTGACTCTGGCAAAGCGAAGGATAAACGTCAGGCTGCGATTTATAGCAGTTATAGAGCCAAAATTGAAGGTTGGCTCCCCTGCTGCACGTCAGGAGCGCGCCGGTTTATGCTTCTGTCATAAAGGGATTTGGCCGGGCGTGTCCGTCCCGTAGGCGTGAACGCCGGTCTGGTATGGACCCATAAAGGCCCCGCAAGTGCCCTGCCCCAACAAAAATCGTTGTCGCGGCGGCGCTGAAACGAAGGCGGACTGATCGGTCGTTATTCGGCTAAAAAAAAGCCAGGCTCCGGCAGACCGGAACCTGGCTTTTACTTTGCCAAAAGCGTGCGCTTACTTGGCGAAGTTTTCGTTCACGAAGTCCCAGTTCACCAAACTCCAGAACGCGTCCAGGTACTTGGGACGGGCGTTACGGTAGTCGATGTAATAGGCATGCTCCCATACATCAACGGTCAACAAGGTGGTGACGCTCTCATCGGTCAGCGGCGTTTCCGCGTTGCTGGTGCTGACGATGCCAACGCTGCCGTCGGACTTTTTCACCAGCCAGGTCCAACCGGAACCGAAGTTAGTGATCGCCGCTTGGCTGAACTCTTCTTTGAACTTCTCAAAGGAGCCAAATGCGCTGTTAATCGCTTCGGCCACAGCGCCTTTAGCCTCGCCACCGCCGTTGGGGCTCAGGCAGTGCCAGTAGAACGTGTGGTTCCACACCTGGGCGGCATTGTTGAAGACGCCACCGCTGGAGGTTTTTACAATTTCTTCAAGACTCTTGCCTTCAAACTCGGTGCCCGGAATGGCTTTGTTGAGGTTGTCGACATAAGTTTGGTGGTGTTTGCCGTAATGAAACTCAAGGGTCTCCTCGGAAATGTGAGGCGCCAGAGCGTCTTTAGCGTAAGGCAATGCAGGTAATTCAATAGCCATAACGATTCTCTCCTGGATACGGTTATGAGTGTGAAGCGGTCAAGCCGCGAAGATTATTGCTTTCCAACACATCGCGCTGGGCCGACCTTGGTCAGTTAGTGCTGTGGGTTGGAGGATAGCCTGCGTCGGGCCTGAGAAATGCCCCTCGACCGCGGGGATAGCAAAATTTGAAGCCAACAGTATAGCTCAAGTGGAGAACTAACGCACTGGGCGAGCCCCAGTGCGTTAGTCAATCGGGTGTGTTCGACTTACATCATGCCGCCCATACCACCCATGCCACCCATACCACCCATGTCAGGGGCAGCGGACTTACCATCGTCTGGCTCGTCGGCAATCATCGCTTCGGTGGTGATCATCAGACCGGCGATAGAGCTCGCCGCCTGCAACGCCGTGCGGGTTACTTTGGCCGGGTCGAGAATACCCATTTCCAGCATGTCACCGAACTCACCAGTGGCGGCGTTGTAGCCATAAGCGCCTTCGCCTTTTTTGACCTGATCGGCCACGACGGACGCTTCTTCACCAGCGTTAGTCACGATCTGGCGCAGAGGTGCTTCCATGGCGCGACGGGCGATAGCAATACCCGCGCTCTGCTCTTCGTTGTCGCCTTTGAGGTCGGCGATGGCCGCCACCGCCCGCAACAGTGCGGTACCGCCGCCAGGCACTACGCCTTCTTCTACCGCCGCACGAGTCGCGTGCAGAGCATCTTCAACGCGTGCCTTCTTCTCTTTCATTTCCATCTCAGTGGCCGCACCCACTTTGATCACGGCAACGCCGCCTGCCAGTTTGGCAACACGCTCTTGCAGTTTCTCGCGATCGTAGTCGGAGCTTGTTTCTTCCATCTGAGTGCGAATTTGCTGCACGCGGCTCTCAATGTCCGCCGCATCGCCGGCACCGTCAACAATAACGGTGTTCTCTTTGGACATGGTAACGCGCTTGGCGCGGCCCAAGTGCTCTAAAGTGGCGCTTTCCAGATCCAGACCCACCTCTTCAGAGATAACGGTTCCGCCGGTCAGGATGGCGATATCCTGCAGCATGGCTTTGCGGCGGTCACCGAAGCCCGGCGCCTTACAGGCGGCAACTTTGACGATACCGCGCATGTTGTTAACAACCAGCGTGGCCAAGGCCTCGCCTTCTACGTCTTCAGCAACAATGACCAGCGGCTTGTTGGCTTTCGCTACAGCTTCCAGGGTCGGCAGCAGCTCGCGAATGTTGGAGATTTTTTTGTCCACCAGAAGAATGTAGGGATCATCCTGCTCCACAGACATGTTGTCCTGGTTGGTGATGAAGTAAGGCGAGAGGTAACCGCGGTCGAACTGCATACCCTCTACAACGTCCAGCTCGTTCTCCAGGCTGGAGCCCTCTTCTACGGTAATCACGCCTTCTTTGCCCACTTTTTCCATGGCGCTGGCGATCAGAGCACCCACATCAGCATCCGCGTTGGCGGAGATGGTGCCCACTTGGGAGATCGATTTACTGTCGGTGCACGGCTTGGCCAGCTTGCGGATTTCCTCTACCGCTGCAGTGACCGCTTTGTCGATTCCGCGCTTGATATCCATGGGGTTCATACCCGCGGCGACAGACTTCAGACCTTCAGTGACGATCGCTTGGGCCAGAACCGTGGCGGTGGTGGTACCGTCACCGGCATCATCAGAGGCACGCGAGGCAACCTCTTTCACCATTTGGGCACCCATGTTTTCGAACTTGTCTTTCAAAGTGATTTCCTTGGCTACGGAAACACCGTCTTTGGTGATGGTCGGAGCGCCGAAAGACTTCTCGATAACCACGTTGCGTCCCTTGGGCCCGAGTGTCGCCTTTACCGCATCGGCCAGAAGGTTCACACCGCTGAGCATACCCATGCGGGCGCTATCGCCAAATTTCACTTGTTTCGCTGACATATTACTTTTCCTTCCAGTGATCTGTTTAAAATGTTTGGTTTAAACGCTTGATGAGACGGGATTAGAGCAATACGGCCTTGATGTCGTTTTCGCTCAGAATAACCAGCTCTTCGCCGTCAATTTCAATGGTGTCGCTGCCTGCGAACTTACCGAATACCACCACGTCGCCCACCTTGACATCCAAGGCGCGAACTTCGCCGTTTTCCAAGACTCGGCCATTGCCCACCGCCAGTACTTCACCTTGGTTGGGCTTCTCTTTGGCAGAACCCGGCAACACAATGCCACCAGAGGTTTTTTGCTCTTCTTCCTTGCGGCGAACCACAACGCGATCGTGTAAAGGACGAATTTTCATGGATTTTCTTCTCCAAACTAGCGTGTTAAACACTGAATTACCCGGGGATCCCCGGAATGATGCCTATATGGCGACGAACCCTGCAGATTCAAGGCCCGTCACTTCGCCCCGCCCAGAGACCTTAGGCGCCAGGCTGGAAACAGCAGTGATAGGTTATTGGGGACGGAATGAAATTATTTCAACGGTTGGGAGGAAAAAAATATCACGAAGGGGGCTTATGCATCGTCGTTGTGGCGATCCCTTTCCAGGCGCTCTTCATCCTCTCGGCGATATTCGCCCTCGAGGGTTGTACCAGTACGCGATGCGCCAGGACCGGGCCGGCCCATGTTGCGTCGCCTCTGACTGCGCATCCACGGCGTCAGCAGCCGGCGTCGCACCGGGGGGAAAAGACAAACCAAACCAATCGCGTCAGTGGCAAATCCCGGCAAAATCAGCAGTAAGCCGGCAATGACCAGCACCAAGCCTTCGCCCATCTCTTGAGCCGGTACCTCACCGGCTCTTATGCGCTGGTTGGCGCGAGCTAAGGTGTTCAAACCTACCCGTCGAAGCACCGCTACCCCTGCCACCGTCGTCAATACCACCAGGGCAACCGTGGGCCCAGCGCCGAGATAACTGCCCACACGAATGAACAGCCAGATCTCCAGCAGTGGCATTAGCAACAGCAGCAGTAAAAAGCGCATAAGTACCTTGAGTCCGTTTCCCATCCGTTATCCGTGCCGAGGTGAGGCGCCGTCCGGGTAACGCGTGGATTTACCACTCGTAGTTGAGCCCGACCTGCAATCGCGTATCCTCTCGCTTGGTGTCTTGCTGCGGCCGGTTATTGACGTTGTAGCTGATTTTGATTTCCGAGTACAGCTGGGCAGCAATCATGCTGCTGAAACCCGTTGATGAGGTGAGCTGCCAGTCCCCTGCGGTCTCCGTCGCCAACACAAACTCGTTTGTGTGAAACAACGACACGTTCATCGGCAGACGGTGGCGAAAATCAGACCCCAAACGCCAAGCGGTACGGTTTTGGCGTCGCACAAAATCCTCGGACGGTGTTGCCGGCACCTGATAAATTTCTGACAGATAGGCCAGCCCACCCGTGAGTGCCAACGCCGTATCGGAGTTCTCCCAGAACTGAAAACCGGCACCGGTCGAAAGGTTATAGTAACTTTCCAGCGCCCGCAAATCATCGGCGCCATGGCGGATTTCGTTGCTTAAAAACCAGCGCTCGCGCACGAACCAGTCAAGCCCGTAACGGATGTTCCAGTTCACATCGGACGGCCGCCGCTCCACGGAATAGTTGGCATACTCCAGCCGCGCGATGTGCCGCCAATCGTTCTGCCGGTATTCGATACTGGCGGTCAGCTTCCAGTCATCTCTGATCTCGTTACCGCGGGCGTACAGCCCATATAAGCTGATTCTCCCGGTATAGCTATAGTCGCCTTGGATAAAGTTTCGGTATGGCGCGATCACCGCAATGGACACCAACGGCACACGCCGTGGATCGGCATCGCCACCACAGATATACAATAGATGCTCTTCATCCATGCCTTCGATCAGACAGGGGGTTCGAACGCCGTGGATTTTTAACGGTTTGGTGGTGCGGATATCGATGACGTCGGTCTTATCGACTTTGAGGGTGCCGAATGTGGGTGAGGCCCAGTAAATGTGCGTTTCATCAGCACGCACAATGTCACCGGACAGCCGATCGCCGTTGCGCAACTCCAGCATGCTGGCCCAGCTTGGACTGACCGTCAGCAAGAGCAATAAAAAACACAAGCTCTGTCGCTTCACACCATACCTTCGAAGACGCATTGAAGACGCACAAGGAGGCGCCATGGGTTCGCCCGCTCCGGCGCTCTCACCAAGGCCGAGCTTAATCCATGCTTCGGTCAGAAAAATGTGCCGTGTCCTAGCTGACGATTGAACAAATTGAACAATGACGACTGAACAATAAGGACGACAGGTTCAGCATACGCATTCGTTCGCCGCACGACCGCTGAACCCACTTTCAATGAGTTTTTGATGGGCAAGCACATCCAATAGCCGGCCCGGGTGCGCTCCTTCAGCGGGAGCCCCTGAAGCCGAAAAATCGGTTTTGATCATCAAGTAGCGAACGTCATTCACTCGCCTCGACGGCCGGCGCATTTTATCATAGGCGCCCTCGTCGGCCAAATCCGGTTGAGCCGTAAAATCAAGCGGTTACGAATTTTTTCCAGACCGAGTGTCAAGATCTCGCATTCATTTCATCCCGCCTCTGGCCTTCGGGTCCGGTGGACCTATATATCAAATAGGCCACCAGCGCTATGGCCGGCACTCCGATCAGTGCCACGTAGATGAAAAATAAAAAGTAGCCTTGGCTTTCGACCACCAAACCACTGAACCCCCCGATGAATTTTCCGGGCAGGGTCATTAATGAGCTAAACAGTGCATACTGGGTCGCCGTGTACGCACGGCTTACGAGGCTCGACATCCAGGCGATCAAGACCGCCATGGCCAAGCCACCGCAAAAATTGTCGCCGCTGATGGTAATCACCAGCATCCAAGTCTCGGCCCCGACCACCGCCATCAAGGAGAATAACAAATTGGTGGCCGCCGACAGAATCGCACCCGCAAGCAACACCGGCAACAGTCCGTAACGGGGCACCAGTAGCCCCCCGACGATACCACCCAGCACCGTCATGGCCAAACCGTAAATACCCGTGATATTAGCGATAGCGGCGCGGGTAAAACCCATTTCCAGATAGAACGGCATGGCCATGGCACCCATGCTGATATCCGAAATCCGGTAGGTACCCACCACCAACAACAGCAGTGCAGCCTGGCGCCCATAGCGATGAAAGAAGTCCACGAATGGGCACACCACCGCTCCGATCAGCCAGGCGACGCTGGTCCTGATCACGGTGGGTACATGGGCACTTCGGGCCAGGTAATCCTGAACCCGCTGTTCTAAAAAAACCGCATCGGACTGCCGGGTCACTTTCGGTTCGGTGGAAAACAACACGGTTAACATTCCCACCGCCATCAGAGCCGCCATGACCAGATAAACACCTGGCCAGTTCACCCAGCTGACCAAGTGTAGGGCCCCCGCGCCAGCCACAAGCACGGCAATTCGATAACTGAATACATACACCGCCGACATAGCGGCCTGGCGCTCGGACGAGGCCGCTTCAATCCGCCAGGCATCCACGGCCACGTCCTGGGTGGCGGAGCCGAACGCAACCAGCAGGGCGAATAACGCCAACTGAATCAGGTTTTGCAGTGGGTCAGTCATCGCCATACCCACCAAACCGCCGGCGATCATGAACTGCGCCAGGAGCATCCAGCTTCGGCGTTTGCCTAGCCAGCGGCCCAGCAGGGGCAACTCCATCCGGTCGACGACCGGCGCCCACAGAACCTTTATGGAATAGGTGATCCCGACCCAGCTAAAAAAGCCGATACTGGCCCGCGCGACGCCCACGTCCGCCAACCACGCCGTGAGCGTGGTAAATACCAACATATAGGGCAGCCCGGCGGAAAACCCCAGAAACAGCATGGACGCCACCCGGGGATGAAAATAGATACGCAAGGCGTGGCCCCAGGAATGTCGGGGCGTGGTGGGAAGTTCGGACATGTAATTCTCAGCTACTGAATCAGTTCACCGACGCGGGTAAGACGCCATCGCGCGAGCCGATGCTAGTCGCGGAAGTTGGTGAACTGTAGCGGCATATCGATGCCTTCGGCCTCGCGCAACATGGCCATCACTGTCTGCAAATCGTCGCGTTTTTTCCCTGTGACGCGCACCTGGTCGCCCTGAATCTGCGCCTGGACTTTCATTTTTTTGTCCTTGATTAACTTGACCATTTTCTTGCACAGGTCGGATTCCAGACCAGTGCGAACAACGACTTCCTGCTTAACCTGTTTGCCGGAAGCCTTGGCTTCGCCGATATCCAGACAGGCGATATCAATGCCATTTTTCAACAACGCGCCCTGCAATACATCAAGCATTTGCTGCAGTTGAAAATCCGCCTCAGCACAGAGCGTGACTTGGTAATCGTTGCGCTCGAAGTTAGCGTCCACCCCTTTAAAATCGTACCGATTCCCGATCAGCCGGTTGGCCTGATCGACGGCATTGGTCAACGCGTGTTTGTCAACTTCTGAAACTACGTCAAATGATGGCATTGTGTACCTCGTTATTAAATTCAGTGCACGGGCAGGCTTATCACGCCCCCAATAGAGTCACCAGTGCAAGGGCGCATACCCAGAGTAGCAGAGAACGGGTCAGTAACGATAAGCTGGCGCTGATCAACCGCCGGCTATGCCCTGGCTCCGCTGGGGCCTCGGCCAACAACGGTTCGACTTCGTCACTCAAGAAGCCGTCATCCAAGAGGTCGTCATCCAGCGACGGTTGGCCAGTTAAGGGCGCTTCTTCGCCTACGGGGTTTGAATCGGCCACTGACGCGGGCTCGGCGAGTTCTGGTTCAAGCACATCGATCGCACCCCGCTCACCCAAAGCACCCA
>DAHVRW010000044.1 GCA_027322215.1 Marinimicrobium sp.
GCCTTGAAACCAGGCGGACGACTCTTGGTGCTGGAGTTTTCCAAACCACAGAATCCATTGTTGGAAAAAGCGTACGACGCCTACTCATTTAAGTTATTGCCCCTGATGGGCAAGCTGGTGGCCGACGACGCCGACAGTTATCGCTACCTGGCCGAATCCATCCGCATGCATCCTGATCAACAAACCCTGAAAGCCATGATGGACCAGGCGGGTTTCGTCAATACCGAGTTTCACAATCTGACGGGCGGCATAGTAGCGTTACATAAAGGGATCAAGCCCTGATATGGATGCCACCTTGATTGCCGGCGCGCTCGCGGGAGCCGAGCAAGCCATCAACAAAGCTCTGGAGTACGACCCCGCCAGCCGCGCGGCACTGGCCAGGCTCAGTGAACATGTTTTAGCGGTCACCGTGGAGCCAACGGATTTAACGGTGTATCTGGCGCTGGGCGGGGATTCGGTAGAGCTGCGCCAGCATTTTGAGGGTGAACCCAGCGTGCATGTGCGCGGACCGCTGCCAGCGCTGATGCGCTTGGCGGGCGGCCACCAAAGGCAACTGAAAACCACCGGTGCACAGATTTCCGGTGACAGCGGCGTGCTACTGGAGTTACGCGGCATTTTGCAGAATCTGGAGCTGGACTGGGAAGAAGCGCTGAGCCAATTGCTGGGGGATGTCGCTGGCCACGGGGCGGCGCAAGCGCTGCGTCAAGCCGGCCGCTGGCTACGCGATCGCGGTGTCAGTAGCCGCCGGCTTATTGGCGAATTCATAACCGAAGAGCTCCGCGCACTGCCGCCGCGGCAAGAACTGGAAGACTTCTACCGCGCCGTGGATGACGTGCGTTTTGATCTCGATCGTGCTGAAGCCCGCTTGCGTCAGCTTTCCACCCGTTTGCAATCTTCGGCTGCCCCTGCGGCTTCGAGCCGACGCGAAACATAAGGATTCATCGTGGCCGCTTTTTTTCGCCTGGTTATTATCCTCTGGACACTGGTCCGTTACCGTCTGGATCAGATTGTGCCTGCGGCGCAGTTGCCCTGGCACGTGCGCTTGCTGTTACTGCCATGCAAACTCTGGCCCGCGCCAAAACTCAACCGTGGCGAGCGACTGCGTCACGCGCTGGAAGACTTGGGCCCTATCTTTATTAAATTCGGTCAGCTGTTATCCACCCGTCCTGATGTCATCCCCGCCGACATCGTGCTGGAGCTTAACCGGCTACAGGATAAAGTGCCGCCGTTTGACAGCGCACTGTTCCGGCGCCTCCTCGAAACAGCACTTGACGCGCCCGTGGCCACCACTTTTAAAAGTTACGAGGAAGAACCGCTGGCCTCCGCCTCCGTAGCGCAAGTACACGGCGCCACTTTGCACAGCGGCGAAAAGGTGGTCATTAAAATTATCCGTCCCGGAATTGAGCGTATTATCGAAAAAGACGTGCGCTTATTGTATGTGTTGGCACGCATGGTCGAGCGTTACAGCATCGACGGCAAACGCTTACGCCCGGTGGAAGTGGTGGAAGATTACCGCACCACAATTTTTGACGAACTGGATTTACAACGCGAAGCCGCCAACGCCTCTCAGTTGCGCCGCAACTTTTTGCATTCCCCGCTGCTGTATGTGCCCGAGATTTATTGGGATTACACCCGCAGCCACGTACTGGTCATGGAGCGCATTGAAGGCATACCGGTCAACGACGTGCCGGCGCTACTGGACCAGGGCACCGACATGAAAGCGCTGGCCGAACGGGGGGTGGAAATATTTTTCAAACAGGTATTCGAGCACAACTTCTTTCACGCCGACATGCACCCGGGCAATATTTTTGTCGCCCAAGAAAACCCCAAATACCCCCGCTACATTGCCGTGGATATGGCCATTGTCGGCTCACTGACACGCGAGGACCAATACTACCTGGCGCGCAATATGCTCGCCATGTTCCGCCGCGACTATCGCCAAGTGGCTGAACTGCACGTGCAGAGCGGGTGGGTGCCCGAGCACACCCGTGTCGAGGAACTGGAAGCGGCCGTGCGCACGGTGTGTGAGCCGATTTTTGAAAAACCCCTGAAAGACATCTCGTTCGGCCAGGTGCTGATGAGCTTGTTTCGCACAGCCCGGCGCTTCGACATGGAGGTGCAACCACAGCTGGTGCTGCTACAAAAAACCCTACTCAATATTGAAGGCCTCGGCCGGCAACTGTATCCGGATCTGGACCTGTGGAGCACAGCCCATCCTTTCCTCGAGCGCTGGCTGAAAAACCACTTCAACCTGAAGACCGTGTGGGCAGATTTTAAACGCTACGGGCCCGAATGGTTGGAAAAATTCCCCATGGTTCCACAGCTGATACTCAGCGGCTTACAGCAATCCCAGAACCTGGGGGACGTGGCACCCCAGCTGCGCAACATCAAAACGGAGCTGGAACATCAGCGGAAGCAGATCACACGTTCGCGCCGGCGCGCTGGCGTCGGGCTGCTGGCCATTCTCGGGGCGGCCATTGTGGCCTGGCCCGCTCTGGATGCCCACCTGGCCGTACGGCATCTGGATATGCAAAGCATTCCCACCCAAAGCTGGGGTTTGCTGGCCTTGGGCGCCGTACTGCTGCTGTTTAGAAAATAGCGGGCGTCGTCGGCCGGTGGCATTCTTCGCTACGCGCACCCCGCTCTATAACCCCGCTCTGTTTGGAACACTTAAACTGGCGTCCCGCTTTTCCCTTCCGTTTACTTACCCGGATCGTCGTAGTAGCTTGGCCGAGAGATTGGAGCTCAGCGTCGAGCTTCTTGGCCAATAGACTTAGCGCAGGGATTCGTTATTTACCTACCGCGTCAGCCGCGTGACATACCCCAGCGCGATTGGCGTCTGGCTTTACACAAGATCCGCCTACTTTGTTCTTTTAAAGGAGATTGTTATGAGCAAGTACCAAATCGCTGTGATCGTGGGCAGCCTTCGCAAAGAATCGTTTAACCGCCAGTTGGCCGATGCAATCGTCAAGTTGGCACCTGATGAATTCTCATTCAAACAATCTGAAATTGGCGATTTACCTCTTTACAACCAAGACGACGACGCCAACCCGGCGGATACGGTCAAACGTTTCAAATCCGAAATTGTGGCGGCCCAGGGGCTGTTGTTTGTGACCCCCGAATACAACCGTTCGGTTCCCGGCGTGCTCAAAAACGCCATTGACCATGCCTCGCGGCCTTACGGCGAAAGTGTATGGAAGGACAAACCCGCGGGTATATTGGGCGTCTCCATCGGCGCTATCGGTACCGCTCTGGCGCAACAACATTTGCGCAACATGCTTGCCTATCTGGATGTACCAACCCTGGGCCAACCGGAAGCATTTATTCACGCGAACGATACGCTGTTTGATGGCAGCGGCAATATTGGGCCGCAGAGCAAAGAGTTTCTACAAGGCTGGATGGATCAGTATGTGGCGTGGGTGAAACGACACGTGGACTAAGAGCGTTCGCCTCGTTCGGCCACCGGTAGCCGGGCGAGGCATTCAATCACCCCCCTATGGACTGAAAGCTGAACGCCACTAGGCCGACAGCATAAAGGTGACTGGGCCGTCATTGGTCAGGCTGACCTGCATATCAGCGGCAAAAATGCCCGTTGCCACCGGCTCGTGCGCAGCGCGGAGCGCGGCAACAAAATGATGATACAAGTGTTCCGCCGTGGCGGGATCCGCAGCGGATGAAAAGCTGGGACGCAAGCCCTTGCGGGTATCGGCGGCCAGCGTAAATTGAGACACCACTAAAACACCGCCACCGACCTGACCCACGTTGAGATTCATTTTGTTCTGGGCGTCGGAGAATATCCGGTAGTTAAGCACTTTTTTAACTAATGCTTCGGCCCGAGCGACGTCGTCATCTTTTTCAATTCCTAACAATACCAATATGCCCAGATCAATAGCGCCTACGGTCTGATCTTCCACAACGACCGAGGCACGGGTAACCCGCTGAATTAATGCCAGCATAACGATCAACTTCTCCTAGTTACGCGGGATGATTATTGTCGTGCCGTAATTGGCGCGCCAGATCATCGGTGGCGCGCAGCAGCGCATCGACGGTACCCGGTTCACGGTCCCCATGGCCTGCCTCGCGGATAATGTTCAGCTGCGCCTCAGGCCAAGCGCTGTGCAATGCAAAGGCGTTATCCAGCGGGCATACCATGTCGTACCGGCCATGGATAATTGTGCCCGGGATACCGCTCAGGCGGTGGGCATTACGCAATAATTGGTTGTCTTCCAAAAACCCGTGATGAACAAGATAATGTGTGCTGACACAGGCTCGTGACAGAGCCCGGTGTGGCCGTGAGTAAGAGTCAATCAGATCCTGATTAGGGCGCAGGGTTGCACAGCGTGCTAGCCACAGCGACCAGCTTTTGGCCGCGCCCATTTTCGCCAAATCATTATCACCGGTCAGTAACCGATAGTAGCCCGCCACGATATCATCGCGCTCGGCCGGCGGCACTGGACGGACAAAGTCCTCCCAATAGTCGGGGAATATGCGGCTTGCCCCCTCTTGATAGAACCAACCCAACTCTTCCTTCCTGTACAGGTTCACCCCATGCACGATCAAACCCTTCACCCGCTCGGGGTAGGTTTGCGCATACACCAAACTGAGCGTGGCCCCCCAGGAGCCACCAAACAGCACCCACTTTTCAACGCCCAAAGCTTCACGGATGGCTTCCATGTCCGCCACCAAATGGGCTGTGGTGTTATTCTCCAAACTGGTGTGGGGCGTGGAGCGACCCGAGCCGCGCTGATCGAACAAAATAATACGGTAGAGCTCCGGATCGAAATAGCGCCGATCATATCGGCCGCAGCCCGCGCCGGGGCCATCGTGCACAAACAGCACGGGGATCCCCTCGGGATTACCGGATTCATCCACATACAGCTGATGCGGAAGCTCCACATCGAACTGATGGCGCTGGTAAGGTTTTATCTCTGGGTAGTAGACCAACATGATCGCTCGGGACCGCCGTGTCGGATAAATGGAAAGGCAAAGGTAGCATAATCCAGTATTGACTGCCGCGGCTATACGGGCGAACACGGGATATTAAAAATATCGATCGATAAACGGAGCTGATTATTGTGTCTGACACCACCGACCTCATCCGGTGCCCCTGGGCCGGTACCGACCCATTGTATCGTGACTACCACGACCGCGAGTGGGGCGTACCGCTGTACGACAACCAGACACTGTTTGAATTTTTAATACTCGAAGGCGCCCAGGCTGGGCTGGCCTGGATTACGGTGCTGCGCAAACGCCCCGCCTACCGGCAGGCTTTTGATCAATTCGATCCTTACAAAATCGCCGGCTACAGCGCCGCGCGCAAAACCAAACTGTTACAGAACCCGGGGCTGATTCGCAACCGGCTCAAGATCGACAGCGCCGTGCGCAACGCGCAGGCCTATGTCGCCATGGCGCAGTCGGGGGAAGACTTCAGTGAGTTTTTATGGGGTTTTGTAAACGGTCGCGCCAAAATCAATCACTGGCGCAGCCTTGCTGAAGTCCCGGCTTCAACAGCCGAGTCCGAAGCCATGAGCCGAGCACTGAAAAAGCGCGGCTTCAATTTTGTCGGCCCCACGATTTGCTATGCGTTTATGCAAGCGACGGGCATGGTCAATGATCACTTGGTGAACTGTTACCGACACCGACAATGCGCCTTGCAAAGCGAGGCTTAGGCTTTAATTTACTTAATTTAGCCAAGCACTTGCCTGCTTCGGCTGGCCGTGGCACCACCGACACCAGCTCAAGCGTCCCTTGGTAGCCATCAATCGTAGCCGTCAATCGGCGGAAACCTTGGGCGCTTTCAGGCCGCGATGATCCGTGATTTAATGGCCCGTTCAAATACATAACGCATTTTATAACTCGAACAAGAAAGAGATCTTATGAAGAAGTTATCTCGCCGTCACTTTTTGCTCGGCACCGCCAGTGTGGCTGCCATGGCCAATCTGAAAGCCTGCGCCATCCATAAAGCCGCTGAACATACTGGCCTGAGCCAGGTTTATAAAAACGATTTTTTAGTGGGCACCGCCATCAGTAATGGCACCTTGGAAGCTCCCAACAAGCCGCTGCTGGACTTGATCGCTCGGGAGTTCAACGCCATCACCGCCGAAAACTGCATGAAGTCCGGCTTGTTACAACCCTCTCAAGGGCAGTGGGAATGGGAGCTGGCGGACCGGTTCGTAAAGTTCGGGCTCGAACACAATATGCACATTGTCGGCCACGCCTTGGTCTGGCACTCACAGGCGCCCCGTGACTTTTTCGTGCATGAAGACGGCCGACAGATTTCCCGAGAGGAGCTGATTCGCCGCATGGACACCCACATCAGCACGGTGATGGAGCGTTACAAAGGGAAAATTGCTACTTGGGACGTTGCCAACGAAACCATCGACGAAGACAAAGGTTGGCGCCAGAGCCTCTGGTATCAAGTAATGGGCTCGGCCGAATATCAGGAGCGCGCCTTCAACCTGGCCCATGAGATAGACCCCAATGCCCACCTGATCTACAACGATTACAACATGCACGACCCGGGCAAACGCGAGTTTGTGGTGCAGATGCTCAAGGACTACAAACGCCGCGGCGTGCCCATTCACGGCGTGGGCATGCAAAGTCATGTGGGCCTGGACTGGCCCGACATGCAAGAGTACGAAGCCAGTATCGAAGCCTATGCGGCGCAGGGCATGCGCCTGCACATGACCGAGCTGGAAGTCGACGTACTGCCGGTCGCCTGGGAGCATACCGGTGCGGAAATTTCCGATGAGTTTGAATATTCGGAAACCCTTGATCCCTACACAGACGGCCTGCCGGCTGAGATTGAAGCGCAACTGACAGAGCGCTACATCGAACTGTTTCAGCTGTTTCTAAAACATCGGGATAAGATTGACCGCATTACCCTGTGGGGCACCCACGATGGAGAGTCGTGGAAAAATGGCTTCCCCGTGGGTGGCCGCACCAACTACCCACTGCTGTTCGACCGTCAGTGGCAACCCAAGCCCGCTTATTATGGCGTAGTCAACCTGCGCCGTTGAGTGTGTCCCGCCGCCCCTGTGTGGGCGGCGGCCTTTACCTCGTTTTACCCTCTGACGTTTGTCTCATCTCGCCCCAGTTGCTACTCTTTACGCCCCAAATCTTGCCCCGGAGGTTGACCCATGCCGTTTGCCCTCAGGCCTTATGGCGCTCTCGCCTTGGCTGCTTTGACATTATTTTTTGGTTGCGCCCAGGCCCAGGATGAAACCGTAATCGAAGCCGACGATGTGCGCCTGCGCGTTACCACCATCACCGACGGGCTCGTGCATCCCTGGGGCCTGGCGTTTTTGCCTGACGGCGACATGCTGGTAACCGAGCGGGCGGGCACCTTGCGCCGGGTCAGCCCGTCGGGTGAAAAAGGTTCTGCCATCGAGGGCTTGCCGGAAATAATCAGCCGAGGTCAGGGGGGCTTACTCGACGTAACCCTGGACCCGGATTTCCACGAAAACCGCTGGGTATACTTTTCCTACTCCGAACCAGGCACCGGCGGCACCAGCACTGCGGTGGCACGCGGGCAACTCAAAGGCGACCAGCTTGAACAAGTGCAGGTGATTTTCAGTCAGCAGCCGAAAGTTCGAAGCGATGGGCATTTTGGCTCCCGCCTTGTGTTTGCCGACGACGGCACCTTGTTCATCACCATGGGCGACCGTCAGCAAAGTTACGAAGCGGCGGATTCGCAGGATCTGGGCAGCCACATCGGTACAGTGGTGCGCATTCATTCCGATGGCCGCGTCCCTGATTCCAACCCGTTCATCGACGTGGAAGGAGCACGGCCGGAAATCTGGTCCTACGGGCACCGGAATATTCAAGGCGCTGCTCTGCATCCGGTAACCCGCGAGCTGTGGACCGGCGAGCATGGCCCGCAGGGCGGCGATGAAATCAATCGCACCCTGGCGGGGAAAAACTACGGCTGGCCCATTATTACCTACGGCGTGCATTACGGCGGGGCCACCATACTCGAAGGCAAAACTCACAGTGACGGCATGGAGCAACCGGTGTTTTATTGGGTCCCATCCATTGCCAATGCGGGCATGACGTTCTACACCGGCGATAAGTTTCCCCAGTGGCGCAACAACCTATTGGTGACCGGTTTACGCAGTAATTTATTATCGCGTCTGGTGCTGGAGGGCAATGAGATTGTGGCTGAGGAGCGCTTACTCGCCGATGAACTCGGCCTGCGCTTGCGCCACGTTGTGCAGGGACCGGACGATTTGCTGTACCTGTTAACCGACGAGCGCAATGGCAAAATCCTTCGTTTGGAACCGGCACACTGAGCGCGGCCAACCTAACGTAAGCAGCGGCTGACAGCGGCCGCTGCATCCCAAGCTTTAACCTCTACGCCACCTCTGCCGCTCTGGCATTTTTGCCGGGCAGCGGGTATGTTCTGTGCCTTGTCCGGAGGAAACATGACATCCAGCTATCGCAGTCGCACCGACCACATCGAGGAACGCTTTCATCAGCCCAGCGAGCGCACCCGCGCTGAGCGGCAGCGGGTCGGCATACTGCTCACCAATCTAGGCACGCCCGACGAGCCTGACACACCCTCGCTGCGCCGCTATCTAAAAGAGTTTTTATCGGACCCGCGGGTTATCGAATTATCCCGCTGGCTGTGGCTGCCCATCTTGCACGGGGTGATCCTGCGCATCCGGCCCCGCAAATCGGCGGCGGCTTATCGCACAGTATGGAGCGATCAGGGCTCGCCGCTGCTGGCCATCAGTTTGCGCCAGCGCGACGCCGTACAACAGGCCATGGGTGATTCCGTGGTGGTCAAGCTGGGCATGCGTTATGGCAATCCCTCCATCAGCAGTGCCTTGCGCGAGTTTCAGGACTTGGATATCAACCGCATTGTGGTACTGCCGCTCTACCCACAATACTCAGGCACCACCACAGGTTCCACGTTCGATGCAGTCAGTAAAGAGCTGCAACAATGGCGCTGGGTCCCGCAGCTGCATTTCATCAACGGCTATCAAGATCACCCGCTGTACATCAAAGCCCTGGCACAAACCGTGCGGGAACACATTGACCGTCACGGGATGCCCGACCGGTTTGTATTTTCCTACCACGTCACACCCAAGCGCTATTTGACCGCTGGCGACCCCTATCACTGCCTGTGCCATCAGACCACGCGTCTGGTGCGGGAGCACGTGAACTTGCCGGAAGAATCCTGCATCACGACATTTCAATCCCGTTTTGGTCGAGAGGAGTGGCTGACGCCCTACACGGATCAAACACTGCAGGCGATGCCTGAGCAGGGAATCAAGCATATTGCGGTGCTCTCGCCCGCTTTCAGTGCCGACTGTCTGGAAACCCTGGAGGAGTTGGAACTGGAGAACCGCGACTACTTTATGGAGGCCGGCGGCGAGAGCTATCACTACATTCCGGCCTTGAATGATCGGCCGGACCATATCGATGCAATAGTGGATATTCTGCGTCGCCACGGCAGCTTAGGCGAATAACTCCCTCTTTTGGGGCAAGGCACCGCCTTGCCCTGCCCCACCGCTCTATAACGGTGCATACAGCACGGCTTGACCTCCAGCCTCACCTCAGAAATTCGACGAAAACTTTTAATAATCAATAGGTTGCGGGACCACCTCGGAAGCTGGACCGGTTTGTGCGCGGTATGTTGTGCAACTGGATGGTTTCGCTCGGTGTTGTGGGCACTATGATTTCCACAACCGTGGGCGGAAAAGTCATTGCGATGTGAATGCCGGTTATGCTGTTCTTTGCCATGGCGTTCGAGCACTCCATCGTCAACATGTTCCTTTTTCCATTTGCACTGATGATCGGCGGCGACTTCTTTGTAATGGATTACATTATCTGGAACGAGCTGCCGGGGGGCACGCGGCAACAATGCTATAATGGCTCGTTTTCACGTTGACTGATGAGTTCATGAGCCGCGCCCGCTTCGAAAAGTTTAAACAGGTTCTGCGCCAACGCCAACCGGATATGACGGTGCTCACCGATCAGGTGCACAAGGCTCAGAACATCTCCGCAATACTGCGCAGCGCCGAAGCTGTGGGCATTCCCAAAATTCACATGGTCAAACCGCAGCGCGGGCACTTGGTGTACCACAACACCGCCGGTGGCAGCGGCCGATTCACCGAGCAAGTGCTGCACAACACCATTGAAGAAGGTATGGCGCATCTTCGCGCCCAGGGCTTTAAGCTCTATGCCGCCCATGTGTCAGAGCGCGCCAGACCGTACCGCGAGCTGGATTACACTCGGCCTTTTGCTCTGGTGATGGGCGCGGAAAAAAATGGGTTGAGCGATTACGCGTTAGAGCAGGCCGACGAGCACCTAATGATCCCCATGGCGGGCATGGTGGCCAGCTACAACGTCAGTGTGGCCGCGGGCATTGTGCTCCAGGAAGCCATGCATCAGCGCCAGCAGGCGGGGCTGTACGCGCGTCCTGTTCCCGAAGACGACGCCTTTCAACGCACGTTATTTCGCTGGGCGCAGCCGGCCATGGCCGCTTATTGCGATAAGCACGACCTACCCTATCCGGCGCTGGATGAGGACGGCGACTTAATTCCGCCGAAAAATTCCGCCTACCGCACACCGCCGAAAGCCTAAGAGGCTTATTCCCGCCAGTCAGTGTTTGAGCAACACATCCAGCTGGCCGCTTTCTTCCAAGTTTCGCAGCTCGGTAAAACCGCCCACATGGGTGTCGCCGATAAAAACTTGCGGCACGGTGTGTCGGCCCGACAGGCGAATCATCTCCTGGCGTTTTTGGTCTGAGCCTGCCACGGGTATCTCGGTAAAATCAGTGATACCGTTGCGCTTGAGTAACGCTTTGGCGCGCACGCAGTAAGGGCAGAAACGGGTGGTGTAAACAACGACTTCCGGCATGGGTGACTCCATTGTGTACTGTTACTTATGACCGGATAATTCCATCAAAATTCGCCGGCATCGTGGCGCCGACATTCGCCATTGGCCGTGCGCCGGACCGGTCGTAGAGTACGAGTTTTCGTGACCATGCGCCACCATGGAGCCGCCATGCCAATCGAGCCGATAACCACATCCATTGTCGTGCCCATGCTTAACGAAGCGGCCACCTTGCCGTCACTGCTTGAACACTTGAAACAAATCGGCCAGCAACCCGGAATAGAAGTTCTATTGGTGGACGGGGGCAGCGAGGATAACAGCGTCGCGCTCGCACGCGCTGCCGGGTTTGAGGTAGCCCAAAGCCAACCGGGACGTGCCGTGCAGATGAATACCGGCGCGGGGATAGCACGCGGGCAGCTACTGGTATTTTTGCACGCCGACACGCGCCTTCCGCTCATTGATCTCACTGGCTTAGGCCAACATCTTCAGGCGCGCAGCCAAACCTGGGGCCGTTTCGATGTGCGTATTGCCGGGCGCTCTCGCTGGCTGCCTATGGTGGCGACGATGATGAACCTGCGCTCGCGCGTTACCGGCATCGCCACTGGCGATCAATGCCTGTTCGTCACGCGCACCGCCTTTGAGCAGGTGGGCGGTTTTCCCCTTCAGGCGCTGATGGAAGATATCGAAATCAGCGCTCGTCTAAAACGTCGGTCACGACCACTTTGCCTGCGCCACAAGGCGATCACATCTGGTCGCCGCTGGGATGAATACGGCACATGGCGAACGATCGGTTTGATGTGGCGACTGCGCTGGGCTTATTGGCGCGGAGAGCAGCCGGCCCAACTGTGGGCACGCTATCACGGCGTGAACGGAACGCTGACAAAGGATTAAGTGGTAAGCACCGTCCACATCATCTGCAAAGACAACAACACCAGTAAGGCGGCAAAGAAACGTTTGAGCAGCGGCACCGGCAATCGGTGCGTGAGCCGCGCGCCCACCGGCGCGGTGAACCAACTGGCCGCCGCCATGCCCAGTACGGCCGGCCAGTAAACGTAACCGATGCTGTGCGGTGGCAGCCCCGCCTGCCCCGCCCCGTTTAACGCAAAGCCGAGGGCGCCGGTCAAAGCGATGGGCAGACCGACCGCAGCAGAAGTGGCAATGGCCGCCGGTAGGCGCACCTTACACCAGGTGAGAAACGGCACCGTCATCGTCCCCCCGCCGATGGCCACCAGCGCCGAAATAGCGCCGATAATCGTCCCCACGAAGGAGAGACCTACCGCACCCGGCAGGTGACTGGACGCGGGCGGTGTGCGATTAAGGAGCATTTGCGCGGCAATAAGAAACATAAAAACCGAGAAGAACACCGCCAAAAACAACGGCGACAAATGCGCCGCCAGGAACGTGGCGGCAAAGGTGCCCGCCAACACCCCCGGTACCAGCCGGGCCACCACCGGCCACAGTATCGCGTTGTGTTGATGATGGGTTCGCACGCCGGCAAAGGCCGTAGGCACTATGGCCGCCAGAGACGTTCCCAAAGCCAGGTGCACCAGATGCTGAGCGTCAAAGCCTTGCCCGATAAATAGTAACGTCAGAGCCGGGACCATAATGCCGCCGCCACCGATACCGAACAGCCCGGCCACAAGCCCGGTGACAGCGCCGAGGAAAACATAGGCAAGTATCCAAGCGGGATCCATTGAAGCCTCTACGTAAACGATGATAAACGTTGCAGACCCTGGGAGGGAACGGACGGATCGGCAAAGTGGAACTATATCAGAACCGGCATCAAAACCGGCGGTGAAAGGGCTAGCCTGGCGTGCGCGGCTGAGACGGCACGATGGACAGTACGATTAATGTTGTCCCGATTAATCTCGCTCTAATCTTCTTCGTCCTTGTTCTGATTTTTTTCCTCGCCCGTTTCCTGCTCTGCCTGATCCACATCTTCAGCCACCTCGTCCGCCAGAGGTGTCTCGGGCTCGAAGTCGGTATCGATGGCTTCGATAAACGCGTTGCGCATCATTGTGAATACTGCGCCCCAACCATCAAAATCCATCGTCTCCGGCACTTCGCCGGTAAACTCCACTTCCGTGGCCACCTCCTCGCTTTCAGGGTGAGTCAGCGCCGACAGGATCACCCCCAGTGTACTTTCTCGAAGCAGATGAAAAGGTTCGCTCAATGTTTCAAGTACGCCGTCCTCCCAATCGACCACTTCAACGTTTTCCAACATGGGCCGGGCGTAGCCCGTTAGCCTGTCGTCCTCTGCCTGCAGTTCAAGCACCATATTGCCTTCGCCGCGGGCGAAATCCATGTCGGCGTAAGCTTCAAAAAATTCGTTAAGTCCAGTCAAGTCTGTCAGGGACAATTCCGCCGCAAGCATGAACGTACGATAATCTACCGGATCGAACCGTGCCTGCAGCGATAGCGGGGAATCACCCAAGAACTGCGCCTGAAATTCCAGTGCTCCGCGCTTATCGTCCCCGTCCACAACGACCAGATGGGTTCCATCGACGGTGATATCTACCAGCTGCAAGTTAACGTTCGGATCGGAAATAAAATTCCGAAACGCGATGGTTCCATTGCGTACCTGAAAGTCTTCCAGCGCAAATTCAAATGCCGACTCGGCGTCGGGATCAGGATCCGTATCAAGGCTAAGACCTGCGCCGGTTTGAACATCCTGTTCCTCGCCATCCACAAAGTTGACGATGGGCTCTTCGACCACCACCGAAACCCGAACCACTCGGTTAAACAAGGCACCAGGCGATAGGGTGATATCCACGGAAGGGGCAACGATAAAATCTGTCCAGGTACGGCCGACGACTTTTTCAATACGCACACCGTCAACACGCATTGCGCCACGCCACAGCGCCAAGCTCACATCGTCAACCGAGCCCCGGTAGTCCCCTAAATCGGCCAGCACGTTATCGTTCAAATAATTTTTGATAACCGTTGGCGCCGCCCAACGTATCGCCACCAACAAGACCACCAACAAGGCCACCGACGCGAACACGACAACGAGCTTTTTACGGTGTTGCACGGGCACCTCCGCAAGCCGATCCATGGGTTCTTATGTTGGACCAGCGTACGGTCATTACGATCACGAGGTACGTTATATTGGGGCGGGCTCTATTACGGCTGAACCTGCTTGGGCGGTCAAGGTCAAACACAATGACACGCTATCCTCGAGCGCTCAAGTCCACAACGGTTCAGTCAAGGAGGTACACTATGGCGACAGTCAATACTCATCCTACCGAGCGCCGGCGCACTCCCGACCGACGCGCCAGTGCCGCAACCGGCACGAGCATGACCGCTATCGACTGGGTCGCAATGACTCTCTTGATCGTGGGCGGTTTAAACTGGGGTTTGATCGGACTTTTTACGTTTGATTTAGTGGCCGCGATTTTTGGGCCTCTTTCAAGAATCATCTACACACTGGTCGGTATCGCCGCCGTGTATTCGATTTATACGTCCACGAAGATTGGCAAAAGGCTCTGATTTCGCGCAGAACGATACAGAATAAAAAAGGGCTACTTACGTAGCCCTTTTTTATTCTGTGTTAGCTCATTAGCAAAACGGCTGATGCACTTTCTAAGAAGGTAACCATACCTACAAACCGCTTATTTGTTTGCGCGTTTGCGGGCATTTTCCGTGAGCAGTTTTTTCCGTAAGCGGATACTTTGGGGCGTCACTTCCACCAGCTCATCGTCTTCAATGAATTCCAACGCCTGTTCGAGCGTGTGTCGCACCGGCGGCGACAAAGTGAGCGCCTCGTCCGAACCCGATGCCCGCACGTTGGTATGTGGTTTCCCCTTAGTGGGGTTGACTACCAGATCGTTGCTGCGTGAGTGCAGACCAACGATCTGCCCTTCATACACTTCCACTCCGGCATCCACAAACAAACGGCCGCGCTCCTGCAACGGGTGCAGACCATAGGCCAGGGTCTTTCCATTGACCATAGAAACCAAAACACCATTGGGGCGTTTGTGCTCATCCCCGGCCTTTACGGGACCGTAGTGATCGAAAATACTGGTCATGATGCCGGTGCCGGAGGTCATCGTCATAAACTGCCCACGGAACCCGATCAGGCCCCGCGAGGGAACGATAAACTCCAGCCGTACCCGACCCTTGCCATCGGGCTCCATGTTGGTCATTTCCGCTTTGCGCAGCCCCAGTTCTTACATAACGGAGCCTTGGTGCTGCTCTTCCACATCGATGACCACCTGCTCGAAGGGCTCCTGAATTTCACCATCGACTTCACGCTGGATAACTTCCGGGCGCGACACGCCCAGCTCAAATCCTTCGCGACGCATGCTTTCAATTAACACCGACAGGTGCAGCTCACCCCGACCGGAGACCACAAACTTATCGGCGCTATCGCCTGGAGTGACTCGCAGCGCGACGTTGTGGATCAACTCCTGCTCCAGGCGCTCGCCAATATTTCTAGAGGTTACAAACTTTCCCTCTTTACCAGCAAAGGGCGAATCGTTGACCTGAAAGGTCATGCTGACCGTGGGCTCATCGACGCTTAACGGCGGCAGCGCCTCAACCTGATCCGGGCTGCACACGGTATCTGAAATGCTCAGATTGGGAATGCCGGTGATGCAGACAATATCCCCCGCCTGGGCGCGTTCGGTTTCCACCCGCTCCAGACCGTGATAGCCCATCACTTGCAACACTTTGGCCTTGCGCTGTTTTCCGTCGCGGTCCACCACGACCACTTGCTGGTTGGGGCTCAGGCTGCCGCGGCTAATGCGTCCCAAACCAATCACGCCCACATAACTGTTGAAGTCCAACGCGGAGATCTGCATTTGAAATGGGCCTTCGGTGTCCACGGCGGGCGGTGCCACCTTGTCCACAATCATTTCAAACAGAGGCGTCATATCTTCGGCCAGCGCGTCGGGTTCTGACCCTGCAAGACCGTTCAACGCTGAGGCGTAGATAATGGGAAAATCCAGCTGCTCATCCGTCGCACCGAGGCGGTCGAACAGATCAAACACCTGGTCCACAACCCAGTCGGGACGTGCACCATCGCGGTCCACCTTGTTGACCACCAGAATCGGTTTAAGACCTCGCTCAAATGCTTTGGCAGTCACAAAACGTGTTTGCGGCATGGGTACGTCAACGGCGTCTACCAGCAACAGTACCGAATCCACCATGGACAGCACCCGCTCCACCTCACCGCCAAAATCGGCGTGTCCCGGCGTGTCCACAATGTTGATGCGGTAGTCTTGCCATCGAATCGCCGTGTTCTTGGCGAGGATGGTAATACCGCGTTCGCGTTCCTGATCGCTGGAGTCCATAACGCGCTCAGCGTCTGCCGAGCGCCGATCCAATGTGCCGGATTGAGACAACAATTTATCGACCAGGGTGGTTTTGCCGTGGTCGACGTGAGCGATAATGGCAATATTGCGTAACTTATTAATATCAAAGGACATAGAGGGTGATTTGCCTGCGTAAGAATGGGGTTCGCGCCCCGTTAGAGCACTCCCCATTAAGATGGTCCCGCGCCGTGACGGGGCGAAAGAAGAATAAATGGTGCGAAATTATACACGATCTGCCCCGTACTTTATACGGGAACCGTAAGAGGGGTTAGAAAAAGCGGACGTCAGCAAAAGGGGACGTCAGAAAAACCCGCCGCTGCGGAACAAGTACGGCGCGGCATCCACGTCTTTATCCGAGTAAGTGGTCGATCCGCGCCAAATCCTCGGGTTCATCCACATCGTGCAAGGTGCGGCCAATAAACACCGACCAACCCCTGGCCTTCAGCCGTGCCAGAGTCATCTCCGCCACCTGCGCCGTGCTCCAGGGCATCCCCTCAAATACCGTCGGGCAGTTGGCTCGCACCCCCAACAGGGCATAGCCGCCATCGGCGGCGGGATAGAGCACCGCGTCGTGCCGGGCGAGAGCGTCGGCCGCCTCGTCAAACAGCTCCGCCGACACCTCCACGCAATCGGTGCCACTTAAAAGCACCCCGTCGCTGTTAACCAACAGCCGCTCAACCGCCGCCGCCATTCGTGCGCCCAAGTCGCCCTTTGCCTGTGGGTAACAGGTCAATGCCGCCAGCTCATCAGACACCCGCCACTGCTCCGCCGTAGGCTCTGGTTCGGTAAACACAGCCACAGGCAAATCTGACCGCTTGGCAGCAATCAGGGTACGTGCCAAAAGCTTGCTCGCCAGATCGGCTGCCCCTTGAGCGCCCAGCGCCGGTATCAGGCGAGTTTTAGCCATATCCGGCACGGGGGCTTTGGCGAGAATCGCCAAGGCGACGTTAAAATTTTGCGGGCGCTCGGTCATGGTGCAGGGGCCTTATTGTAAGAATTTTTAAAGGAATCTTTGCAGGGTTTTCGCAAGTGGCTTGGTCAGCTTTTTTGGCACCAAGGTGTGGCACTGAATCGCGCCGTCGCCACCAATCGCGTCCGTTTCTGGGTATAACTTCACAAACTAGTCTAGCGCACGGGAACAGTGTTAGATTCAATTCACTCTTCGGCTCGTCCGGGCCTGCCGAGAGTGTTCCGTTACAAAAAGGTGACCTATGAGCAACATCATGAACAACCTGGAACAACCAAGCGATACCAGCATCCAGCCGTGTCCGGCCATTGAGCGGGTGATACACCCCCGGGATCAGGACTTAGGCGGCCTTCCTGTACGGCGGCTACTGCCGATACGCCAGCGGCGACAGGTAGGCCCGTGGGTGTTCTTCGACCACATGGGGCCAGTGAATTATGACGCTGGCGAAGGCATAAATGTGCGGCCACATCCACATATCAACCTCGCCACAGTCACGTATTTATTCGACGGCGAAATTTTGCATCGGGA
>DAHVRW010000045.1:0-9838 GCA_027322215.1 Marinimicrobium sp.
TCAGCAGCTGACACACTGGCAGTAAAAGATCGAACGTCGCGGTATTGACCGCGATCCCTACCGCACCTCAATCCCCCTCTCACGCATATACGCCTTCGCTTGAGGAATCGTGTATTCCCCAAAGTGAAAAATGCTCGCTGCCAGAACCGCATCGGCGCCGCCTTCGGTGATGCCGTCAACCAGATGTTGCAGGTTGCCCACGCCGCCGGAGGCGATGACGGGAACGGAGACAGCGTCGCTAATGGCGCGGGTTAAGGCTAAGTCGAAACCGTTTTTGGTGCCGTCGCGATCCATGCTGGTGAGGAGGATTTCGCCAGCGCCGTATTCGGTCATGCGCTTGGCCCAGTCAATGGCGTCGATGCCTGTGCCCTTACGGCCGCCGTGTGTAAAGATTTCCCAGCGTGGAGTTTCTCCCGGCGTGTTGACTTGCTTCGCGTCGATGGCCACTACTATGCACTGTGAGCCGAAACGATCGGCGGCCGCTTTGACAAAGTCAGGATTGGATACGGCGGCCGAGTTGATACCGACTTTATCGGCACCCGCATTGAGCATGGTACGAATGTCTTCTACCTTGCGGATGCCACCGCCGACGGTAAGCGGAATAAAGACTTCGGCCGCGATTTTTTCCACCATGTGCACGGTGGTATCGCGACCTTCGTGGCTGGCGGTGATGTCGAGAAAGGTGATTTCATCGGCCCCGGCGGTGTCGTAGCGCTTGGCGATTTCCACCGGGTCGCCGGCGTCGCGGATATCGACAAAATTAACGCCCTTGACCACGCGACCATTGTCCACGTCCAGACAGGGAATAATGCGTTTTGCTAAAGCCATAGCACAACCTTTAAATTTTTAATAACAGTGAAACGAAACAGGAACCTCAATCTAACGCCACTGCGAGGCTTGGGCGCGAGTAGCCTTTGGAGACTCTCGGCGGCATGGATGCCGACGCGAAGCCTACAGGGATGTATTCACGGCGTGTCTCCAAAGGCTACTCGTGTCCAAGCCGGATGGGACACTCAAGATTAATTAACGTTGCTGCTCGTTCTGGATGCCCGCCTCCGCGAAATGCTGTCCGGAATAAATCCACTAAACGGGGGCTTCGTAAGCAAGCCCTCGGGCCGCACAGGCTGAGCGGATATTACAAAGGCGCTCTAGCGCACACCATCACACCAAGCCTGCGCCTCGGCTACATCCAGGGTTCCCTCGTAAATAGCGCGGCCGGTGATCGCACCCATAATGCCCTGCTCCGCCACTTGGGCCAGGGCTTTGATGTCGTCCATATTGGTGATACCACCGGAGGCGATCACCGGAATACTGGAGGCCTGGGCCATGGTCAGGGTTTGCTCTACGTTGACGCCTTGCATCATGCCGTCGCGGGCGATATCAGTGTAGACAATCGAGCTGACCCCATCCTGCTCAAAGCGTTTGGCCAGTTCAGTGGCTTTTTGCTCCGACACTTCCGCCCAGCCATCGGTGGCCACCAGGCCGTCTTTGGCATCCAGGCCGACGATAACATGGCCCGGAAACGCTCGGCACATCTCGCGGACAAATTTCGGTTCTTTCACCGCCTTGGTGCCGATAATCACATACTGAACACCCGCTTGCAGGTAGTGTTCAATAGTCTCAGCGCTGCGGATACCGCCGCCGATTTGAATGGGCAGATCCGGGTAGGCTTTGGCAATAGCGGTAACCACTTCGCCATTGACCGGCGCGCCAGCGAAGGCGCCATTCAAGTCCACCAGGTGTAAACGTCGGCAACCGGTGTCGACCCAGCGCTTGGCCATGGCCACGGGGTCATCGGAAAAGACGGTGGAGTCGTCCATCAGGCCCTGGCGCAAGCGCACACACTGGCCGTCTTTCAGATCAATGGCGGGAATAATCAGCATGGAAATAGAATCCGATTGGTAGTGATTAAGAGGGGTTAGGCCTGGCCATTCCAGGCGACAAAATTTCTCAGCAACTGCAGGCCGGCGGTGTGGCTTTTTTCCGGGTGAAACTGTACTGCAAATAAATTGTTCCGCTGCAGGGCAGCGGCAAAAGTGTGGCCGTAGTCACAGGTGGCGGCAACCTGCTCTGGCTCGGCGGCGTCCACATAGTAGCTGTGCACAAAATAAAAGCGGGTATCCTGCTCGATACCGGCCCACAATGGATGCCCATTATGACGCACTTTGTTCCAACCCATGTGAGGCACTTTTAGGGCGCGCCCGGCAGTATCCGTTAATGAACGACCGAAAAAGCGTACTTGCCCCGGCAGCTGGCCGATGCAGTCCACACCCGCACTTTCTTCACTGCGCTGTAACAACGCTTGCATACCCACGCACACGCCCAGCACTGGCTTGCCGGCGGCCACCTGCTGACGCAGCAGATGGTCAAAACCCAATTTGCGCACAGCCTTCATGCATTCGCCAATGGCGCCTACGCCTGGAAACACCACACGATCAGCCCGCGCTATAACCTCGGGCTCACTGGTAACCTGCACCTCTATCTCGGGCGCAACGTGGCTCAGGGCGCTGGCCACCGAATGCAGATTGCCCATGCCGTAATCGATCACGGCGAGTGTTTGTGAGGTCATATGATCGCGTGTAATCGCGTCGCTCCAATCTTAACGATTAAAGGCTGCCTTTGGTGGACGGCATCACGCCCGCCATCCGCGGGTCTTCTTCCAGGGCCATGCGCAGTGCGCGGCCAAAGGCCTTGTACACGGCCTCGATTTGGTGGTGCGAGTTGGCGCCACGCAGGCTGTCGATGTGCAACGTTACCTGAGCGTGGTTAACAAAGCCGTGGAAAAACTCAGAAAACAGTTCGGTATCGAAGGTGCCGATGCGCTTCTGGGTAAAGGGAATTTCCATTACCAGCCCCGGACGGCCGGAAAAATCAATCGCCACCCGCGCCAGGGACTCGTCCATCGGCACGTAGGCATGGCCGTAGCGGCGTATGCCTTTTTTGTCGCCCACGGCTTTGGCCATGGCCTGGCCCAGGGTAATGCCGATATCTTCCACCGTGTGGTGGTCGTCAATGTGGGTGTCACCTTTACAGGTGATGTCCAGATCAATCAGGCCATGGCGGGCAATCTGGTCCATCATGTGTTCCAGAAAAGGTACGCCTGTATCAAACACAGCCTGGCCAGTGCCATCCAAATTGACGCTAACGGCAATGCGGGTTTCCAGGGTATTACGGGTAACTTGTGCGGTACGACTGGTCATGGTGTCTCCGAATCAACGACGCCGCTGGGCGTCGCCATAAGGCAAAGCAAAGGCGCAATTATAGCGTTATATCCCGGTTCAGTACCATGGCCAGAAATTCCGCGCGCATCTGGGGCGTTAAGGTGCGCCGGTTCTCCCACCGAGCTGCACCCTCTGGCTGATCAAACGAGACGGCGATGCCCCACAAAGGCGCGGCGCTGGTGGGGAGCATGGCAAAACGCACATCACCAATCATTATCGATGCATCCGCCCTGGCTGCCCCCTCCGGGTAAACTGCCAGTAATCCGTCGGAATAACGGTACATGCGCTCCAAATCCCGGCGCAAACGGGAATTCTCGGGCAGATGCTGCCAATCCGTTGGATGCAGAAGCTCAGCGCGCTCACCAGGATAAACTCGCGTTGTCCGCCCGACGCGCACCGCGTCCACCTGAGCAACGCCATCTTCCACCGTCAATACGCGCCATAACACCAGGTTGCCCAACGTGGGTTTGACCATGAGCCGCTCCGGCGACTGCCCCCGCTGGGCCGCCAACTGCTCCGCCACGCTCAGCGCACGCTGATGCTGGACCAGGCCAAACGCCAAATACACACAAGCCACACCCATTCCCACATACGCCCAGCGCTGCCGGCGCGTACCGAACACCAGAACCAGAGCTATTAACACTACGGCGGTAAACAAGGGGTCCATCACGGCAATAATATTGGCGGAGATCGGATTGCTGCGAAATGGCCAGAACAGGTGAATCCCGTAGCTGGTGCTGAAATCGAGCAGCAGATGCGATACATACGCTGCCAAAGCGGCCAGATAAACCCGGCCCACAGCCATTGATTTACACACCCTCACTGATTTACACAAGAATGGCCAGCAAAGAAGCGCTGCCAGAGCGGCACCCACCGGGGCAAACAACAAAGAGTGGGTAAAGTGGCGGTGCATGGACAGCGCCAGCAGCGGATCCTCGGCGCTGCGAATCAGCGTGTCCACATCCGGCAACAAGCCCGCTACGACACCAATGCCGATGGCGGCGCGCCGCTGGCCGGGCTTGCAAACCACTTGGGCGACCAGCGCGCCCATCAGCCCATGAGTGACTATATCCATCGTTGAACGCGTCCGTAGCCCCACGGCTATTCAAAAAGAGGCGACTTTACTACAATTCGGCCCCACCGTTTACTTCGAGGCCAACGTGCGCATACCGCGAATCTACACTGCCCAACCCCTTACGCAAGGCTTGCGACTGGAGCTTGAAGAAGGCCCCTCCCACCACTTGGCGCGGGTGCTGCGCATGCAGCCGGGTCGCGAGCTGGTGCTGTTCAACGGCACTGGGGGCGAGTTTGAAGCGGTGATCGACGAAGTCGGCAAACGGGCGGTAACCGTGCAGGTGGGAGAGTTCAATGCCCACAATCGCGAATCGCCGCTGCGCCTGGAGCTGGCCATCGGTCTCTCGCGGGGCGAACGCATGGACTGGGTGTTGCAAAAAGCGACCGAGCTGGGCGTGACTCATATCCGGCCGCTGCTGACCGAGCGCACCGAGGTGAAACTCAGCACAGAGCGGCTGGGGAAACGGCTGAACCACTGGCGGCAGGTGATCATCAGTGCCTGTGAGCAGTGCCAGCGCAACCTATTGCCGGATTTGGCACCACCACAAAAGCTTGAATCCTGGTTGCAGGACAACAAGAGCCAATTGCGCCTCGTTCTGCATCACCGGGATAGCCAAAGCCTTCCCGAGAACGAAACACCCGAAAGTGTGGCGCTGTTAATTGGGCCAGAAGGGGGCTTATCAGAAGCTGAGATTGTCATGGCGCGAGCGGCCGGCTGCACGCCTGTGACCTTGGGGCCGAGGGTGCTGCGTACCGAAACCGCGCCGGTGGCGGCCATCAGTTTGGTGCAGTATCGCTGGGGCGATTTTACCTGAGCGCGTCGCTAGAGCCGGAAGGCTGAGTCGCCAGGCCCGGAAGGTTTAAAAGCCGGCGGGGTCATCCGCGTCGCTGCCTTCTGAGTCTTCGTCCTCGTCGGTGTCGTCGTTTCGATTTCCGCCGGAGGAGCCACTACGAACACCCTGAACTCGTTCTGCAAACACCAGCTCATCGCGGCTGTGTACATAGAAGAACTCAAAGGGGCGCACCTCAATGACCTCATCCCCGCACTCTGGATCACTCTGGGGCTGAAAGTTTTCGTATTCGAGGGTTACTTCCACCACACCTTCGGCGATGTTCTGAGCATCAACCCGACGCAGTATCAGTTTGTGAGCGCACAGGCTGTCATCCACCACACCACCGTCGTAGAGCACAACCTGGCCGCTGGAGAAATCGGGGGTAGTAATGGGCTGATCGGTGTAAGCGTCGATCATTTGATAATAATCGTCCAGCTCTGTTGCCACCTGCAGGCGTTTGCCTTCAAACTCGATGAGCGTAAAAGGCTCGGTACCGGTGAATAGCGTGGTCACCGTGACGGGTGTCGGTTCGGGGTCGTCCGGGTCGCTGGGGTTAAACGGCTCGTCCCGAGAGCCGCCGCAGGCGCTTAACAATACGCCAATAAATACTACAGAAGCTGAAAGTCTCAACACGCTCGATTCCTTTTGCCAGCGGTTCAGTTACCACGCGATTCGTGTAAGAATTCCTGTACGGCTTGCTCAAGGGCGCTAATATCGGGGATCACCGCCTGCTCGCCGGCCCAGGATACAGGCATGAGGTCGAACGCGCGGCGCTCGATCCCGTCTCGCTCCTGCAGCTCGTCAGCATTCACCCGCGCCAATCGTGGTAGGCCCTGGGCCAAAATGGCCACAAATGGTAGCTCGTTGCTCACGCCCGTACTGTTAAAGACCGCGACCCGAGCCTGGGCTCCGGCTGCCGGACGTGCGCCGCCATTGATCGCCTCAAAAGACAGTAACGGCACGGGCCGTTCGCGCCATTGGTAGTTCCCAAGTAGCCACTGCGGCCCATCAGAAATTTGTTCGACTCGTCCCAGCGGAACAATTTCCGCCACCGAGACGTTGGGCACCAGCAGCAGCTCCCCTTCGATGGGGATCAGCAAACTGGCCAAATCCAGGGCCTTGGGGCTAGCAAGTTGTTCGGGGACTCTCATGGGTTTACTTCCTCAGGCGTTAATCGCAGGCGGCGCCAGTTGGTATTGGGCGGCCAATTGTTGGGCCAGTTGCTCAGGTGTGCCATTGTAACTGACGCAGCCAGTGGCCAAAGCCGTATCAGGCATGGAGCTGCTGGTACAGCTGGCGGGGCTCTGCACCCAGATTTTACCGCCGCGCTGTTTCAGCAACCGGCCGGCGCTGGCGCCATCATCACCCATACCGGTAAATACGATCAGGCCCGCACGGGAGCCGTATACCCACGCTACGTTAGCCACCAGCTGATCCACCGAAGGTGCGTAGGGGCCACTCCACGGTACATTGCTCGACACCAGTGTGCCGTTTTCCAGCACTTCGACGCGCTCCTGGGCAGTGACGATAAATAGCCGGTTGCGCTGCAGCACTTCGCCCTGCTTGGCCAACGAAACCGGATAGGCACCGTTGTTCAGCATTTTGACCAAAGTGGAGGTGTAATGGGTGTCTATGTGTTGTACATAGAGAAACGCCACCCCCAGATTCGGCGGTAAAGCCGACAAAAACTGTTTAACAGCGGCTGGTCCGCCGGTCGAGGCCGCCAGTACCCACAAATCCTGAGCACGCTCGACGCTTTGCAGGTTGATGTCCCCGGCCAGCTGGCGCAGCTTATCCATGATACGCCGCAACCAGGCGTTGTGCTCCTCGGTGCCTGGGCGGTACTCACTGCTGTCGCTCACGATCAAAGGCACAGTGACCGACTCCAGCAACGCATCCAGATGCTGGGCAGAGCTGTGTGGCGATTCATCCGCGGGCGCTTCCATATCCACCACCCAGGCATCCACATCGGTCTGGGCCAGCAACGCGCCCATGTCGGGCCCAGCCACAATGACGCGGATAACCGAATGCCCCGCCTCGGCAACGCTCAGGCTCAGATATTGGCGTTTGTGCGGCTGATCCACTAATAAGCCAATCCGTAAGCCGGTCACGATCTTAGGCCTTTGTGTCCAACAGCTCATGAATGTTGGTGAGCAGCAAATCTTCCTGGTATGGCTTGCCCAAATAGCGATCCACGCCGAGGCTGAAGGCTCTATCCCGGTGTTTTTCCCCGGTACGCGAGGTAATCATAATGATCGGGATATCTTTCAAACGCGAGCTGGTGCGAATGTTTTTAGCCACTTCAAACCCGTCCATGCGCGGCATCTCAATATCCAGGAGCATGATGTCGGGGATGTGGTCCTGCAGCAGTTGCAGTGCCTCGACGCCGTCTTTGGCGGTCATTACATGGAAGCCTTCGCGCTCGAGAAAACGTCCGGTCACTTTACGAACCGTTACTGAGTCATCCACCACCAAAACGGTTTGCTCCTGCACGTCCACGGGTTCGGGCGCAACGGTCGGCTCCAACAAGGTGGCACTGTGCATGCCCAAGGCCAGCTTTTCACGCATGAGCGCGTGGGGATCCAGAATCACCACCACGCTGCCGTCACCCATCACCGTGGCGCCGGAAACTCCCGTAACGGCCGAAAACTGCACGCCCAATGTTTTTACCACAATCTCGCGGCTGCCCAGCAGCTTGTCCACTTGCAAGGCCAGCGTGTGTTCCGCGCTGCGCACTAACACCACCGGCAAGGGCAGGGCCTGGCCGTCCAGCTTGGGCCGGGCCCGACTGTCCAGCATGGCGCCTAGATAGCGTACCTGATACTGCTCGCCAGCGTATTCGAACTGCGCGGTTTCATCCTGATAGTAGTGCTCCAGCTCGAAGGGGCTGACTCGCACAATACCTTCGATGGTATTGAGGGGAATTGCGTAGAAGTCATCGCCGATCTGGATCATCAGAGCGCGGTTCACGGATACGGTAAAGGGCAGGCGCACGATAAACTCAGTGCCCCGTCCCCATTCGGAGTTGATGAACATGGAGCCGCCGAGCTGTTTGATCTCGGAGTGCACCACATCCATACCCACACCGCGGCCGGATATCTGGGTTACATGCTCGGCGGTACTGAAACCGGCGTGCAAAATAAATTGCATGATGTCCCGGTCACTCAGCGCTGCATCGGCGGTCATCAAGCCGCGCTCGATCGCTTTGGCGCGCACTTTTTCCAGGTTGATGCCGCGACCGTCGTCCACAAGACGCAGCAGCACCTCGCCTCCCTCTCGGGACAAACTCAGAACAATTCGTCCGCTCTCGCTCTTGCCCTCGCGGGCGCGCTCTTCTGGCGTCTCGATGCCGTGGTCGACCGCGTTGCGCAGCATGTGCTCGAGCGGTGCCACCATGCGCTCAAGCACTGATCGGTCCAGCTCGCCCTCAACGTTATCCAGCTCGAAGCTCACGTCTTTACCCAACTCGCTGGCGGCCTGGCGGACGATGCGCCGGAGCCTCGGCACCAAGCGGGAGAAGGGCACCATTCGCGAGCGCATCAAGCCTTCTTGCAAATCGGTGTTGATGCGCGATTGCTGCAACAGCAGAGTTTCGGTATCGCGATTTTTTTCGGCCAGGGTGCTCTTCAAATCCAACAGATCCGACGCGGACTCGATCAATGAGCGCGACAGTTGCTGCAGCTGTGAATAGCGGTCCATCTCCAACGGGTCGAACTCTTCATGGGCTTCCATCTGCTCCTGACGGAACAACACCTGCGCCTCGGTCTCGATATCGAGCCGGCGCAACTGCTCCTGCAAGCGGACGATGGTGGTGTCCATCTCCTCAATGGCCAACCCTAAATCGCCCACTTGCTCTTCAATGCGGCCACGGGTGATGGAGGTTTCACCAGCCAGGTTCACCAGTTCTTCCAATAATTCTGCGGAAACTCTGACCACTTCCTGGGGACCGCTGCGCCGAGCGGCCAAGTGTTGGACCTGGGCGGTTTGACCACCGCTGGCGGCTACTTGTGTCGTCTCCCCTTCACGGGGCTGCGGCGCAACGCCCTGCTCCTGAGGTTTTGCTTTGGGTGTGAACGGCACCACTGTGGCTTCTTTGCCGCGCACATGCTCGGCCGGATCAGAGCTGTGGCTGGGCGGCGGCGTTTCCGCTGCTGGCTCCGCCGACTCGACCGGCTCGGGCGGCTCAACGGGCGCGGCTTCCTCCGGCAATTCGATGCCGCTCAGTTGGGCGCGAACGCGCTCTACACCTTTGTGAATTGAGTCCTGGTATTGATGCAAGCGGTTGAAGAAGGCTTCATCCAGCACTTCGTTGCCTTTTAAGCCTATCAGCAACGTTTCGTAATCGTGGGACAAATCCCCCACGTCACTGATGCCCGCCAGTCGTGCACCGCCTTTAAGGGTGTGCAACAGGCGTTTCAATTCCTCGGGCCACTCGGGATTATCCTGCTCTTCCTGCCACTGATGCAGGGTATCCTCCATGGCTTCGCTCAGTTCTTCAGCCTCTTCCACGAAGATTTCGATAATTTCATCGTCGGCTTCGTCACTGTCATCCCAATCCGCTGCCGAAGGCTCGGCGCTATCTGCGCCCGCGTCCACATCCGCAACTGTATCCGCAGCGACTTCCGTGTGGGTGTCGGCTTCGGCTTCGGCTTCGGCTTCGGCTTCGGCTTCGGCTTCGGCTTCGGCTTCGGCTTCGGCTTCGGCTTCGGC
>DAHVRW010000045.1:9937-16998 GCA_027322215.1 Marinimicrobium sp.
CGGCTTCGGCTTCGGCTTCGGCTTCGGCTTCGGCTTCGGCTTCGGCTTCGGCTTCGGCTTCGGCTTCGGCTTCGGCTTTCAGTCTATGTGTGGCCTGCGCTTGTGCAAGCAAGGCATTAAGAGCATTGGTGATCTCTTCCGGCTCAGGTTTGAGGCCCTGCCCCACCGCTACGGCGTCCACCATATCCAGCAAGGCATCATGGGCCTCTTTAAGGCTGGCGCATAGGGTATCGCTGCACTGCAACTGATCGGCCATCAGCGCCTGATAAACCTGATGCAGCTTGTCCGACAGCTCGGCGAGCGGTAACTGCTTAGCGCGCCGGGCACCATTAGTCAGCGTGACCAGCTCCGCCTGCATTGGCTGCAGTAAATCCATCCGCTCCTGCTCAGCACCCCATTGGTCGAGGGTTTTATCCGCATCCAGAAGCAGGTTCATTTCTTCGGCCATGAAGATCGCCAACAGCTCGGGATCGACAGCTTCCAGACCGTCGGCGGCGGCCTCTTGCTGACGCACCAGTGGTGCGACAAAAATCTCTCGCAGCTCGCTGACCCGTGCCTCAAACTGTTTTAAGCGGGGGATTTCGACGGGCTTGCCCTGTTCGATATCACGCAGCGCAAAGGTGGTGTATTCCACAGCATCCTTCAACAGTTGCAGGATGTCTTCATCGATATTGACTTGATAGGTGCACAGCTCCTTGATGAAACGCTCCAATGGTGCAACCAGCTCCGCGATGGGCTGGATGTCGGCCATATGGGCGCTGCCTTTTAGGGTATGCAAAGCGCGCTGGGTGCTGTCACTGGGCGGGGCAAATAACGGCGCCACAGACTCCATTTCGCTGATGTACTGGCCCACCACTTGCAGATGAGCCAACGCCTCTATGCCGAATATCTCCCACAGTTGGCTATCGGCTTCATCTTCTTCATCATCGTCGGTTTCTTCAACCAAAAGCCCGCTATCAGTGCTTGGCATTTCGGCGGCAGGGGCGGACAACGCCTCGTGTGCTTCGGCAAGGTCCGCCGGCGCTTCACCCCGAGAGAGAGCGTCGGCCTGTGCGGCGTAGGTCTGGGCGAGCTCCGGGTGTGGATTAGGCTGGCGGTTGCTGAAGGCCTCAATCATGTCCGGCAAGATGCGGCGCACTTGTTCGATGGCCGCCACGTGCTGATCGCCGGGGGCGATCGTGCCGTCGAGGATGCGGTTAAGCATGTTTTCGATGGACCAGGCGAGCTCACCAATATCGTTGGCGCCCACCATCCGGCCACTGCCTTTTAGGGTATGGAAGGCGCGGCGGAATTCAGTGAGCGCTTCTTGGTTTTCAAAGTCGGCCGCCCATTGGGGGAAATACTCAGCGATCGCGTCGCTCACCTCGCCCGCCTCTTCGACGAAGATTTCAAGAATTTCTTCGTCAAAGTCGTCGTCATCGTCGCTTTCTGACATGGGCGTATCATCACTAACCGAGCCGGCTTCTGGCTCGTGCTCGTCAGTGGAGCCAGGCTGCACCTCAAAGGCATCAGCGTTCGACTCCTCCGGCACTGATAATTCATCGGTTTCAGGGGAGTCGGCCAGAGCGATCTGATAAGCGTGGCTAAGAGCCTCTTGGTCTTGTGCGTGGTCTTGTACGCCGTCCTGCGGCTCGGTGGCGACCGCTTCGGCAGCCTCTGGCGTCGGCGTCTTGGCCACCGCATAACCGAGTTGCGCGACGCTGTCTTCGGCTACGGCCAGCAAAAGCTCATCTTCTTCGGTCCGCTCACTGGTGAAGCGTTCCAGATAATATTCCACGCCCGTAATGGCATCGGCGAGAGTGTCGAGCTTGTCCCACTCGGGGGAGGCGTCCGGAGCCAGTAATTGCTCTTCCACATAGCGGGCGGCGGCACCCAGCAGGCGTGCCGGCCGCGGCATTGGCACCATTTCTAAACCGCCGCGAATCCCCCGCAATGTATCGGGCACCTTCGCGAGATGTGTCTGATCCCACTGCGAGGCGATGTATTCTATGATCGCGTCTTTGACCTGCTCCAGGCCCGTGCGTGACTCACGCAGCACCGACTCTTGAGCTTGGCTCAAATTCAAATCGTGTTGTTGCCCTTCGCTACCCTCATCCACCCCCGCGGCTATGTTGTCCAGACGGCCTTCGATATCCAGCATGTGTCCGGCCACGGCCATCAGCTCGTGGGCCGCCAACTCTCCGCCGGCGCTTACCGCCTGCTCAATGGTCTCGCCCTGCTCAAGAATCTGTTTGCGTAGATCGGCAATGCCCAGCACCGCCATGGTGTCGCCGATGCGCTTGATGACGGGCAGTACGTCCGCCACGGCTTGCAGGTCTCCGCCGCTGACCAAGGACGCGTCCAACGCCTGTTTAATCACGTCCAGCTCGACTTTAAGTGCCGCTACCACCGAGCGCATGGCCCCGGAATCCGGAGCGGCCAGCATGTTCTGTACTTCCTCGCCGGTCTCCTTGCCTTCGGGCAAGGCGCGGTCCAGCTCGTACAGTTCGTACACCTGTTGCAGGTGCGAATCGGCGGCAAAGCCGGGGGCATGCTTGCCTGAGCGCGCTACATAGTAGAGCAAGTTTTTAATCAGCTCGGTGTCCGCGGGTGCCTCCAGTGGCGCGGTGCCGTGCATGACCAGTTGTTTTAGCTCTTTGTCCAGCTGACGCAACAAGTTTTTGATGGACACGCTGGATTCAATGGCGTCGATTTCCAGGGCTTCAGCCAGCGCCAAGCAAATGTGCCATAGGGGCTGGCGGGCTGTGCCGCTAGTCAATTTGTGCAGACGTGCAAAGACTTTTTGCAGGTAACCGAGATTTTCATCGGCGTTAACGCCGCGAATAAAACCAGCGGCGGCGTACTGGTACATCTGCCGCAGTTTGCGGGCGGCGTCTTGAAACTGTTGACGGTTTTCCAGCAGCGGCAGGCGCGTGCCGGTTACTTCCCGTGCGGGCGCCAAATAAGGGCTGAACAGATTGGTTTCGGTAAGCAGAGACTCGCCGCGCACGGTGCGCAAATCATTCAACAGCGGCAGAACGATCAGCGGGTTGTCGCGGCGATTGGTTTTTACTTTTTCCAGGTAGATAGGGAATTGCAAAATGGCCCGCATGAGGACTTCCTGGGCCTCGGCGTCGCTGGCGACGCGACCTTCAATCATTGCCTGAGTGAGGCTTTCCATTTCCTCGGCCATCATGGCGGCGCCGTGGAATTCCACCATCTGCAAACTGCCGTGCACCTGGTGAATATGGGTTAAGCAAAAGCGCAGGCGAGCTTCATCTTCCGGATTTTCCACATAGGCTTCCAGAGCCTCGCGCGCTTGGCGGAGAGTTTCGACAATCTCATGTACCACCCAATCCAGGGCTGCAAAGTTACGGCCGTCTGACATGCGAAGTCTTCCTCTCTATTGTTCTTGTCGCTGGTCGCGAATGTACGCTTGCACTTCCGACCCCACCACGCGCTTTAGACCCGGGTGTTCCCAGTCTACCGATTCGCCCAAACCAATAATTAACACGCCACCCGGTTTCAGACGCGCAGCAAAAGCGTTAAGAATGTCGCGCCGCAACCAGCGGCGAAAGTACACGAGCAAGTTCTGGCAAAAAATGACGTCCATACTGACGCTGGGCATCGCGCTGATGCGGGTCACATTACCGTGACTGAAACAGACTCGGTCGCGAAGCTTTTTCACCACCTGGAATTGGCCATCGTCCGTGCGTTCAAAGTAGCGCAGCACCTCGTCTGGCTGAACCTGCTCGAGCTTACGGGCGTTGTAAATACCGGTGCGCGCCTGCGCCAAAGCCGCGCTGCTGATATCCAGTGCGGTAATCCCGTAATAAGGTGGCAGGCCGGCCAGTTCGAAACAATCGTTGGCCACCATGGCAAGGGAGTAGGGTTCTTCGCCCGTGGCACAACCGACGCTCCAAATATCGAAACTGCCATGCAGTTCACGATTATTGATGCGGTTTTGAATGAACCGGCGCACGTATTCCAATGAAGGACGATGACGAAAGAAGCTGGTTTCCTTGACGGTGAGGCGGTCCACTAATACCGACCACTCCATCAAACCGGACAGACCATCGGTCACCAGTTGGTAATACTGGTTGTAATCGCTGTAGCCCAGCTCGCGCATACGCATCGTCACCTGTGACTGCAGCAGCGCTTTTTGCTGGGCAGACAACTGGATACCGGTGCGTTCCTCAAGCAGCTTGCTCCAGCGAACAAACTGGCTCTCGGTTAACGCGGTTGGCGCTTGCAGAGTCCAAACCATTACTTATCTCAGGAGGTCAACGAAAGCCCCGTTACACCCGGACCTGGCCGGGCTCGGCCGCCAGTTCATCGTCCTGCTCTTGGGGTAAAACCTCATCATCCAATTCCACCACTTCGTCGTGGTCGAAATCTTCCGGCAGCGTGTCGTAATCGATGTCCTGCTGGTCCAATTCAATGTCGGCGGTTTGAGCGCTCGCCAGAGTCAGCTCCTCGGGCTCTTCTTCCTCCGGCAGTTTGAAACCGGCCACAGACTCACGCAAGTCCAGAGCCATCTCAGCGAGGTTACCAATCGACTGAGCGGTGGCGCCGGTACCGGCAGACGTCTGGGTGGTAATTTCCTGAATCACGTTCATCGTGTTAGAAATATGACCCGCCGAAGAGGCCTGCTGACGGGCCGCGTTCGAAATGTTCTGAATCAGTTCCGCCAAGTTGTTCGAAACCGTTTCAATTTCCTCCAGAGCCACACCAGCGTCTTGTGCCAGACGCGCACCGCGCACCACCTCGGACGTGGTTTGCTCCATCGAGATAACCGCTTCGTTGGTATCGTTCTGAATCGTTTTAACCAGCGCTTCAATTTGCTTGGTGGCGGCCGCCGAGCGTTCCGCAAGTCGCTGGACCTCGTCCGCTACCACCGCAAAGCCGCGCCCAGCATCCCCGGCCATAGAAGCCTGAATGGCGGCGTTCAAGGCGAGGATGTTGGTTTGGTCCGCAATATCATTAATCAGGCTAACGATGTCACCAATCTCCTGGGAAGATTCGCCCAGACGTTTGATTCGCTTAGAGGTGTCCTGAATCTGCTCGCGGATGGTATCCATACCGTGAATGGTGTTTTGCACCACTTTGGCGCCGTTGCTGGCGATCGATACCGCTCGCTCAGCTACCGCGGCGGACTCAGAGGCGTTAGCGGATACCTGGTCAATGGTCACCGCCATCTCGTTGACCGCCGCCGAAGCGCCGGCGATTTCCTGGGCCTGGTGCTCAGAGGCTTCCGCCAAGTGCAGAGCGGTTTGCTGGGTCTGCTGGGCGGCGGCCGATACGTTCACGGCCGTCTCGTTAATGCGCGCCACCAGAATCCGTAACTGGTCAATGGTGAAGTTGATCGAGTCCGCAATGGCACCGGTAAAATCTTCGGTTACTGTCGCTGTGGTAGTCAGGTCACCGTCGGCCAGGTCAGCCAGTTCGTCCAGCAGACGCAGAATGGCCGTCTGGTTACGCTCATTGGTTTCCGCCGTTTCCACCAAACGGCGGCGAGTACCGAGAAACAACTGCAGACCGATCAGCGCCAAGCTGATCACCGCCGCAATACCCAGGGCAAGAATGGTCAGGTTGTTGGGCTGACGCAGGGATTCCTGCAAAGTGATTTTGTCCGAGATGTCGGCCAGAGCCTCCAGTAAGATGGGGCTGTTATCAAGCAGTGCGGTGTTGGCTTGCAACGAGCTCAGCAGCGCGGGCGAACCTTCGAAAATCTCTTGGATGGAGCTGTTTACGAAGTCGAACAAGTCGGCAATTTGAGCCAGGGTTTGCTGCGCTTCGGGGTTGGTCACCCGGTCGATACGCATGGCCACATCGCCTTGCTGCATGGCGCTGAGTACACGTCCGTAGATGTTGGCGTCCAGGTTGAACTGATCCGCGGCAATATGGGCGTCGGCGTCACCGCGCAACATCTTGTCCACGTTCCGTCCGATGCGCTCGGCCCGCCAGGATTGCATCTGCGCCTGAGAAATCAGGTCTGAGGACGATTCCGTTTCCAGCAGAATCTCCACAATGTCGTTATGCAGAGACTGCAGCTCGGGCAGGGTATCGTTCAGGCGCTCACCCACCTGGTTCAGGAAGATGATCGCTTCCCGGTTCTGAAGAATGGTCTGGCTACTCTCTCGTGCCTGACGCCAAATATTGTTGTAGGCGGTGAACTCACGGCTCAGTTCCCGACGAGTACGCGGATCGCTGGAGCGCAGCTGCTCCCAGGTTTGATCCATGTCCCGGACAACCGTGTTCAGCTCCACAAAGGCACCTTGGTCACCGGCGACCGCCACCCTGGACAGGGCCGTCAATTGGTAGGACTGCGCCCGGAGTTCGGCGGCATGCTGCAGGTACGACTGGTCAGCGTCCAACGCCCTCTGCACCTGTATATAGACATAGGGTATAAGGACCACAAACCCTACGAGCAAGACCACCAGTACTGCCATGGCCGGGTTGACCCGGGCAGAGGCCAGGAAGTTTCTGGATTCGGTTTTCATGTAAGTACCCCTGAAAGTGACTGAACGTCTTATTGTTGTCTATGAACCTTCTGCGCCTGCGTTGTGCCACAGCGAGCTCAAAATATATGCTGCGAGGGTTTAAAGCCCCTGAGCGACAATTAGCTGATCGGCTAACTCTTTGCCGCGTTGATAAAGCGCGGATCTTCCGCCAACAGCGCCGGGCGAAACACCGTCCAACGCTCGTTTTCCCTCATATAGCTGCCCGAGGTATATGGGCGGACCTGGTCCTCGACCGGTCCCGCATCGTCCTGAAAATCGTCGATGGGAAAATGCTGCATACCCAATACCTGATCTACCAGAAGCCCCGTATACAGGGTTTCTGTTTCCAGAATAAGCACGCGCCTCTGTTTACGGCTACCGGTCAACCGCTGACCGTAAAACATGGCCATATCGAAGATGGGCAGCAGCCGGCCGCGCACATTGGCCACGCCTTGAACCCAGGGCTGAACACCGGGCAAATGCGTGAATTCCGGCACTTCCAGCATCTCGGACACTTCGCCCAGCGGGGCGACAAAATTGCGGCCCAACAACGAAAAACCGATGCCGCTCCAATGGGGC
>DAHVRW010000046.1 GCA_027322215.1 Marinimicrobium sp.
TGCCCTGCAGCTTACCCATGAAGAGCGCGAAGGTCTGGGACAGCGTAGCGTGACCATCGAGGAAACCCCGATCGACCGGATCGATGGCACCGCAGAGGTCATTTTGCGCGATGGGCGCCAGCTTTCCTTCGCCGGGCTCTTCACCGCGTCGCAGACTCGCCCCGCCACCCCACTGGCCGAGGCAGTCGGCTGTGCGCTGGAGGAGACCCCGATGGGTAGCCAGATTCAGGTAGGGGAATCCAACGAGACCAGCATCCCGGGCATTTTCGCCTGTGGCGATACGGCGCGCATTCCGCACTCGGTTTCCCTTGCGGTAGGCGATGGCGCCTGGACCGGCGCACAACTGCATCGATCACTGGTCTGGCCGGAAGGTTGAGCACGGGGAGTGTGCCGCTCAAGCGCAGCAGCAGGCTGCCGCATATCCCGAGGCCTGACGATTCGCCCTGCGGTCCGGGTTCTGCAGGCTGTATCAGCCGCTGTCTGACGTTGCCGGGTAATCGGTTCGGGTCAGCATGAAAGCGCCCCACGCCCTTTTGTCGCAATAAAAGCAATCTGGGAAAAGGGGGGTGCCCTGACGGTCCGTGCGTCTGATCCGGGCCTGATCTTGGTCGGAGCGAGAGGATTCGAACCTCCGACCCCCTGCTCCCGAAGCAGGTGCGCTACCAGGCTGCGCTACGCTCCGACCATGTCCGGCGTCACCGGCAACCGAGGGCGGATTATAAGCACCCGGGCGGGTTCTGTAAACGCCATCCCCTGTGGGGGCTGACGAAATCATCGGTGGAACGTTTAGAACGTCAGCGTCGGCGCATTGTTTTGGCTCGATTCCAGGCGAATGGTTTCGAGGGCGTCATACAATACGGTGCCCGGTGTCGTAAACCGAAGCCCTTGGCGCGCGAATTCATCCGCCTGCCGGGGTTGGGCCAGTTCCAGGTAGCTACGCGCCAACAATAAATACAACGCCGGTTCCCGGCGGTCGATGCGCAAGCCTCGTTCCGCGCTGGCGATAGCGCCTTGGTAATCGCCGGTCTGATAGGCAAGGCCGGCCTGCTCAATCAAACCATCTACAGCCGGATTTCGCTCAACGACCCATTCCCCCGGCTCTTCCTGCGGCTCGGGGCTCTGCATCATGGGGCCCACGCATCCGGCCAGCAGCAATAAGATCAGGCTCAGTAAAGCCCGCACCGTGTTCAACATGGAATAACTACTCCCAAAACTCTCGTGTCTATTTATATTATAACCTTTGCCGAGCTCTACCTTTGGTCAAGTTTTCAAAACACAACCCGCAGCGGGGCTCGTCCCCTCTAGCGCCACAGACGCTGCCACCACCGGCCCCCGCCGGAGGCGAGCCGACAAGGCGCGGATTCAGTGGGCTGATACTCGGCACGCAAAGGTAACCAGGCGGCGCCTTCGCAGTGCTCGGCACTGAGTAGCCCAGTCGTGCTATCCAGCCAGTCAAAACTGATGTTCTCAGGCGGCTCCAGGCCGACGCTTTGGGTCGGCAAGCGGCTCATCAAATCCGCCCACATCTGCAAAGCACCGCTGGCGCCCGTCAGTGGCGTAACGCCGTTATCGTCCCGACCGATCCAAGCCACGGCTAAATGCTGACCGCTGAAGCCCGAAAACCAGCTGTCCCGATGATCGTTGGTGGTGCCCGTTTTCCCCGCCAGCATGAGCTCGTGGGGAAACTGCTCGTACACCCGTCGGCCAGTACCTTCGCGCAGCGCCAGCTGCAAGAGGTATTGCAGTTGGTAACTGGCCTGTGGGGAAAAGCGTTGCTCCAGCGCCAGCGGATAGCGTCTGAGCCGCTCGCCCTCGGCGGTTTGCACCTCGCGAATAATCCGCAGCGGAGTGTACACACCCTCGGCAGCCAGAGTATGGTAAATGCCCGCCACCTCTAACGGGGTCATATCCACCGCACCCAGAATAATGGCGGGAACGGCGGGGATGGTGCCCTCAAACCCCGCCAGCCGAAGGGTGTCGTATACCGCTTCCAGCCCCAACTGCATCCCCAAACGGGCGCTGGCCTGGTTGTAAGATTGCGCCAAGCCCTGATACAACGGAACGTCCCCATGGCTTTTCAAATCCGCATTGCGCGGCTGCCAGAGCTGTCCATTCTGGGCCGTGACGGTTACCGGCTCGTCGCTGATCAAGGTCGCGGGATGATACCGTTGGGGCTGCTCCAGTGCACTCAGGTACACAAAGGGTTTGATCAACGAGCCCACCGGCCGGCGCGCATCCAGCGCCCGGTTAAAACCGGCAAAACGTGGGTTTTTGTCACCCACCACCGCCAACACTTCTCCGGACCCTACCGACGTCGCAACCAGCGCGCCTTGCAGGTCCACTACCCCGTGGGCCGTTTCCAATCGTTTAATACGCTCTTGTACCGCCTGCTCGGCCTGGCGCTGCACCATAGGCGATACGCTGGTGAAAATGCGCAGCCCCTCGCTCTGTAAGTCCTCCTGCCGATAGTCGCGCCGCAGATGTCGGTTAACCAGGTCGATCACCGCTGGATACACCTGACGACTGTAGGTGCTGCTGGGGACTATGCCCAGCGGCGCCTGACGGTACTGCTCCAGCTCCGCCGCGCTGATCAAATTCTCGTTGGCCATGACTTGCAGCACCAGGTTGCGCCGGCCCAGCGCACGCTCGGGATTGCGCCAGGGGTTGTAAAAGGACGCCCATTTGGCCATACCCACCAACAGCGCCACCTTGGGCGGCGTCAGCTCGCTCAAAGGTTGGCGAAAGTAATGCTGAGAGGCCAGCGCAAACCCATGAATAGCGCGGGTGCCGCTCTGGCCCAGGTAGATCTCATTGAGGTAGGTTTCTAAAATTTCGGCCTTGCTGTAATGCCGCTCCAGCAACAGCGCCATAAACGCTTCCTGCACCTTGCGGCGAAGGCGTTGCTCATGGGTCAAATAGAAGTTTTTTACCAGCTGTTGGGTGAGTGTGCTGCCGCCCTCCACCACGCGACCGGCGCGCAGGTTCGCCCAAGCGGCCCGGGCAATCCCCGTGGGCGACAGCCCCCGATGGTCGAGAAAGCGCCGGTCCTCCACGGCTAACAGCGCTCCACCCAGCAATGGCGGCACATCTTCCAGGCGGATGAGAAGCCGATCTTCACCATGAGCCGGGAAAATGCCGCCGATTTCTTCGGGCTCTAAACGCACCAGGTTGGCGCCATCACTGGCGTTCAAACCGGTCACCTTGTGCTCACTCAGGCTGACCGTCAGGCGCCGCGCCGGCTCGGTTTGGTCCCAGAACTCAAAGCCGCGGGTGGCAATGCGGTAGTCGGTAATCTGGCCCGCGGATTGGCGTGCATACTGACCAGGCGCACTGACGCGCTCGACCGGTCGGTAACCAAGAGCGCGCAGCTCCTGCTCCAGCAATTCCGGCGTCAGGCTCAAACCCCGGTAGAGCTCCAGTGGGCGGGCATAAACCCGAGCGGGCACCGACCATTTTCGACCATCAAATTTTTGCCGCACCTCCCGATCCAAATGCACCAACCACAGGCTGAAAATCGCCAACAGGAAACCGCAGGCGAGCAAGCCCCAACGACGCAATCGGCTCCAGCGCTGGGAGGCCGATGAGGATTTTTTGCGGCGGCGAGTAGAACGGGACGAACGGCGGCGCTTGGTCATGGGTATAGCAACAACTCTTTACGATGAAAACCCGCGGCTCTTTTGTGGCGGGCGCTTATTTTGCATAATGTGGCCCCAAAGACCAAGCGACCAGGACACGACTTTCAAATGAGCGCTCGGTGCCGTAACGGAGCTCCCCCCTGAAATGTCGACGCAAATGTGCGATGGTGCAGATACTTTCAAGGGCAGGCTGAATGACCCGGGCACCGATGTGTCTTGACCCGCCGGTGCGCAAAGACCAGGCGTAAGGGCGAGCTGGCGGATTGATCATTTTACCGTTTACGGCCAGTTACTTCACTTCAAACCACTCAACCGCGAACAACAACGAGGCAGCTATGCGCGATCACTATCATCTGTACGGCCTGGGCGCCGCCCTGGTGGACATGGAAATCACCGTAACCGATCGGGACCTGACCGCGCTAGCGGTTCCAAAAGGGGTTATGACACTGGTGGATGAGCAGCGCCAGACGGAACTGATCGATTATCTGCAAGACCACCTGGTCGCGTCCAAACGCGCCAGTGGCGGCTCTGCGGCCAATACTGTGATCGCCGCCAGCTACTTCGGCTGTAAAACGTTTTACTCATGTAAAGTGGCCAACGACGATAATGGACGCTTCTACCTGAACGATTTGGCCGCCGCTGGCGTTAGCACACCCGATCTGCGCCCACCCCAGGGCATTACCGGCAAATGCCTGGTAATGATCACCCCCGATGCCGAGCGCAGCATGAATACCTACCTGGGCATCAGCGAGACGCTGTCAAAAGACGAACTTCACCCACCGGCGATAGCAGCGGCCGATTATGTGTATATCGAAGGTTATCTGGTGTCGTCCGACACCGGACGGGCCGCGGCGATTGAGCTGCGCCATCGAGCCCGTGATGCCAAGGCGCGGACCGCTTTGAGCCTGTCGGACCCGGCTATGGTTCAGTATTTCCGCGAGGGCCTGTTGGAGATGATCGGCGACGGGGTGGACTTGCTGTTTTGCAACCGGGATGAGGCCATGGGTTTTACCGGCACCCACAGTTTAGAGGGCGCCGCTCAGGCTCTACAGGATTATTGCCGAACGTTCGCCATCACCTGCGGCGCCGATGGGGCCCTGGTGTTCGACGGCGAGCACTCATACTTCGTGGAGTCGCCATCCGTGAAAGCCGTTGATACCAATGGCGCGGGGGATATGTTTGCTGGCGCGTTTTTGTGGGGGATAACCCACGGCCACGATTATGAAACCGCTGGCCGCTTCGCGAATCTCGCCGCGGGCAAAGTGGTGGCCCAATATGGCCCACGCTTGCGCCCCGAACAGCACCAGGAGCTCAAGCGGGAGTTTTTTGGGTCGTAATCTCGGGTACGGTTACCCATGGATGGGGCCGGCTCTACAGTTGTGTAGCACACAATCGAAGAGCTGGGCCCCGCTTTCTCGCCATGCGGTTTGCGCCCCTTAAGAGGGCACGGCTAGTGGTAGCGGGCGGAGATAGCGGGCGAAGAGGTTGTCCGTGTCGGCGCTATTTATATTAGCGCTTTCCACAAACAGGGCATTCGGGATCACGCATTAACTTCAATTCCCGCCACTGGGTTTGGCGGGCATCGAATAGCAGCACCCGGCCAGTCAGGGGTGTGCCAAAACCCACCAGCAGCTTGATGGCCTCCAACGCCTGCGTGGAGCCTACCAGCCCTACCACCGGACCCAATACGCCATTGGCCGCACAGGTAAGATCATCCTGGGTTTGGGTCACGTACAGGCATCGATAGCAAGGGCTGTCCTCGCGCCGGGGGTCAAATACCGCCACCTGCCCTTCAAGGCGCACAGCCGCGCCGGAAACCAGCGGCGTTCGGGTGGCGACACAAGCCTCATTCAAATCAAAGCGCAAGCGGAAGTTATCGCTGCAATCCAGTGCCAGGTCCACTTGCTCCACCTGTTGTCGCAGGGCTTCACCTTCCAGACGCTGCTCGACGCAGGTGATCGTAATGTCGGGATTTAACTCCCGCAGGGCCTGCTCAGCCGATTGGACTTTTGGCTGATCCACGCGGGCGGTGGTGTGAATAATTTGTCGTTGAAGATTGGTTAAATCGACATGGTCAAAATCCGCCAGCACCAAGTGGCCCACTCCGGCGGCGGCCAAGTACAACGCCGCAGGGGCGCCCAGTCCGCCCAGCCCGAGAATCAATACCTTGGCCGCGAGCAGTTTCTCCTGCCCGGCGATGTCCACCTCCGACAGCAGCAACTGTCGGCTGTAGCGCAATAACTGTTCGTCGTTCACCCAGCACCTCCAGAAAAACCACCGTAGGTGACCCGCTCCTGATCCCCGTAATCCCGGCGCGTCGCCACGCTGTGGTAGCCCAACTCATTCAATAATTGGCGCACCACCGCGCCCTGTTGCCAACCGTGTTCTAACAGCAGCCAGCCGCCGGGCACCAGGTACGAGCGTGCCGCCTGGGCAATGTGTCGCAGCGCGGCCAGGCCCGCTTCGTCGGCCACCAGTGCCGAACGGGGCTCAAAGCGAACATCGCCCTGTTCAAGGTGAGGGTCGTCCGAGGCGATGTAAGGCGGGTTGGCCACAATAGCGTGGAAACGCCGGCTTGGGGCAATCGCAGAAAACCAGTCACCGACACTAAATTGGGTATTAGTCAGGCCCAAACGAGCACCGTTGCGCTGCGCCAGCGCCACGGCCTCGGTGGAGCAGTCGACACCCTGCACAGCCCAGCCCGGGCGCTCACTGGCCAAGGCCAGGGCCACAGCACCGGTGCCGGTGCCCAAATCCAGAATGCGCTGGGGTTGATCAGCCTGTTCTGCCAGACATGTTAATGTCGTCTCCACCAAAACTTCGGTGTCGGGCCGGGGGATCAGAGTGCTGGCGTTGACCTCCAGCGAGAGGGACCAAAACTCTCGCTGACCGAGAATGTGCGCCAGCGGCTCGCCTGCCGCCCGACGCATCAGGGTCTGCTCAAAACGCTCCCGTTGCGAGACGGTCAGGGTTTTTTCCGGCCAGGTATACAGCCAGGCCCGATCCCGATCCAGGGCGTCGCACAGCAACAGTTCCAGATCCAGACGCGCCGAATCGCTGTGGGGCAACTCGCCCGCTCGCGCCAAACATTGGGCCACCGTAACGGAGGCATTGGGGTTGAGAGCAGAGCCGGGCATCACTCAGCCAGGGCGGCCAGCTGATCGGCCTGATATTCGTTGACCAGAGGCTGAATCACGTCGTCCAAGCTGCCTTCCATCACCTCGTCCAACTTGTACAAGGTCAAGTTGATGCGGTGGTCGGTGAGACGGCCCTGGGGGAAGTTGTAGGTGCGGATGCGCTCTGAGCGATCGCCGCTGCCCACCAAAGAGCGCCGCTCCTCGGATAGACTTTTGGCGGCGCTTTCTTCACTTTGCTGCTTGAGCCGAGCCGCCAGAAGCGATAGGGCCCGGGCGCGGTTTTTGTGCTGGGAGCGCTCGTCCTGACACTCCACCACAATGCCCGTGGGCAGGTGAGTAATGCGAATGGCGGAGTCGGTTTTGTTCACGTGCTGACCTCCGGCGCCAGAGGCGCGAAAGGTGTCTACGCGCAGATCGGCTTTGTTGATGTCGACCTCTTCCACAGCGTCCGCTTCGGGCATCACGGCCACGGTGCAGGCGGAGGTATGGATGCGCCCCTGGGACTCGGTGGCCGGTACGCGCTGCACCCGGTGCGCGCCGGATTCAAACTTAAGCCGGGCGTAGACGCCCTGGCCGCTGACCCGGCTAATAACCTCTTTATAGCCGCCGTGCTCGCCTTCGCTTGCGCTCAGCACTTCAATTTGCCAGCGCTGCTGCTCCGCGTATTTGCTGTACATGCGGAATAGGTCACCGGCGAAAATTGCCGCTTCATCGCCACCGGTACCGGCGCGAATTTCTAAGAAAATGTTTTTATCGTCATCCGGGTCCTTGGGCAACAACAGGCGTTGCAACTCCAAGGCCAGCGGCTCCAGCTGCGCTTCGCAGGCGGCGAGTTCTTCCCTCGCCATTTCGCGCATTTCGCTGTCGCCCTCTTCCAGCAGGCTTTCCGCTTCGGCTTTGTCGTTAAGCACCTGCTGATAACGCTGGAACTGCTGCACCACGGGCTCCAGTTCCGCGTACTCTTTGGACAGATCGCGAAATCGTGTCTGATCGGCAATGGTGGCGGCGTCGGACAGCAAAGCGCTGACCTCCTGATAGCGCTCACCAAGGCGATCCAGTTTTGCCAGTATTGATGCTTTCATTACGTCTCGCTTGTCACTCGTATTTTTTGATCCACATTGCCAGCATCGGCGCCTTTCGGCTTGCTAGCGGCGCCCGCGCTATCGTTTGCGCTCGCCGTAAAATCGTCATCGGGCAGATCAAATAACTCCCGGGCGATATGAATAACCTCGGCTCGGCCCTGGGTGCTCGCCTCACGCAAAGCGGCACTGGGGGCGTGCAACAGTTTATTGGTCAAGTTGCGGGCCAGCTGCGTCAGCACACGCTCCGGATCCCGGCCCGAAGCCAGCGTTCGCAAGGCTTTTTGCAATTCCTCGTCCCGATAACCTTCGGCTTTGCCGCGGTAGGCACTGATTGTGGCCGCGGCATCTCGGGCACGCAGCTCGTCGCGGTACTGGCTGACCCCTTCGGTGATGATAGACTTGGCTTGGTCGGCCGCAAGGGCGCGGGACTGCTTGTTTTGGTCAATCACATCCTGCAGGTCATCGACCGTGTATAAGTATACATCGTCCAGGTCCCCCACTTGGGCCTCAATGTCCCGGGGCACGGCGATATCCAGCATAAACATGGGTTTGTGTTTGCGCCTTTTTAACGCCGATTCCACCGCGCCCTTGCCCAACAGCGGCAGCTGGCTAGCGGTGGAGGAGATGACGATATCGGCCCGGTGCAGCTGCTCAGGGATATCGGCCAACAGAATCGCTTCGGCGTCGAACTCTTCAGTCAGGTTGCGCGCCCGAGCCAGAGTTCGGTTGGCCACAATCAAGCGCTTCATGCCCTGCTCGCGTAAATGCCGCGCTACCAACTGGATGGTTTCACCCGCTCCAATCAGCAATGCTGTGCCTTCTTTAAGATCGGAAAATATTTGCTGGGCCAACGTAACGGCCGCATAGGCTACCGACACCGGATTCTCACCGATAGCGGTTTCCGAGCGCACCCGTTTGGCGATACCGAATACCTGCTGAAAGGTGGTATGCAAAACCCCGCCGATGGTGCCCGCTTGGCGAGCGACGGCGTAGGCTGACTTCATCTGCCCTAGAATCTGTGGCTCGCCCAACACCAACGAATCCAGGCCACCGGCCACTTTCATCATATGCCGCACCGCTTCCTCATCTTGAAAGCAGTACCAGCACTCGCGCAGATCACCCTCCCCCATCTGGCTGTGATTCGCCAGCCAGCGCATAAGTCGCTCCATCTCGGCATCGCCGGCGACGTAAACTTCCGTGCGGTTACAGGTGGAGAGAATCGCCACCTCCTGCAGCTGAACCTGATCGCGCGCTTCCTGCAAGGCTTGTTCCAGTGTTTCTGGCGCAAAAGCCATCTTCTCCCGGATGGCCAAGGGTGCGGTGGTGTGATTAATGCCAAAGGCCAATAGGGTCATATAACGCGAAATAATTACCAAGTTAGAGGCGACATTGTCCGGTCCAAAGACCACTCTGACAAGTGGAAGTTTTAACGGACGTCAATCAGAAGGCCTTGTGCGATGCGGAATCGGCCCATATTTCCGCGTATTAAAGGACGCTTATATGACGACTTTGCGGCCGTCCAGACACCGCTCAAATGATCGGTTAAGCATCACTTGGACTGGAGATAAGACGCACCTGTGTTTATGATGCTTCTATCGTTCCAGCACTTACACTGGGCCCACGCACAAGGCCCCCCATGGATTCATTGCCAGCATGACCAGCATGACCAGCATGAAAAGTCCCGCCCTGATCATCGCCGCTCTGGCCTGTCTCGGGCTCGTGGCGTGCGCCCAACAGCCAGCGCAAGCCCCTGAGTTCGAACCTGAACCGGAACCGCTGCACACCCCCGGAACCTGGGAGGCCGAAGCCCCGTCACCGAAGGCGGAGGCACCCGAGCGCCCGTTTAGCAGCGAAACCCTTTACGCGCTCTTGGCGGCGGAACTGGCTGGCAGCCGCCAGCGTTTCGATATCGCTCTGGCGAATTATGTACAACAGGCCCACCAGACTCGCGACCCACAGGTAGCGGCGCGGGCAACCCATATTGCGCGCTTCTTAAACGCCGAAAAAGAAGCGTTAGACGCCGCACTGCTATGGGTAGACATAGCCCCGGACGACACGGAGGCGCAGATTAATGCGGCTCTGGCGCTGCTGCAAAACGGCCGGCTGCAAGAAGCGTTCGCCATGTCCCGCAAACTGCACGCCCAGGGTGAGCCAGCGTTGTTCCAAAATATTGCCGCCAGCGCGGCAGACGCCAGCGACATTCAGCGGGAGACGTTACTCAAGGCCTATAAAGAACTGCTCAACGAGGACCCCGACCACCAAGAGCTACTGGTCGGTACGGGGTTATTGCTACAACAGCAGGGCGAGCTGGAAATCGCGCTGGAGTACGCCAAACGCGCCTCCCAACGTAGCGCCCGCAGCACCGGGGCCGCTTTGTTGGAAAGCAACATCCTGTACCAACTCGGCCGCCATGATGAGGCGATCAAACGCATTGAGACCGCCCTTGAGTACCAGCCCGAAAGTCTACGCTTGGGCCTGCAATACGCACGCTTGCTAACCCAGTCGGACCTGGAAAAATCCCAGGCTCAATTCGAACGGCTCGTGAACAAAGCCCCCAATGACCCCGACCTGCGGTTGTCGCTGGGCATAGTGGCCATGGAGCGTGGCGATTTGGACACCGCACGGACCAGTTTCGAAGTGCTTCTGGATTTGGGCCAGCACATTTCACCAGCGCACTACTATTTGGCGCAGATGGCCGAGAGGCAAGAGCAACTCGATCAGGCGGTCCTGCACTATCTGCAGGTCCAGCCCGGCGGAGACTTTCTTTCCGCCACAATGAGCCTGTTGGACATCTTTATGCGGCAGAAAGATCCCCAAAGCGCGGATGAGCATATGGGACGGCTGCGCAACCGCTTTCCGGAGCAGGCCCCAGGGCTCTACCTGCTGCATGTGCGCTCCCTCATGGCGCACAACTATCCAGCGCGAGCTGAGGCATTGTTGGATCAGGCCCTTAGCGACCATCCCGACAACAGCGATCTGCGCTACAGCCGAGCCATTTTGCATGAACGGAACGACCGTCCGGACGATGCACAACGGGATCTGCGGCACATACTCACTTATGACCCCAACAATGCCTCAGCCCTTAACGCCCTGGGCTACATCATGGCCAACAACAATCAGAATTTAGAGGAGGCGGAACAGCTGATTCGCAAAGCTTTGGCGCTGGTCCCCGACGAGCCAGCCATTATGGACAGTATGGGCTGGGTGCTGTACCGACAGGGGCACCCGGAAGCGGCCTTGCCGTACCTGCAAAACGCCATGGCTCTCTACCCAGATCAAGAAATTGCCGCCCACCTGGGTGAGGTTCTGTGGGTGCTGGGAGAACACGAAAAAGCACGCGAGGTCTGGGAGCGCGGCCTGGAAGAAGATCCCGATAGCCGCTTGATTCCCGACACCAAAAGACGCCTGGGGGCCACACCATGAGCCCCGGGCGCGCCCTGGCCCTGGTTACCCTGCCGCTGCTGATCCTCGCTGGCTGTGCACCTCAACCTCTGCGACCTGTGGACAGCTGGGAGGAACATCTGGCCCGAGTGGCAGCGCTCGAAACTTGGTACGTCAGCGGCCAGCTCGGCGTCCGCCTGCCGGATAACAGCGGCAGTGCACGCTTGCGCTGGCAACAAACACAAGATGACTTTCGCATCGACCTAAGCGGACCCTTCGGCCAGGGCCGCACCCTGATTCAGGGGCGCCCCGGCGCCGTCACGCTGCAACAGGGCGGCGAAGAGCCACTGCAAGCGAGCAGCGCCGAAGAATTACTGTGGCTGGCGACCGAATGGCAAGTGCCTGTCGAGGAGCTGCGCTACTGGGTACGCGGAATTCCCTCGCCCGAGCAGCCCATACAACAGCTGAAAAGAAACCGTGAGGGTTTACTGGCCGAGTTACAGCAAGGCGGCTGGCATTTGCAGTACAGCAATTACACCCTGGTGGACAACCACTGGCACCTACCCAGGCGCATTGTCGCTCAGCACGAGGGCGCGCGCCTGACCCTGGTGATACACACCTGGTCGGCCAGCTGAGAGCTCCATTATGTTCGAACCACTGAGCGTCAGTGCTCCGGCGAAACTCAATCTTTTTTTGCACATCACCGGACGCCGACCCGACGGATACCACGAGCTGCAAACCCTGTTTCAGCTGCTCGACTATGGCGATGAGCTGCATTTTGCCGCCCGTGCGGATGAGCAGGTCACTCTCAACCCCACCCTGCCCGGCGTGGCCCATGACGACAACTTGATCACCCGTGCCGCGCACATGTTATGGCCCTATCGCACCGTGCCCTGTGGCGTGCATATTTCGCTCACCAAACGATTGCCCCTGGGCGGCGGCCTCGGCGGCGGCAGCAGCGACGCGGCCAGCACCCTGGTCGCACTCAACCACCTTTGGCGTTGTGGTCGAAGCCGGGCGCAGTTACAAGCTCTAGGCCTGCAATTGGGTGCCGACGTGCCGGTATTTGTGGGCGGTCAAACCGCTTGGGCTGAAGGCATTGGCGAGCATCTCACGCCCGTAAATTTGGCTCAGCGCTGGTACCTGGTCCTCTGTCCACCGTGCCAAGTCGCCACGGCACGTGTTTTTTCACACAAAGATTTGACAAGAGACACATCGAACATTACAGTAGCGGCCTTTCTTGGGCAGGGTGGTCGAAACGACTGTCAGCCACTGGTCAGAAGTCTCTATCCAGATGTCGATGAGGCCCTGAACTGGCTCGAACAATTCGCCCCCCAAGCTCAGATGTCGGGAACCGGTGCGTGCATTTTTGCCGCTTTTGAATCAGCACAAAAAGCGCACGAAGTACTGGCCGAAGCACCCGAACACCTACTGGGCTTTGTTGCCCAGGGCATTAATCAATCGCCGGTGTACACGTTGCTTCCCGACCAATAAAGGTCCAAATCTACTGGGGCGTAGCCAAGCGGTAAGGCAGCGGGTTTTGATCCCGTCATGCGAAGGTTCGAATCCTTCCGCCCCAGCCATATTTGCAAGATTGCGTTCACCTTGAACGAAACTGCTGAGGCGCGAAAGGTTCGAGCCGAAGGCGGCACAGCCGCCGGAGACCAGCGAGCCGAAGGCGAAGCTAATCCTTCCGCCCCAGCCATATTTTTCAGTAGCGCCCAGCGTGCCGACGCGGCAATCCTGGAAACCAATGCCTCCAATGTCCATTGCTGCCTCCCCTTCAAGCCCCTATCCTGAACAGCTTCCCGAACGGGCCGAAGCGGGTACACGCCATCGCTGGTTCATCAGCCGTAGGCGCATGGAACTGAACAACCACAATATAAGCAGGTGCCTAACGTGACTGAGCTAATGGTATTCACCGGTAACGCCAACCCGGAGCTGGCCCAGAAGATCGTAAGTTTTTTGGGCATCCCATTAGGTGAGGCATCGGTATCGCAATTCTCCGACGGCGAAATTGCGGTGGAGCTGCTGGTGAATGTGCGTGGTCGCGATGTGTTTGTGGTACAACCCACCTGCGCACCCACCAATGATAATCTGATGGAACTGATTATCATGGTGGACGCTCTGCGCCGGGCATCAGCAGGCCGCATCACCGCTGTCGTACCGTACTTCGGCTACGCCCGCCAAGACCGGCGCGTGCGTTCAGCTCGAGTGCCCATTACGGCCAAAACCGTTGCCGACATGATGGTGGGCGCGGGCATCGATCGCCTGCTGACCGTGGACCTGCACGCGGAGCAAATTCAGGGTTTCTTCGATGTGCCTGTGGATAACGTCTACGGCTCGCCGGTATTGATAGAAGACATCGAAAAACAAAATTTCGAGGACTTGATTGTCGTCTCCCCCGATATTGGCGGCGTTGTGCGCGCCCGGGCGGTAGCCAAGCAATTGGGCGTGGATCTGGCCATTATCGATAAACGCCGGCCCGACCCCAACGTCGCGGAGATTATGAACATCATTGGTGCCGTGGACGGGCGCACTTGTTTGCTGGTCGATGACATGGTCGATACCGCCGGCACCCTGTGCGCTGCAGCCAAGGCGCTCAAAAAAGAAGGCGCCAAAAAAGTGGTGGCTTACTGTACCCACCCCGTGCTGTCCGGTAATGCCATCAATAACCTGAACAATTCACAGCTGGATGAGTTGGTGGTCACTGACTCCATCCCGCTGAGCGCGGCAGCCCGACAGTGTGAGCGCATACGCCTGCTGACGTTGTCGCGCATGCTCGGCGAAGCGGTGCGTCGCCTGAGCAACGAAGAATCCCTGAGCGCTATGTTCCGCTAACGCGGAGACAACGCTCGGATAACCGCCGCCGCAATCTATACATTGCGGCGGTTTTGATAACCCCGTAGTGAGGTTCTGGTCGCGGACCCCTGCGGATTACTTGAGGACTGACCAATGTCTGAAGCTCCAATTTTGAATGCCGAGGTCCGAGACGACTTAGGGAAAGGTGCGAGCCGCCGCCTGCGTCGTCAGGACAACAAAGTGCCTGCCATTGTCTACGGTGGTAAGCAACGCAAACCGATGAACATTTCCATCAGCCAAAAAGAATTTGCCAAGCATCTGGAGAATGAGGCGTTTTACTCCCAGATTCTGCAATTGAAAGTTGGCGACAAATCGGAAAATGTCATCCTGAAAGATTTGCAGCGCCATCCTTCTAAAGGCTTCCCTGTGCATGCGGATTTCCTTCGCATCTCCAAAACTCAGGTAATGCAGACCAGCGTGCCGGTACACCTGCTGAACGAAGACAAGTGTAAAGGCGTGCGACTCCAGGGCGGCATCATTGCGCACAACATCGCGCACCTGGAAATCAGCTGTCTGCCCGCCGACCTGCCGACGTCGATCGACGTGGATTTGGCGGATCTGGAACTGGGCCAAATCATCCACATCTCCGACCTGCAGCTGCCTGAAGGTGTTACCTCTGTGGCTCTGTCCTACGGCCCGGATCATGACCAGCCCGTGGTCGCGATCAACAAGCCACGAGGCTCGGTCGAGGACGAAGAGGAAGGTGGTGAAGAAGGCGAAGAAACCGAAGAAAAAGAGGATTAAGACGGACTGAGCAAAGTTAGGCGTTAGCAATGGATACTCCGCTACAACTCATCGTGGGCTTGGGTAACCCCGGGCCCGAGTATGATCGGACTCGCCACAATGCTGGCGCTGACTTTGTCACTGAGCTGGCGCGCCGTTATGGCGCCAGCCTCAGTCCCGAAAGCAAATTCTTTGGTGATACCAGCCGTTTAAGCATCGAGGGGCGCGACCTGCGCCTCTTGATTCCCACGACGTTTATGAATCGCAGCGGCCAAGCCATTGGAGCGCTGGCGCAATTTTATAAGATTCCCCCCGAAGCTATCCTTATCGCCCACGACGAACTCGATTTACCGCCCGGCACAGCACGCCTCAAGCACGGCGGGGGCCACGGCGGCCACAACGGTTTGCGCGATACCATCAAGGCGCTCGGCAATAGCCGCGACTTCAATCGCTTACGCCTGGGCATTGGCCACCCTGGCAGTGCCGCACAAGTGGTGGGCTACGTGCTGAGAAAGGCCGCGCCAGACGACCAGCGCTTGCTGGAGGAGGCCACAGACCGCGCCATCGAGATCGTGCCTCAATTACTCAAAGGTGAGTGGGCCACGGCTATGAACCGGCTGCACACCAAGAGCTAATCGCCACCTACTGGCCGCACTGGTACCTCGCACACCCCGTATTTCTGGTGCTCCGCCAGGCCATAGAGTCCAACTGGCCCGATCTGTATAATCGCGCCTTCAGTCAGTCATTCATTGAGTACAGCAACCATGGGTTTTAATTGCGGCATCGTCGGCCTGCCCAACGTCGGCAAATCCACTCTGTTCAACGCCCTTACCAAAGCGGGCATAGGCGCGGAAAACTTTCCGTTTTGCACCATCGAACCCAACGCCGGAGTGGTGGCGGTGCCCGATCCACGCCAGGATCGATTGGCCGAAATCATCAAGCCTGAAAAAGTCATCCCCACCACCATGGAGTTTGTGGACATCGCCGGCCTTGTCGCCGGGGCGTCGAAGGGCGAAGGCTTGGGCAACAAGTTCTTGGCCAACATTCGCGAGACCGACGCCATCGCGCATGTGGTGCGCTGCTTCGACGATGACAACATCATCCATGTGGACAACACCATCGACCCCGCCGCCGATATCGAAGTGATCAATACCGAGTTGGCACTGGCCGATCTGGATACGGTCGACCGCGCTTTGCAGCGTTTTACGCGTGCTGCCAAAGGTCAGGACAAGCACGCCATCGCCATGAAAGCGCTGCTGGAAAAAGTGCTACCGCATCTGAACCAAGCCAAACCCCTGCGCTCCTTCGGCTTGGACGAGGATCAGTTGGCGTTGCTGAGCGAGCTGAATTTGCTCACCCTAAAGCCCACCATGTACATCGCCAACGTGGACGAGGACGGCTTTGAAAACAATCCCTATCTGGATCAGGTCCGAGCGATTGCCGAGGAAGAAGGCGCCGTCGTGGTCCCCATCTGCAACAAACTGGAAGCGGAAATTGCCGAACTGGACGAGGATGAGAAGGCAGACTTTCTGAGCGCAATGGGAATGGACGAGCCAGGCCTGAACCGGGTTATTCGTGGCGGCTACGACTTACTGGGGCTGCACACTTACTTCACCGCTGGAGTGAAGGAGGTGCGGGCCTGGACCATTCCCGTGGGCGCAACCGCACCCCAAGCGGCTGGCAAGATCCACACCGACTTCGAAAAAGGCTTTATTCGCGCCGAGGTAGTAGCCTACGACGACTTCATTAAGTATCAGGGTGAACAAGGGGCGAAAGACGCCGGCCGTTGGCGCCTGGAAGGTAAAGACTATGTGGTTCAGGACGGCGACGTAGTGCATTTTAGATTTAACGTTTAAACCGCGAATT
>DAHVRW010000047.1 GCA_027322215.1 Marinimicrobium sp.
GGGCTCGGGCACTCTACACCGCGGTCGGGAATAATTAATAGGAACGCTGGAAGCGCAACCACTTTTGTGCCGCGCCCTGACGTAAAACGGCTGAAGGCTTGAAGCGCCTTTATCGCTTTTAGCGCATCGAAGGTAGTGCCACGAAACCTGCCCCCACCATTTGCGGCTAAGCCCACGATCCCCGTACACTGTTTCAAATAGTAGCGGCCGCCATTGGGGCCGGGAATTTTGTGGAGGGAGTGAGGGGATGAGTCAGTACGACTACGATTTGCTGGTTATAGGTGCCGGTTCCGGAGGCGTGCGCGCCAGCCGCACAGCCGCCGGTTTAGGGGCGCGGGTGGCCGTGGTGGAAGAGCGGTATCTGGGCGGCACCTGCGTGAACGTCGGTTGCGTTCCGAAAAAGCTGATGGTGTACGCCTCTCATTACGGAGAAAGTCTGCACACAGCCTCCGGTTTTGGCTGGCACGTGGACGCGGCGCGTTTTAACTGGCCGGAACTGATCGCGAATAAAAACCGGGAAATTGCCCGCTTGAATCACGTATACGACCGGTTGCTGACCCAAGCCGGGGTGACCCTGTATGAGGGGCGCGCCCGCTTGATGGGCCCAAACCGGATTGCGGTAGCCGAGCGGGAAATTACCGCAGAGCGGATACTGATTGCCGTAGGGGGCTGGCCTTACAAGCCCGATATCCCCGGCATCGATTTGGCGATTACCTCCAACGAAGCGTTTTATCTGGATGAGCTGCCCCAGAGTATCGTCATCGTCGGCGGCGGTTATATTGCGGTGGAGTTTGCCGGAATTTTTAATGGTATGGGCGTGGAAACCCATCTGTGTTATCGCGGCGATTTGTTTTTACGGGGCTTTGACCGGGATGTGCGGGAATTCACCGCGCAGGAACTGACCAAAAAGGGCATCAAGCTGCACTTTGACACTGATATTACAGCCATTACGCGGACCCCCGAAGGCGACAACCAACAGGGGGGCGCTTATCAGGTGCAAACCGATGGGGGCGCGCAATGGCACACTGGATTGGTTATGTACGCCACCGGTCGTCGGCCCAATATTGATGATTTGGGGCTGGAGCACACCGCGGTGCAACTGACCGACCAGGGTACCATCGCTGTGGATAAATCCATGCGCACCCATGAACCCTCGATTTACGCGCTCGGCGATGTCACCGGTCCCATTGCGCTAACGCCTGTGGCATTGGCCCAGGGCCAGGCGTTGGCGCACCATCTGTACGGCAATCGCCCCATGGATCTGAGCTATCAGAATGTCCCCGCCGCGGTATTCAGCCAGCCCACGATCGCCACGGTCGGGCTGACCGAAGAGGAGGCCCGGGAGAAGTATCTGAGCATTGATATCTACAAAACCAGTTTCAGGCCCATGCAATATTCATTGACGGAGCTGGATGCCAAGGTCTTGATCAAACTGGTGGTGGATCGAGACAGTGACCGGGTGCTGGGTTGCCACATGGTGGGCCCGGATGCGGGCGAGATTATTCAGGGTTTGGCGGTGGCCATGAATGCGGGCGCCACTAAGGCCGATTTCGATCGTACTTTGGGCATTCACCCGACGATTGCGGAGGAGTTTGTCACCTTACGCGAGGTGACGGAGTAGCACCCCCGGCGGCTGGCGCCAGGGGTGCCGGTCGCACTCAGCTAAAACGCTGAATCAGGTCGATCTGCTGTTGGGACAGTTCGTGCATTTCCCTATTCAGTTGCTCCGCTATGTTGATTTGTTCCTGGGAGCGGTCGGAAATCTGACTGATTCGAGTGGTGTTGCGCTCAATCTCTATCGCCATGGCCGACTGCTCTTCGGCGGCGGTAGCAATTTGGTGCGACATTTGGTCGATGGTGTTCACCGTATGGGTGATAGCGCTTAATGCGGCGCCGACTTTTTCCATTTCGTTGACACTGCGCTCCGCCAGAGCCTGGCAGTTCTCCATGCTGTTGCTCGCGTCGGTAGTGGCTTCGGTCAAGTTGGCAATAATTTGCTGCGTATGTTCAGTGGACTCCTGGGTGCGTTGCGCTAGTGTTCGCACCTCATCGGCTACCACCGCAAAACCTCGGCCCTGTTCACCCGCACGGGCCGCCTCGATCGCGGCGTTCAGCGCGAGTAAGTTGGTTTGCTCGGCAATGCTGCCGATCACATCGATCACCGAGGCGATTTGGCCGCTATCTTGAATTAGCCGCTCAAGGACTTCGTTGAGGTTGCCCACCATGGTGGAAAGATCCTCAATCGCCTCATGGGCACCCTGAATAACGCGGTTGCCCTCATCAACCTCCCGCAGCGCATCGCTCGTGGCGCTGGAGGTATCCGTCGCGCCACTGGCCACCTCCTGTACCGCCAGCGTCATTTGCTGCATGGCATCGGCGACCCCAGCCGTCTCCTGCTGCTGTTCCGTGGTGCCTTGCAACGTCAGCTGAGTCTGGTTGCTGGACGCAGCGGCTTTGCTGCTCAGCACATTGGCCGATGCGCCCACCCGGCCCAGCGCCGTGCGCAATCGCGCGGCGGCCGCCATTTGAATAAACGCCACTTCGCCGCCCCGATTGGCCCTGCCGGTATAGATGTAAGCGGCCAGTGGATCGCCGGGGTGGGCGTTGGGTTGAGACAGCAGCCAGGATGAAAGCCGCTGGCTGTGAAACTGGCACAGCAGCGTTACCACCACACTTACGGCAAGCGCCAGCAGGCCGTAAAGTGTATCGAGGCGACCCACCAAAAAGCCAGCCAGCAGGAGTATGACGAAAGCGGCCAAACCTGTGCTGCCGGCGTCCTGCCAGCCATGCCACAGACGGGTGGCCAGCGGACAGTAATGTTTGCCCTGGGCCAGGCGTTGATACACGTTTTGTGCCCGCTCTATCTGATCCCGATCAGCGGCCACACGCACCGATTCATAACCGTGAATCTTTTCGCCAGCCCGCAACGGGGTTACGTAGGCGTCCACCCAGTAGTGATCCCCATTTTTACAGCGGTTTTGCACAATGCCCATCCACGGGCGTCCGCTTTTAATGGTTTCCCAAAGATGGCCAAAAACCGCTTCCGGCATATGAGGATGGCGGATCAGATTGTGCGGTGCGCCCTGTAGCTCCTCGTCGGAGAACCCGCAGATATCGCGAAAGTGTTCGTTGAAATACTGAATGTTGCCGCGTAGGTCGGTGGATGAGACCAATTCGGCTCCCGGCGGTAATAACACTTCTTTGCCAGTTACAGGACCATTTTGACGCATGCTAATCCCCAAAACATGGCGCCTGCCGGCGCGGTTACGACGTGTTGTGCTTAGGCTCCCAGAAAGCAGGAAACCTTTCGTTTTTTACTCTCGGCCCCGAATAACGGTCGTGAGAGATTGTTGTACTCAACGCACGGCACGGTATCGGCTGTGCGTCTTCAGAGTGATTCTTGAGCGCTAATCACTATTAACGGCACAAGACGGTAAAAATTTAGCACTTTTTGGGATAAGCGTTTGATCCAGCAAGATTTTTCACGTTATTGACCGGATTACGCGATGGACCGGACTAGGCGGCCCGGTTATCGGGTGCCGCGCGAAGGCGATTGAGTACAAACCGTTGCACATCCTCGCTCGCCTTGCGGGACAAATCGGTAAACGCCAGGCTGATATGGGTTTGTCGCCAGGGTCGGTGATGACTCTTGTACGCACAGATTCGTGCCCGGCAGCGCACGGTCAAACCCGGCGCCAGTGTCATCTGGCACAGGGGGATCCGGTCGCCGGGACGCAATTGAGCGTGCCAGCTGCCCGGCACGCTTACCCGGACTCCACCGGCCGAAATATCAAGAACCTGACCGTACTGAGCGCCCACCCCAGGTAGCGATAAAACCACCGGCACAGTAGGGTGTTGTGTCAAGGTTAAGCGGGGCCACTGCCGCCTGGGCCGATAATGGACCGCCTCCGGCAGCCTCAGCGCTAAACCCTCTACGCCGTAGGATTTGCCGTGAGCAATGACGGTTGTGTTAAACACCAGCAGCTCGCCATTGCAGTGATGGCTCACCTCCAGGGTATCCCCAGCTCGCACACTCGCTCGCGTTGGAAACAACTCGTCCAGCCACAGGAGCTTGCGCTGCGGATCAATGGCCAGAATGAGACTTTGGTAACTGGTTGAGTCGTTGGGCCGGGTAACGGTGATCAGCTGGCCACGGGTGTGTAACTCACGGATCGGCGCCGGTGCGGTCAAAACCGCCGCAGGGGGTTCGACCGTTGTGAGCGCTGGCGAGGCCGGGGGCCGTTTTCGCAAAATGCGGCGCAGGGGCATAACAAGTTCTCCATTCGACGAGTCCTTAAGCCAGAGCAAAACCTGTGCCACCGGCATAAGGTTGCTGTTGTTCCCGGTAGAGCTAGGGATTTGGCGGCTTCGTAAGGTGGCCCCAGTAATCCGAAAACAATGGCATTCTTTCTGGCCTCCTGGCTTCCTAACGCGGATAAGAATGACCCACCGGACGCTACCAAGGCGCTTCGCAGGAGGCGTTCCGAAACTCTCACAAGAGGGATCTTGTGGGAGAGCCCCCAAGGATGGGTTCACGGCGTTTTCGAATGCCTCCTGCGAAGCGACTGGGATATATCTTACGGAGCACGGATCATCCACGGCATTCGAGGTAATAACCGCGGCTTCAAATCTCCGTGTTGGATAAAAACAGCTCACCGTTCCCCAAACGCATTCTCCAACGTATCCATCAACAACTGCACCTTCTTCACGCTCTCTTCATACTCATTCTCTGGCACCGAATCCGTCACGATACCGCCGCCACCCCAGCAGTGTATCCGCCCCCGATCGCACACCAAGGTGCGGATAGCGATGTTGGTATCCATATTCCCGTCGGCACTGATATAGCCAAGACTGCCGCAATACACAGAGCGGCGGGTAGCCTCCAACTCTTCGATAATTTCCATGGCGCGTATTTTCGGCGCGCCGGTAATCGAACCGCCAGGAAAACAACCCGCCAGTAAATCCACCGCGTCGGCGCTTGGCCTAAGCTGAGCGGTCACCGTGCTAACCAGATGATGGACGTTGGCGAAGCTTTGCAACTCGAACAGTTTCGGCACCGCCACCTGAGTACAGGTTTTGCTCAGATCGTTGCGCAATAAATCCACAATCATCAGATTTTCGGCCCGGTCTTTTAGGCTCTCGAGCAGAGCCCGGGCATTGGCCTGATCCTGAGACGGTGTAGTGCCCCGAGCGATGGTGCCTTTGATGGGTTTGGCTTCGGCGCTGCCGTTACGCACGGTCACAAAGCGCTCCGGTGAAAGGCTGAGAATCGCACCCTGTTCCAGCGGTATGTAACCGGAAAAGGGCGAGGGCAGGGCCTCGCGTAGGGCCAAATAGGCGGTAAGGGGATCGCCCTGGTAATCGGCGCTAAAACGCTGAGCAAAGTTCACCTGGTAGCAATCGCCCGCGCGAATGTAATTCTGGATTTTAGTGATGTGACTGGCGTATTCAGCAACATTAAGTTCCGGCCGGAACCCGTTGATTTTAAACGGGTTGTTGTCCGAATCTGGAATTAACTTTAAGTGATCTGGATGAACCAAAGGGGTGATAGCATCCAGGGTGGCCTCGGGTTGACTGACCAGCCAGGCTTGCTGTTTCTGGTGATCCTGAATCAGGGCCCAGGAGTAGATGCCGACGCACATATCAGGCAGTTGAATATCTTGGCGTGCCAAGCTGGGCAACTGTTCCAGGCGTCGGCCCAGGTCGTAGCCGAAATAGCCTAACGCACCGGAAATAAAAGGCAGATCAGGCACCGATGCCAAAGGGGCGGGCAGCTGCGCCTGCAGGAGCTGAAAGGGGTTATCTCCTGATACCTCAACGGGCCCGTGCACACCTTCAATGCGTGTTTCCCGCCCGTGGGTGATCAGGCGTTTATCGGGGGCGGCGCTGATAATGTCATAACGACCGTACGGACTGGCGGGGCCGCCGCTATCCAGCCAGATGGGGTGGGGCAGATGGGCCACAGCCCGGAATAACACGGTGCTGTCGGGCTGATAGTCAATGGCTTGCACACGAGGGGCTGGAAGCATTTCGGGGCTTTCATCCGATGCAAAAGGCGGCCATTCTAACAGGAAACCGAAGCGCAGGCAGGAAACCGAAGCGCAGGAAGTTCTTCACGAGAATGCGGGTTTGATGAGTGCAAAAACGCGTTTGACCCCCTACAATGCGGTCCGTTTCTACGCTATGAGCCGTGATTATGAGTAAAGCCCCCACCGTCGGATTTGTCAGCCTCGGATGCCCTAAGAATCTCGTGGACTCCGAGCGCATACTTACCCAGCTACGTACCGAAGGCTATCGCATTGTCCCTACCTACGACGACGCTGACATGGTGATTGTAAACACCTGCGGCTTTATCGATAGCGCCGTGGAGGAGTCCTTGGGCACCATCGGTGAGGCGCTCAAGGAAAACGGCAAAGTGATTGTAACTGGCTGTCTGGGTGCAAAAGCCGATGAAATTCGGGAGGTTCACCCACAGGTGCTGGGTGTGACCGGTCCCCACGCTTATGAAGAGGTGTTGGGTCAGGTTCATGAATATTTGCCGCCCAAGGCAGAGCACGATCCGTTTCTGGATCTGGTACCGCCTCAGGGCGTGAAGTTGACGCCCCGGCACTACGCGTATTTGAAAATTTCCGAAGGCTGCAACCATAAGTGCAGTTTCTGCATTATTCCCGATATGCGCGGCAAACTGGTCAGCCGACCCATCGGCCAGGTAATGAGCGAGGCTGAACGCCTGGTTAAAGCGGGCGTAAAAGAGATTCTGGTAATCTCTCAGGACACCTCAGCCTACGGCGTGGACATTAAATACCGCACCGACTTTTGGGACGGTCGCCCATTAAAAACGGATCTGCAGCAACTGTGCGGTGCGTTGGGTGAGCTGGGTATCTGGGTGCGTTTGCACTATGTGTACCCCTATCCCCATGTGGACAATATCATTCCGCAGATGGCGGAAGGAAAACTTCTGCCCTATCTGGATATTCCCTTCCAGCACGCCAGCCCGAAAATACTGCGCCTGATGCGCCGACCCGGTCAGGTGGAGAAGACGCTGGAACGTATTGCCGACTGGCGTCGCCAAGTGCCGGATTTAACAATCCGATCCACCTTCATTGTGGGCTTCCCCGGCGAGACAGAGGAGGATTTCCAGATGCTGCTGGATTTCCTGGAGCAGGCACAGCTGGATCGGGTAGGGTGCTTTCAGTATTCACCCGTGGAAGGTGCGGCGGCCAACGAGCTCCCCGACCCGGTACCCGAGGCAATTAAGCAAGAGCGCTACGACCGTTTTATGCAGGTGCAGCAAAAAATTTCCGCGGCGCGTTTGCAGCAGAAAATCGGTCGTACGTTGGAGGTGTTGATCGATGAAGTGGACCATGAAGGCGCGATCGGCCGAAGCTACGCCGATGCGCCGGAGATCGACGGCTTGGTTTATCTCAATGGCGAGCAATCCCTACAGCCGGGTGACAAAGTGAAAGTTCTGATCGAGCATGCGGACGAGTACGATCTCTGGGGCACCGTAGCATCGTAGGGTTAATGAAAATCCCGGGAGCGGGCCACCAAATCGTTCAGCTCCGCGCTCAAATCCGTTAAACGTCCGGCAATCACATGCACAACGTCGCCCTCGCGCTCTAGTATGCCGCTTACTTTTAGAATCGTGGCTCGCAGATAGGCCTGTTGCTGAGCCCGGGCCGTGGCAAGCCAGACCACGATATTGCTGTTTCCTGTGTGATCCTCCAGAGTAATAAATGTTACTCCCGCCGCGGTGCCCGGGCTCTGCCTGCCCGTTACCACACCGGCCACAGTGACCAAGGATTTATGAGGAAGACGGGTTAAATTCTCAGCGTGGGTGTAAGCGCCCAAGGCGCCGCTCTCTTCCAATATTTCGATAGGATGGCGTTTAAGGGTAAGTCCCAGTGCCGCATAATCCTCAACCAAATTAGTCACTTCGCTGGGGGAGTCGATAAACGGCGCCGGGCTTTCGGCAACAAAATCCAGACTTTTTTGGGCGAACAGGGGCAATTCAGCCGCATTGTCCATCAGGTGCCAGCGGGTGTGAAAGCGATTCTGTCCGAACGCATGGAACGCATCGGCACTGGCCAGCGCCTCAAGATCGCGCTTGTTCAATCCAAGGCGTTGAACATCGTGAATCTGCGAAAACGCTTGATCTGTTTGAGACTGGCGTGCCTGCAATAGCGTTTGCGCGCCCTGCGCTGACAAACCTTTTACCAGGCTGAGCCCCAGGCGCAGTGCGAAAGGTGGCTGTTTGCCTTCCAGGGTGTGTTCCCATTGGGAGCGATTGACGCATACAGGGTTTACCTCAACGTGGTGACGCCGTGCGTCTTGAATCAGTTGCGATGGTGAATAAAAGCCCATGGGCAAACTGTTGAGCAGCGCTGTGTAATAAACGGCCGGGTAATGGCATTTTAGCCAAGCTGAGGCATAAGCCAGCAAGGCGAAACTGGCGGAATGGGATTCCGGAAAGCCGTACTCGCCAAAGCCGCAAATTTGCTGATAAATCCGCTCGGCGTACTCGCGGCTATAGCCGCGTGTTTTCATGCCGTCAATCAGCTTATGACGAAACTTTTCCAGGTCGCCGGTTTTTTTCCAGGCCGCCATGGCGCGTCGCAACTGATCCGCTTCGCCGCCGCTAAAACCGGCGGCTACCATGGCCAACTGAATTACCTGCTCTTGAAAAATAGGCACACCCAGAGTCCGGCTCAATACCTCCTTGACCGCTTCTGATGGATACTCTATTGCCTCTTCGTGATTGCGGCGTTTCAGATACGGGTGCACCATTCCGCCTTGAATAGGGCCCGGACGAACGATGGCAATTTGAATGACCAAATCGTAATAACACTCAGGCTTTAAACGGGGGAGCATAGACATTTGCGCGCGGGATTCGATTTGAAACAAACCCACGGTATCGGCACGCTGAATCATTTGATATACCTGCGCATCGTCCATTTCAGAGGTAATGCCCGCCAGGGTGTATTCCCGGGCGTAATGACTGCGCAAGAGGTCAAAACTTTTGCGAATAGCGGTCAGTATACCCAGGGCCAATACATCCACTTTCAACAGTCCCAAGCTTTCAATATCGTCTTTATCCCACTGAATTACGGTGCGCTCGGCCATGCTGGCATTTTCGACCGGAACCAGTTCATAAAGAGGCCCCGCAGAAATTACAAAGCCTCCGACGTGCTGGGAAAGATGGCGAGGAAAGCCCCGTATTTCATTAACCAGTTGAATAAACTGCATGCCCTTAGGGGAGTAAGGGTCAAGCCCCAGTTTTTCTATCTGAGTTTCCCAGCGAGTGTCTCGATCGCGGCGATTAATATTGCGAATAAAAAAGTCCAGTCGCGCGGCGTCGATCCCCAGGGCTTTACCCACATCCCGCACGGCGCTTTTAAAGCGATAGCTGATAACAGTAGCGGCAAGTGCGGCGTGTTTGCGTCCGTATTTTTGATAGATGTATTGAATGACTTCCTCTCGGCGCTGATGCTCAAAATCCACATCAATATCGGGCGGTTCGTCCCGTTCTCTGGACAAAAAGCGTTCAAATAATACGTTGATATGCCGAGGATCGACGGCGGTAATCTCCAGGCAGTAGCACACCACCGAGTTGGCTGCTGAGCCGCGTCCTTGGTACAGAATATTTTTGCGTTGAGCAAATTGCACAAGATCGTGAATCGTGAGAAAAAAGTGCGCGTAGCCCAGCTCTTCTATCAGCGCCAATTCTTTATCAATAATGCCCCGCAACTTGGAGCTCAACCCTTCGGGAAAGCGCTTGGCGATGCCTAGCTCCACCAGCTGACACAAATAATCAAACGGCTTGTATCCCGGAGGAACCAGCTCAGCCGGGTATTCGTAACGCAGCTCGTGCAGGCTGAAGTGGCACAGATCCGCGATGGTGACCGTTTCCGCCAGCCATTCGGCTTTAAACAGCTTGTGCAGTTTAGCCAGTGAGCGCAGGCTGTTTTCCCCGTTGGGCAGCAGCTGTCGGCCCGCTTTGGCAACACTGGTACCCAGACGAATGGCGTTCAGCACATGTTGCAACGGAAGACGCTCAGGGCTGTGCATCAACACCGCGCCGCAAGCGGTAATTGGAATTTGGTGGCGCCGGCTCAGCAGCTCACAATAACCCAAATGGCGGTGTTCATTGTTGCGAAGAAGGCGGCGGCACCCCAGCCATAAGCGCGTTTTATGATATTGCACTAAGCGCTTGGCCCAGTACTGATCGTGTTCCGTCTGCCCGGTGGGTAGCCAAATCACCAGACAGTGGCGCAGGGAATTAATATCCCACTCCACTAACTGGTAGGAACCCTTGGCACTGCGGCCGCGGGCGTTGCTGATAACCCGGCACAATTCGGCATAGGCCTGTCGATTAGGACAAAGCAATACCACCTCAAGCTGCTCGCCCAAACGAAAGAGGCTGCCGATGATCAACTTGATGGGGAGCTGCTCCTGTTTGATGCAAGTGTAGGCTCTGACCACACCCGCCACGGAACACTCATCGGTGATCGCCAGCGCCTCATAGCCCAAAAAGCTGGCCTGGCTGATCAATTCCTGGGGATGAGAGGCTCCTTCGAGGAAAGAGAAATTACTTTGGCAAAATAGTTCGGCGTAATTCATAGGTGCCACTCAACTAAAATAGCCATGCACAAACCATTGAGGAACAGAATGGTTGCTTCCTGGAGTGCGAAACAGCCAATACCACTGGCCAGCCTGGTTGTGGGCAATGTAATAATCCCGCACCTGTTCGGCTTGATCCCACCAGCCTGTATCGATGCGTTCCGGGCCATGAATAATGGCCACGGGTTCGGCCAGAGCCCGCGGTGCCGGCAGTAAAAAAGTGGGACGCAATAAAGGGGCGTTTTGAATTGCAGGCTCACTTGGCGTCAGAGCGGGGCAGTCAATGCTGGCCCGCTCGGGGCGGAAATCATCTCCACGAGACAACCCCGTCACCCGTTCAGGTCCTAGACGAGCCTGCAATACCGACACCAGCTGTTGAGAGGTGTGCTGACCCTGGGGGCCGGTGAACAAATCGACGCTCTGGCCCGCTTTTTCCTGAAACTGCTCGACGCGCAAGGTTAAAGCGTACACAGGGGATGTCAGTTGGCATTTTCCCAGGGTGAGTTGCGCAAGCTCCAACCATTTATGGGCCTGGTATTCGCCTTGAGCAGAGCCGACCGTGATTTCCAGTGAGGCAGCATTGCGCTGATGCAGGCGTAACTGAAGACGCGTACACACCTGCTCCCGTCGTCTCAAAAACATTTCCAACAGACTCAATTGGCGCTTGAGGGGGCCTTGCAGCACCTGGAGGTCAGTAATCTCGTAGAGCAGCTCCAGATACTGCTGAAATTGCTCTGGAGGGTGATGAAACTCCAAAGGCTGGCTTAGTTCACCACTTAAATGCCCAATATAATGAGTCACCTCCAAAGGAAACCGCCGGGAGAGCTCCTTTAGTGGAATGCTGAGCAGATCCGCAACCCGGACTATCCCCACTCGGCGAAGCGGCTCTAAATATTTGGGCGCCAAATCCGTATGTTCGATTGAACACGCGGCATACCTTTGTTTTAACTTCTGGGCATCCTCACTGATATGACACTCGCCAGCTTTGGCCAAAAGCTGGGCAGCCAGCGGTGTATAGCCAGTGGCGTAGTGATAGCGGTAGGGGAGCGCGTTAAGTAAGGTTTGAACGCTGAGCCAGTAGGGCATTAACCCTGCGTAAAAATTCAGCATGGAGCTGACTTTCAGCAATAGTCCGTCAGGCGGGTAAAGAACAATATCCGCGCTCAAGTCGTACAGCCAACGGGCAATTTCCTGCAACTTCTGGCTTTCCAGAGCCTCTTTATAGGGCACCCATTGCAAGTCGCGGCACAGCGCCGCGGCTGTGGCTAAATCCATGCCGACTTCTACGCCCCGTTCAATAGCCAGGGCATTAACCTGCACCAGAACATTGCGCTGAGTGTCCAACACCGCCAGGGGCTGTGCGGTGTGTTCTTGCAATAGACTATCCAGCTGCAGAGCGGGGAAGTGTAGATACAACCACAGATTCATACACAGGCTCACAACATCAAAGTGTTTGCGCCTTGTCCGCTGTTCTTCGACGACGGGTATCAGAGTTCAGGGTCAGCTCGGGCCAATGGTTGCGCAGATCCAAAAGAAACTCGCGAACTGGCCAGCCTCCCCGGCGCTTGAGGACGTTGACCATCAGACCCCGGCTATGAGCCGTTAGCTGCAGACATAAGCTGGCGGGCAGGCTGGGGGCTTCACTGGAACGTAAAAGTACCAGCTGTGCCTGTCCTTGCTGGGCTGCCAGTTGCAGGCGCCGGGCTTGGTGTAGAGTCATACTGTCCTGCCACAAAATCACTGCGTGACAAGCACCGCTTTTTAAACTCTGTTCCGCTGCCCATAGGGATTCAGCGTCTGTGCCGGGGCGGACCACCAGCACTTGAGCCAGGTCCAGGCCGGCTCCGGCAAGCCCTTCAGCGTACAGCTGCCAAGGCGGGGATATAAAAACACACAGGCGACCACTGCCTTGCGCTTCAGACAGAGAGGGCAGAAACAGGCGCAGCTCCCCAATTCCCTTCAGGCTACGCACATCGATCACTCCCTGGGCCGGCAAACCACCTCCCAGCTTGTGATCGAGCTGCGGCAGGCCTGTGGGCCGGGTTTTCTGCCCCAGGCCCGTGCCGCCACGCCATATGAGGTGACGACTCGTCAACGCCTGCAGCAGCGGGTTTTGAGACTCTTTAATACTGTTCATGCATACAGTATAGTAGTGAGATGGCAGCCCCGCAATCAAATTTCACAAGCTTGTTCAATCAGAAGCTGGGGGCGGATGTGACGCCTCGGGTAAGCTCCAGGATTAAGCACTTGGGGGTCAAAAACCCCATGGGTTCGGCTCACTTCACGGGGCGGCCGAGGCGCGTTTACTCCGGCCACAAATGCCAAAACAGCGGGACCTGGAGTCAAAAGGAAAAGGTGGCTCAAGCCGCACCCTCGAAAATGTAATAAGTTGTAAGTTGCCTATACGATGCACCAATTCTGCGCTAAACTCGGCGCCTTTATTACTATGACCTCGACATGTACGACTTTCTGCTAGCATGGCCCTCTTTATTAATTGCATACAGCAGCTTTGACCCTGCCTGTCGCTAATTTATCTGTGTGCTCGCGCTCGAATATTTATTGTTAGGGAGAAAGAGAATGACCAAGCGCATGATCCTGATGCTGGTTGCTGTGGGTATATTATTTGGTGGCATCTTTGGCTACAAAGCTGTCGGCAATTATTTCATGCATCAGTTTTTGGACAATATGCCGGTGCCCCCTGCAACCATTACGGTTGCTGAGGTAACAGAGGATCAATGGCGTCCGTCGGCCACCGCTGTGGGGACCTTTAGAGCTGTAAATGGTGCTGAGCTGACGACCGAAGCCAACGGCATCGTCACGGGTATTCATTTTGAAAATGGCGCCGAAGTGACTAAAGGGCAGCGTTTGATTTCACTGGATATCGAAGCTGACGAAGCCGAGCTGGAGCGCCTCCAGGCGGTTGAACAGTTGGCTCTGGTGGAGCTGAACCGCCACGAGCGTCTGTTTCGGGAAAACAGTATCTCTGAATCGGAGCTGCAGCGCCGGCAGAGCGAAGCGGCTCAAGCCAGTGCGGCTGTGAAAGCGCAGGAAGCTCGCATCCGCCAGAAAACGATTCGGGCACCGTTTGACGGTATCTCTGGTATTCGTCAAGTTAACCTGGGTCAGTATGTGGCCACCGGAAGCCCGGTTATCTCGGTGCAATCCCTTGATCCTATATACCTGAACTTCACACTGCCCGAACGCCGCCTGCCGCTATTGCATGTAGGACAAAGAGTCATCGCTGGGGCGGACGCCTATCCGGATACGAAGTTTACGGGCGAAATCACCGCTATTGAGCCCGCGATACAAGAGTCCACCCGTACCTTCCTGGTTCAGGCCACGCTTCCCAACCCCGATCTGCTTCTGCAGCCCGGCATGTTCGGCCGCGTACAGATCGATATTGGCGAGCCGTCCACGGTCAAACTTGTCCCTCAAACCGCTATCCAATTTAACCCTTACGGGAACTCAGTCTTTGTCATCCGCGAAGATGACGACGGCACTTTGCGTGCGCACCAGCGCTTTGTCATGACGGGTGAACGCCGTGGTGACCTGATTACGATTCTGGATGGGCTGGAAGTTGGTGATCGCATCGCAAGCTCCGGCTTGCTGAAGCTGCGCACCGGGTCTGTAGTACTCATCAGCGATAACGCAAATATGGCGCCCACCGCTGATTTGGATCCGCAGCCTGCGAATCAATAGGGAGATCACCCATGAGTTTTACAGACGTATTTATCCGCAAGCCAATCCTGGCTATGGTGATCAGCCTGTTTATTCTGTTGCTGGGGCTGCGCTCCGCCACAGAACTCAACGTGCGCCAGTTTCCGGAGGTGCAGAACGCTGTCGTTAGCGTGACCACAGCCTACATCGGGGCGGATGCCGACCTGATCCAGGGCTTTATCACCGCCCCCATGGAGCGGGAAGTGGCCGCGGCCGAAGGTATTGATTACCTGATCTCCAACTCTTCCGCCGGTATGAGTAATGTTCAGGCGTACTTGCGCCTGGATTACGACCCCAACGAAGCATTAACCCAGATTGCCGCACGGGTTAACGCACTGCGTTCCGATTTGCCAGAGAACGCGCTCGATCCGGTAGTGACATTGTCGGTAGGGCAGCAGACCGCGGCCATGTACATGTCCTTTTACAGTGATGTTTTGGAATCTAACCAAATCACGGATTACCTGGTTCGGGTTGTGGAGCCACAATTGGCGACAATTCCCGGCGTCCAGCAAGCAGCGATTATGGGTGGCCGAACCTTTGCCATGCGCATTTGGCTCGATCCCACACGTATGGCGTCTTTAGGCGTTACGGGGCAAGACGTATCGGCCGCACTGCGCGCCAATAACGTGCTGGCCGCACTCGGCCGGACAAAAGGCCAAATGGTCGCCATCGATTTGAACGCCGGTACCGACCTGCATAGTGCGGAAGAGTTCGAGCAGCTGGTTGTTCGCAGTGAGAATGGCGCCGTAGTTCGCCTGCATGACGTTGCGGATGTGGAGCTGGGCGGTGAGAGCTACGATAGCTCGGTCAGCTTTAACGGCAAATCCGCCACATTTATAGGCATTGAAGTATCCCCGGATGCGAACGCGCTTGATGTCATTGCCGACGTGCGCAAGGTTTGGTACAACGACATCTTGCCTCAATTGCCTGAAGGCATGGAGGCTGACCTGCCATACGATTCTACGGAATATATTGAGAACGCCATCAATGAAGTGGTCATCAGTATCGGGTTGGCCCTGATTATTGTCGTGCTGGTGATCTACGGGTTTCTCGGTTCCGTGCGCAGCGTCATCATTCCGGCTGTTGCGGTACCCCTCTCGCTGGTGGGCACCTTGTTCCTGATTTGGATGCTGGGTTTTTCCATCAACTTACTCACGCTATTGGCGATGGTGCTGGCCATCGGGATCGTGGTGGACGATGCCATCATCATGCTGGAAAATATTCAGCGTCATATCGACGATGGTATGTCTCGCCTAGACGCTTCATTATTGGGTGCGCGCCAGCTTGCTTGGCCCGTGGTGGCTATGTCCACCACCTTGGTGGCGGTATTTATCCCCCTGGGTTTTATGGGCGGGCTGACCGGTATTCTGTTTATAGAATTCGCTTTCACGCTCTCCGCTGCAGTGATTCTTTCAGGGGTTGTGGCGCTGACGTTGTCGCCCATGATGTGCTCGCGCATTTTGCGATCGCGAACCGAAGCGCACCGGCGAGCCAAGCTCGAAGTCTGGTTGGACAGCCGTTTTTCCCGTTTGCGTGAGGGCTACCATAGGCGGCTGAGCGGGGCTTTGGATACCCAGCCGGTGTTGTTGACCTTCGCCGTCATCGTGCTTGTATCCTGTTACTTTCTGTTTGTTACCAGCCCGTCGGAGCTGGAACCGCCGGAAGATCAGGGTTTTGTCTTTGCTATGGGTGAAGCCGACAGTTTCGCCACGCTGGACTATACCGAGCGCAACAGTGACGAATTTGTCCGGTTGATGGAGAACATTCCTGAAATATCCAACCTATTCGTAATTAATGGGTTTAACGGCACCAATACGGCCGGAACCGGAATCGTGCTGGCGCCCTGGGATGCCCGCGAGCGCAGCACCCAGG
>DAHVRW010000048.1 GCA_027322215.1 Marinimicrobium sp.
GCACAGGCAGCAGGAACATCAGCCCCCAGAGCCCGCCCCAGACAATGTGCGGGTATAACCAGTTCAGAGTCAGGCCCGGCGCAATAGCCACTCCCAGTGACCGGTTTACACCCATCACACCAAACTGCCAAGTTATTAGACAGCTGATCAGCCCGCCCAGAGCGCCCGCACCAAACACCAATAATAATTTTCTCATAACCCGCTCTTTGTGCTCCTCGTTACATTCCCCGGGGCCAGTTGCTAAGGCGCATTTAAATGGTCCGCGCCACACCAAAACAGTGCAAGTGGTACCCGTTCTTCCCGGCCGAATCGGACGCCAGTCTAACGCAAAGCTACATTTTCACCAATAAAGCCTGTTACCATTACGAGCCCCGGACCCGCCCCGGCCTGTGAGGCCCGATGGCATCCAGCACGGTTACGGCCACGCGCTAAACGAGCGCTAAAGAAGTTTACGCCACATACCCGCATCCAATTCGTACTCATGCCGAGGAGCTGCGCTCAACCAACATGCTGGCTTTTTTTGAACGTCTACTCCAACCTTTTCCGGCGGATGAGCCCACGCGCCCACCCGCTACCCTGGTGGCTTTTTGCCGTCATTACACCCGCGGCGCGACCGGTTTACTGTTGGCTGTAGCGGCCTTGTCGGCCGTGGTCGCCGTGCTGGAAATTGCGTTGTTCAGTTTTTTAGGTGTGCTGGTAGATTGGCTGACCAACACTGAGCCGGATCAGCTCTGGACCCAGTACGGCACACAACTGACGGTGATGGGCGCGCTGGTTCTGGTGGCCCTGCCGATCACCGTGTTTTTTCACTCGGTGCTAATTCATCAAAGTCTGGCTGGCAACTACCCCATGGCGATTCGCTGGCAGGCGCACCGCTATCTTTTGGGGCAAAGCGTCAGCTTTTTTCAAGATGAATTCGCCGGCCGCATTGCCACCAAAGTGATGCAAACCGCATTGGCGGTGCGGGAAACGGTGATGCGCCTGCTGGATATCGCCGTGTATATTCTGGTTTATTTTACCGGCATGATCATCCTCCTAAGCACACTGGATTATCGCCTGGGTGCGCCGCTGATTGCCTGGTTTTTCGCCTACTCCGGGCTGTTGTATTATTTTCTGCCACGCCTGTCCAAAGTCGCCACCCGTCAAGCGGATGCCCGCTCGGAAATGACCGGGCGCATCGTGGACAGCTACACCAATATCGCCACGGTCAAACTGTTCTCTCACTCCCGGCGAGAGGCCAATTATGCCCGGGAGGGCATGAGCCACTTCCTCGGCACTGTTTACCCACAGATGCGCTTGGCAACGCTGCTCAACAGCGGCGTATGGGCCATTAACGCACTGTTAATTTTTAGCACGGCGGCACTGTCGATCTGGCTGTGGCACGGCGACAACATCTCCACCGGTGCTATTGCCGCGGCACTGGGTTTGGTATTGCGGTTAAACGGGATGTCCCAATGGATTATGTGGGAGATATCCAACCTGTTTGAAAACATCGGTACCACTCAGGATGGCATCAACACATTCTCCACCGTGCGCACAGTGCGCGACCGGGAGGGGGCCCCAGAACTGAAAGTCACCCAAGGGCAGTTGACGTTTGAGCAGGTACACTTTCATTACGACAAGGGCGAAGGCGTGCTGGAGGATTTTAACCTCACCATCAAACCCGGCGAAAAGATCGGGCTGGTGGGCCGCTCCGGCGCGGGGAAATCCACTTTGGTCAATTTGCTCTTGCGTTTTTACGATGTGGAATCGGGAAGAATTTTAATCGACGGACAAGACATCGCCACGGTTCAACAGGAAAGTTTGCGCGCGCAGATCGGCATGATCACCCAGGACACGTCATTGCTGCATCGCTCGGTGCGCGACAATATTCTCTACGGCCGCCCCGACGCCGACGAGCAGCAAATGCGAGCCGCAGCGCAGCAGGCCGAAGCCGATGAATTTATTCAGGGCTTGAGCGATGCACAAGGGCGGCGCGCTTATGACGCCCATGTAGGAGAGCGCGGGGTAAAACTGTCCGGCGGACAGCGCCAGCGCATAGCCATCGCCCGGGTGCTGCTAAAAGACGCGCCAATACTGATTATGGACGAAGCGACGTCGGCGCTGGACTCCGAAGTCGAAGCCGCTATTCAAGCCAATCTCAATCAGCTGATGGAAGGTAAAACGGTCATTGCCATTGCCCACCGGTTATCCACGATTGCGGCGCTGGACCGTTTGATTGTTTTGGATCAAGGGCGCATTGTGGAACAAGGCAGCCACAGCGAATTGATTGAACGCGGCGGCCTTTATGCGCATTTATGGGCGCGCCAGTCTGGAGGATTCTTGGGCGAAGGCTGAGAGGAAGCTTGGGCGGAAAGTTAATGATGCTCTGGAAGAACTTCCAGCAATAGCCGCCGCCTCAGCGCTTACCGCCTCCCATAAAACTGTTCCAGATCAGCCACGAGAGACCGGCAATAAAACCCATATGCGCGGCCAGTGCGCCGATACCAAACACGACGCCCAGCGCCTGCAGATAAGGTCCGTCCGTCACCACGAGCACATAGAGCATGTAAGGCAACGCCGTGACGAATAACAACAGCAGGCTCAGGGCAATAATTTTCAAACCCGGCAAGGCGTTACTTTGCAAAATCGCCGTCACCGGGTTTCTCAACCATTTCATATTCACTCCTGCCACAAGGCGCGCGTTTATCTACCCATCCGTCCATCCATCAATGCCGTATCAACCAGCATTGGTGAATCTTTGTATTGCGTTTAAAGTCCGGGTCCAGCGTCTGAGCGGTGATGTTCTCAATCTGATAATCCTGCAGCGCAGCCTCATCCAATGTAAAAGTGCGCAAATTAGTAGAAAAGATTAAGGTCCCGCCGTCGGCCACCGCACGCATGCTTTTGTGAATCAAAGACACATGGTCCCGCTGAACATCCAGCACGCCGGGCATTTTTTTGGAGTTAGAAAAACTCGGCGGATCGAGAAACACCAAATCAAACTGCTGGGTATTGTTTTCCAACCATTGAAGGCAATCGGCTTGCTCCAAACGGTTGCGGCTTTCGCTCAAACCGTTCGCGGCCAGATTTTTCCGTGCCCAGTTCAAATAGGTGTTGGACATGTCAACACTGAGGGTAAATCGTGCTCCACCCAGTGCGGCGTGCACGCTGGCGCTGGCGGTATAGCAAAATAGATTTAAAAAACTTTTCCCCCTGGCCCACTGAGCAATCCTATTGCGCACCGGCCGATGATCCAGGAACAAGCCCGTATCCAGATATTGCCATAAGTTGATCTGCAGGCGCGCCTGTCCTTCCTGCACACTGATCAGCTCGCCCCTGGGGCGCTCAGCCAATTTTTCGTATTGGCTGGTGCCTTTATTACGACGTCGCTGTTTATAGGCAATACGTTCCTGGGGAATCTCCAACACCTCGGGCAGGGCTGCCATTAGCTCGGCAAAACGCTGCTCGGCCCTGCCCTCGTCCACGGACTTGGGCGCCGCGTATTCCTGCACATGGGCGTAGAGCTGTGGTGCTCCGGTTTGCCCAGAGGTTAGGCCCCAGTACAAGTCCACCGCGGCGGCGTACTCGGGCATATCGGCGTCATAAAGTCGGTAGCATTGAATATTTTCTTTGCGCACCCATCGGCTCAACTGCTTCAAGTTTTTGCGCAAACGGTTGGCCAACATTTGGGCGCCGGGGCTCAGCGCGGTGGTTGTCTCCGGGGGCTGCCCGTCCGCCGGTCCCTCCAAACGGCTCTCCACATCGCGTCGAGTGCCCGCTTTCACAAAGTTCTCTTCGGCTACCGAAAACAGCAGCAATTCGGCCGGTAACGGGCCGTTGAACAGTTTGTATTTTTTCTCGGCACGCAGGCCCATCTGCTTGCCCAAATCGGGGTTGCCGGTAAACACCGCCGCCCGCCAACCGACAAATTCGTCGCGTAGACGCTCACCCAGGTGGGCGTACAGCAGTTTAAGGGATTCAATTTCACCCAGCCGCTCGCCATAGGGCGGGTTGGTGACCACCAGACCTGAGTCCAGCGCGGTGTGGGTAGGCTTTTTAAATGTCGACAACTCTTTTCGGCTGACTCTCAGCCAGTCGTCCAATTCGGCGCGGATAATATTGTCTTCGGCGGCGCGGATAACTTTGAGGTCCGCATCATAACCGCGGATCTCCGGTCGCTGACCCGCGAGCCCGGCCCGGCGGCGTTCAATGGCTTCGCCACGCAAATCGAGCCACACGTCGTTGCGATGGTTAAGCCAGCGCTCAAAGCCGAAATTCGCCCGTCCCAAACCCGGCGCTATGTCCGCGGCCATGTAAGCGGCTTCAATAAGCAGGGTTCCAGAGCCGCACATCGGGTCCAGTAGCGCAGCGCCCTGTTGCGCCAGTGCCGGCCAGCCGGCGCGCAATAATATGCCCGCCGCGAGGTTTTCCTTTAACGGCGCCCCGCCCTGCTTGAGCCTGTAGCCGCGCCGGTGAAGGCTCTCCCCAGACAAATCAAGGCTGATCACCGCTTTGTTTTTGCTCAGACGCGCATTGATGCGCAGATCCGGATTGCTCTTGCTGACCGAGGGCCGGGTGCCCATATAATCACGCAACCGGTCCACCACGGCGTCTTTGATTTTCAACGCACCAAACTGGGTGTTGCGGATAGCACCGCTAGAGCCAATGAAATCCACCAAAAACGTGGTTTGGGGCCCCAAGTGCTCTTCCCAAACAATGGCTTTGGCGCCCTCGTACAGATCTTCTTGGCTGCTCACGTCGAAGCTGGTCAGAGGCAATAACACTTTATTGGCCAGCCGCGACCACAGGCACACCCGGTAAGCGATGCTCAGATCGCCATCAAAGTAAACGCCGGCCACAGTCTCACGCTGCCGGGTAGCGCCCAACTCGGCCAACTCGGCCATTAGCAAACTTTCGAGCCCCTTGGGACAAGTGGCAAAATACGGATGTGGCTGTCTCACCTTAAATTCCTATGCTGTGCAATCTGCGCCAACTACCGCCGAAGCCAAGGAGTTGGCGTGAATGTTGTCTGTCAAATGCTTTATAGACGTTTGGGCCATATGCAGTGGCCCGGCTATTAGAATATGTTCATTCCCAAGGGTTGGCCTTTTTGCTGTACTGAAGTTTGCCTCTTCAGGGATTGTGAAAGCTGACTCCAACACAGCCACACAAATCAGTGTACCAGCCAGCGAGGCAACGCAGTGATGTAAGACGTCGCCTCTTCCGGTTCCACTCGGCCCCGGGAGTGAGGCGTTTTTCCCTGTTCAGTCGGGCGGCAGTTGTGCGGGACGCGTACCATCTCGACTGGGCGATATCGTTCAACCCCCGATACAGAGGTGCACTTACCAATGAAACGTCAAAAACGTAACCAGACAGAACGCGCATTTGGAAGAGGTTATCAAGCCGGCATTGATGGCCGCTCCAGAAGTCTGTGCCCTCATGACACGGGTCAGGCACGGCAGCAGTGGCTTTCTGGCTGGCGCGAAGCACGAATCGATCATTGGGATGGTTACAACCGCATGGCTCAAATCCAGAAGCTCAGCAATATGCGCTTCAGCTAAAGGTGATCTGGCAGGCATAGCCGGTGAGGCACGTAAAAAGCCCAGGCAGTCAAGGATCGGCTAGCGACATCACCCCGCGCTTAATCAAAAAACCCCACTAACGTGGGGTTTTTTGTGGGCCATCGGGCCAAATGTAGTGGTAGGACTACCCAGATTCGAACTGGGGACCTCTACCATGTCAAGGTAGCGCTCTAACCAACTGAGCTATAGTCCTATTTTGTGGCGCGCACTTTATCAAATTTCTATATCAACCGACAAGTCCTTTTGCGCTCTTTCTGCGCTCTTTCTGCGCTGAGGGAGCTTTATCCCTGTTTTTACCGGTTAAGTATACCACTGGAGTGCAAATAACTAACGCGTTTGTGGTTTCCCGCTCTGCGCACCTCCCGTTAGACCTTGTTTTCGGTCTGGTCACGTATTTAACCCGTTGGTTTATCCGGCCTCACCCGCATTGCCGGTATTGAAGGTGTCGTTATTTATCGGGACTGCTATACTCAATGTTGTAAATTGCGACAATCTGGCAATCTCAATCTGACAAATTATAGCTTCGTAACTTCTTTACATTCGCTTCAAGAGTCTCAGTGCCAATGTCTACGCAGGTTCTGATCTGTGACGATTCCGCTCTGGCCCGAAAACAAATGGCCAAAGCCCTGCCAATCGACTGGGATGTTAGCGTTACCTTTGCAGCAGACGGGCACGAAGCACTTCAAAAAGTCCGGGCGGGCGCCGCCGACATTCTGTTTCTCGATCTCAATATGCCAACGCTGGACGGCTACGCCGTGCTGCAAGCCATAAAAGAAGAAGATCTTCCCGTGCTGACTGTAGTCGTCTCCGGTGACGTCCAGCCCCAGGCTCGTACGCGAGTGTTGGAGCTGGGTGCGATGGACTTCATTAAGAAACCCACTGCTGCGGCCACGCTGGCCCAATTAGTACAAAAATACGGGCTTTATCGTCCCGGCGAAGCCAATCGAACCCACGAGGAAAAGCCCGGCAGCACCAGCACGACACAGGACGCATCTGGCGACGGCGATCTGCACGATTACCTACAGGAAACCGCCAACCTGGCTATGGGGCAAGCGGCGGGTTTACTGGCGCGTTTGCTGAATGTGTTTATCAAACTGCCAGTGCCCAAGGTGAATAAAATTGCCCGCTCTGAGCTGAGCATGGCGCTCTCGGCCGCGATATCCAAGACGACACACTCCGCGGTCTGTCAGGGATTTATCGGCTCGGGCATCGCGGGAGAGGCCCTGCTGTTATTTACCGACTCCAGCTATGCCGATATGGCCAAATTGCTCAATTACCAATCGGACGAGAGCACGTCCAGCTCAGTAGAAGTGGAGGTGCTGATGGATATGTCGAGTATTCTCTTCGGGGCGTTCCTCAAATGCATGAGCGATCAGATGGGGCTGCAACTGGCTCTCGGCCACCCCACAGTGCTAGGGCGGCAATTGCAGACGGCGCGGCTGGTGCAGCACCACAAACAGAACCAGGAACAGCTGCTGGCGATTGAAATTCATTATGGCGCGGAAGGTTACTCGATTAATTGCGACTTGATGGTGCTATTTACCGAAGACTCCTTACCTAAACTCACCGAGCTTCTGCACCGCAGCAAGGAGTAACCTTTATGAGCCAGCCCCAATCGGACCTGAGCGCCTTTCATTGGCTGATCGATATGCTCGAGTCGGTCGAGGTCGGCGTGGTGGTGCTGGATTTGGATTACAGGGTACAAGCCTGGAACGGATTTATGGCCAGCCACAGCGGCGTTCCCACAGCCATGATCCACAATCAGGTTCTGTTCGACTTTTTCCCCGACCTGCCGCAAAAATGGCTAAAACGCAAAGTCGAATCGGTAGTGCTGCTGAACACCCGAACCTTTACCTCCTGGGAGCAGCGCCCTTACCTGTTCCGGTTTCGCAACACCCGACCGATTACCGGCACTGAACCGTTTATGTATCAGAATTTGACCATTAGTCCGGTGATTGGCCCCGACGGCAACGTCAATAAAATTTGCCTGATGATCTACGATGTGACTGACATCGCCAGTAGCCGAATGGCCCTTGAGCAAGCGAACAAGGAGTTGGGCCGATTAAGCATGACCGATGGTTTGACCGGCCTGCTCAACCGCGGCACCTGGGAAAATCATATTGATGCCGAGTTCGAGCGCCATCGGCGTTATGGCCATGAGTCCGCCTTGGTGATGTTCGACATAGACCACTTCAAACCCGTTAATGACACTTATGGACACCTCGCCGGTGATGAGGTCATCAAACACACCGCGCAAATCATTCGGGACAACCTCCGCTCGTCAGATCGGGCCGGCCGCTACGGCGGCGAGGAGTTCGGCATTATTCTGCCCGAGACTAATGCGGAGGGGGCGCGGGTTATCTGCGAGCGCATCCGCGAAACCATCGAAAACGCCACAGTACAAACCGACGCGGCGCCCATCCAGTACACGATCAGCATGGGCATCGCACCTCTGACAAACCTGCCGGATAATTATATGCAATGGCTCCAGCAGGCCGACCAGGCGCTGTACGCCGCCAAGACGGGTGGCCGGAACCAGGTGCGGGTTTTTGGCGACGATCAGTAGCCCGGTGGATTGCCCTGGGTTAAAAGGGGATCAGATCTGGTAGCGGGTTTTTAACGCCTTATACAGATCCTCTTGGAAGCTGATACGGCTGGCATCGAGGCTATGCACCAGCTCCACCAAATGCTCGTTATCTTCACGGCCGTCGTGCCAGCTCTTGCGATACGTGCCTTCCTGGTAGCCATGGTCCTGGCGGAAAAAATTCAATACATTCTTACCCACATAGCCCCGGTAGAGGCTATCGAGGTCCATGGGCACCCCGGCCATAAGACGGGCGAAGGCGCCCACATGAAACTGCCGGTCCGCCAGCGTAGCGGCGGCAAACGCTTCCAGATCCAGGCGAAAATCGGTTTCGTCGGTCGCCACCACCCAGTCTTCCATCACCTGCGCCACCAGCGCTTCGGTGTCGGCACCGCTTTGCAAGAGAATACTCAGGCCAAAGTGCCAAATATCGATCAGCTCCAGGGCCACCTGCTCGGCGTCCGGGCTCTGCTTTTTCCACCATTTCCAACCGTAATGGTCCATGAGCTCGGCGCACTCCACCCAAATCGCTCGGTAGAATTCGAACTTTTGTTCGCGCCATTGGGGATGAACCCGGGTATTCATACGGTCTTGCAGCTCCAGCATTATCCGCAATTGCTGCGCCTGTGTATCGTGATTGGCCATGAAAATCTCTTATAGGAATAATGGGGTGTATCGTTGTGTTCGCGGTTCAACGGCCATAGCTGGGATCAAACCGCTGGAAAAAACCCTTGGGCCTTGGGAAACAAACGATGGAAGTTGGTCGTGGTCTGCTCTGCCAACTGCGCAAAGGAAACGCCTTTTAGCTCCGCCACAAACTCGGCCACATCACGGACAAACTGCGGCTCATTGGGTTTGCCTCTGTGGGGCACAGGCGCCAGATAGGGAGAGTCAGTCTCCACCAATAGCCGATCCAGCGGCACTCGCCGAGCCACATCGCGCAGCGCTTCAGCATTGCGAAACGTCACAATGCCCGATAGGGAGATGTAGTAATTCATGTCCAGCGCGGCTCTGGCCATGTCCCAGTCTTCGGTAAAGCAGTGCAACACGCCGGCGTGCTCCAGATCACCGTAATTCTTGATCAGTGCCAGCGTATCGGCCCGGGCGTCCCGGGTATGCACTACCACAGGCAGGCCTGCTTGAGCCCCCGCCTGCAAATGCATGGCAAAACTTTCCTGCTGTAGGGCTTTGGTGTCTTCCGTGTAATGGTAGTCCAGGCCGGTCTCTCCCAACGCCACCACTTTTTCGCTCTGCCCCCATTCCGCCAACTGCTCCACGCTGGCCGTTCCCGACTCCACGTCGCATGGGTGCACGCCCACTGAGGCCACCACGTCGTTATGGCGATGAGCAATATCCAACACCGTCTGACGATTGGCCAGGCTAATGCCGATGCACAGAAACTGGCGCACACCTCGAGCCCGGGCCGCATCAAGAGCGGCGTTAAGATCGCCGTCATAGGCGTCCAGTTTTAACCGATCCAGGTGACAGTGGGAATCTACTAACATTTGCATTTGCAGAATACGCTCGTTGGGCGGGAAAGTGCCGGCTGGCCGGGCAACCACGTGAATTCAGGGGGCGAATGGTACACTGTGGGGGCCGGACCGAGTCAAGCTGCCGCAGCGGCCAATGCTCACATGGTGTGAGTGGCGCGTTCCGACTCGAGCGAACCGGCCAGATAATTTTCGATTTTACTCACGGCCGTATTGTCCTGATCGCTGAACTGCACTCCGATACCGGCGGCACGGTTGCCTTGAGCACCTTTAGGTGTAACCCAAACCACCTTGCCGGCCACCGGGATTTTCTCCGGTTCGTCCATCAGATTCAGAAGCATAAATATCTCATCACCCAGCTTGTAGCTCTTGTTGGTGGGGATAAACAGACCGCCGTGTTTTACAAAAGGCATATAGGCCGCGTAGAGCACGGCCTTGTCTTTAATTGTCAGGTTGAGGATGCTGTTGCGGGCGCCGCCTCCGATCGCTTGCATAGGGTGTCCTGTCTTGGTCTGTAAAGGTGTTGGTCTGTAAACGTGTTGATCTAACGGTAAATCACGGCGTACCGCGACAGCGTACGCTATTCATATTAATACGGTATTAAGCGACGAAACTTCAATGGCTCGTCATTCATAATCATGAAGCCACAGCCCCCGCTCGCCTTCGCAGTACTAGCCCCCAATCGAGGAGCACTTCTTCCAATAATAGCTGTTTATTGGGATTGGCGCCGCTAAGCAGTTGTTTTTTGATACTCAGCAGTTTTTCCAGGTAGCGATGCAGCACGGATAACGAGATATGACGCAGCCGCTCCTGTATCCCCTCGGGCAGAGTATCCATTACCGCACTGGATGCGCCCACCCGCCAGCGCGCCAAATCGTGCGCCCAGGCGAGCAGCCACTCCAGGGTAAGGGTTACGTCGGCGTTGAGCCACTGGCCAGCCAGAGCGATAGCCGATATCCGCTCCTCGGTCAGCTGCAGCAAACCGTCCTGTAGCTGTTGTCGCCACTCCAGCGCATCCCCGTCCAATAAAGCCAGGGCTTTCAGCGGCGCCCCGCCACTCGCGCTCAACAACTGTTCTGGACTCATGCCCCTGCCGGTCACCAACGGGCTTAGCCAACTCAGCACCTGATCGGCGCTGGGCAGCGGCAACAGGTGTATTTGACAGCGACTGCGAATGGTGGGCATGACGATGCTGGGGCTATGGCTAATGAGTATCAGCAGCGTATTGGCCGCCGGCTCCTCCAGGGGTTTGAGCAAGGCGTTGGCGGCATTGACGTTCATGGCTTCCGCCGGGTCAATAATGACGGCCTTGTAGCCCCCTTGCTGAGCAGTCTGCGCAAGGGTTTGGGTCAGCGCCCGGACCTCATCAATCCGGATCGCCTTGCCCGGTTCTTCCGGTTCCAACTCGATAAAATCCGGGTGACTGCCCGCTTTCAACAGATCACACACGCGGCACTTACCGCATGCTGTGCCGCTGGCCGGCGCTACACAAAACATCCGCTGGACCAACGCCTGAGCCAAATGCCGTTTACCGATGCCCTGTGGCCCAGCCAGCATCAGGGCGTGAGGCATCTGGCGCTGTTCGAGCTGCGCCCCCAGCCGTTGCCAGGCAGTTTGCTGCCAGGGGTACGGCAGGGCCGGAAAATCTCTCATGCGCTGTTTCTCTGAAACCAATAGTCTGAAACCAATAGGTTGTCCTGCAGACCGGGCCCTGACAAAGGCATGCCCACGGGCCCAACCGCCGTATGTATGTCGCAATATGGTACCACTCAGCAAGGGCAGGTGCATTTCGTATACCGAGTATTTCTGCCATAATTCGCGACCCCGCTTTTGAGCTGTAACCGAGTCCTGTCATGCCCACCGTATTGCACCGCTGTGATGCTTACCTCGTCGTTGATAAACCCGCGGGCTTATTGACGGTGCCCGGCAGAGGGCCAGAAAAACAGGACTGCCTGATCAATCGCTTGTTGCCTACCTACCCCAATGCCCGCATTGTGCACCGGCTGGACCAGCCCACATCGGGGTTAGTAGTGGTGCCACTGGGGTACGAGCCCCTGCGGAGCATCGGTCGCCAATTTGAACAGCGACAGGTAGCTAAGACCTATCAGGCGGTGGTCACGGGGCTGATGACGGACGATGAGGGAGAAGTCAATTTGCCCTTAATCTGTGACTGGCCCAACCGCCCGCGGCAAATGGTCGACCACGAACACGGCAAGCCTGCCCTGACCCGCTTTCGGGTATTGCACAGAGATGTGGTGCAACAGCTGACCCGGGTGGAGCTGATGCCGGTAACCGGCCGCTCACACCAATTGCGGGTGCATATGCTGGCATTGGGACACGCCATTCTCGGCGATACGTTGTATACACCCGAGACAGTAACCGCCCGCAGCTCTCGCCTGCATCTGCATGCCTGCACTTTGGCGTTTAACGACCCGGACAGCGGCGTCAACGTGTCGTTTCAGTCGGCCCCGGCTTTCTGAAAGCCAATTTCAGGATCAGGACCAGTTGACTCCATCGCTGTTTTTATATTCTATGCCCATTCTTTTGGCTGCTACACTTATGACTCAATACCTCGAAAACCGTGTCGACAGTAAACTGCCGAGTGATGCTCGCCGTCTTATTTCCGCTGCACGGGCCTCAAATCTACTGAGTTCGGCAGCTTGGGTGATGTTGACTTGGAAATTGAACCGTTTAATTGCTCACTAACATGGGGTGTGCCCGTTATGAAAAAAACATTACTCAGCCTCGCTTTACTCACCGCCGCCGGTACCGCCCACGCCGATTACGGCAATGCCCGTGTCGCGGGTATGTCAGGCGCGGCCTACGCCACCGGCAACCATGTGGATGGCGCGCTTTACAACCCCAGCTTAGGCGCCTCGTTCGATGAGAACGATGATTTTGCCCTGACCTTTGATCTGGGTGCGTTTATCGAGGCCGACAAGGATTTACTCGACGATTTGGAAGATCTGTCGGACTTTCTGGACGAGCTAGATGCCCTCAGCAATTATCAGAACCTGACGCCGGCACAGGCACAGCGGGCCATTGATTACCTGCAGACCGTCGAGAGCCAAGAGGCTCTGGTGGATGCCGGCGGCGGGCTGAGCTTGGCGATTCCCAACAATACGATCGCGCTGAATTTCATCTACCGCGCACGTCTTACGGCCAACGTGGCTACCGATATAGATCCGAACGACTATCAACGAATTACGGACTCCATCGCCGACCGCCTTGAAACCGATTCACTGCAGTCATCCATCCACGCTCGGGGTGCACTCGTGACCGATCTGGGGGTTACGCTGGCTAAAGGGTTCGACGTGGGTTCAGGCCGGTTATTGCTCGGTGCCACTCCGAAGTATGTAACGGTGGAAACGTTCGTATACGACTCCACTTTGCAGGAATTTGACGAGGACGATTTTGACGCCGACAACCAGACCCTGGAGAGCTCGAGCTTCAACGTGGATGCGGGCATGACCTATATCCTGGGTAATGTACGGGCCGCCCTCGCGGTCAATAACGCCTTGAGCGAAGAGTACGACACGGTCGACGGTGGCGTTTTGGAGCTCAAACCGCGGGTAACAGCCGCTCTGGGCTATCAGAGCCAGCGGGTACGGCTGGAAGGCGCCGTCGATGTAAGCGCCACGCCCGACCTGGCCACTGGAGCGGATCGCCAGGCCGCCCGAGCTGGGATCGAGTTGAGCCCGGTGAGCTGGCTGCACTTTCGCGCCGGTATCCAGACGGATCTTGAAGACAACTTCAACGACACCTATTCAGTGGGAATCGGTTTGTCTCCCGGTTGGTTCAATGTGGACCTGGTCGGTATTGCCGGCGATGAAGATTCAGCCGGTGCGGCATTGCAACTGGGTTTGAGATTCTAAGGAGCCGTCCTGGTACCAAATGCGGCTTCGTGAGTAAACTCACGGGCCGCATAGGAATAGGATAAGAGGTAAGCAACCGTCCCACCCCCTCCTTTTATCCCCGTCCATCCAGCAGCGTCACCAAAACCTGCTCAATATCCTCTTGCACCGCCGCCAGCGGCTGGCCTGCATCCACCAAGGTGTAACGTTCCGGCGCACTGGCGGCCAACTCTTGATAGACCCCGCGCACGCGCTGAAAGAACGCGATGGTTTCACCTTCAAACCGATCCGGCTCGCTGCGCTGGCGGGCACGACTCAGTCCCAGTTCGATATCGATATCCAGAATCAGTGTCATATCGGGGCGCAGCGTCCCTTGCACCAGCGTTTCTAACTGGCGGATCTGAGCCCGATCAAAACCGCGTCCACCGCCTTGGTACGCAAAGGTGGAATCGGTAAAGCGATCGCATAAGACCCAATGCCCCCGCGCCAGTGCCGGTTTTACCACCTGTTCCAGGTGTTGAGCCCGTGCGGCGAAAATCAATAACAGCTCCGTCAGAGGAAACACCGGTTCGTCTCGATTGCTCAGCAGTAAATGGCGAATTTCTTCCGCCAAGGGGGTCCCTCCGGGCTCGCGGGTTACCACTACGTGAATGCCCCGGGAGGTCAACCAGTCCCGCACAAATCCCAAATTAGTGCTTTTGCCGACCCCCTCTGTGCCCTCCATCGTAATAAACCTGCCGATATTAGCGCCTACGCTCTCGCTCACACTCGCACCCATGCCCACACCTTTGACTGCTTTCCGCTTACGCTTGAAGAGCACCTTATTCTCTACGAAAACCCACCAAGCTGGCCTTTTTGCGCCATAAGTGTACACACTCCGCGTGCTGGCGACGAGCCGAATAGAGATGGGCCCCATTAGCTCAAAACGTGCATGGAGTTAAAGAAGGTAATGAGACCTCCCTCGCGCTTCAGTCTTCATCCTCTTAACTCCCGGTTTCGCTCTGAGGCCAAGGGGCGTATGATTGGCGCTTCTGTTTTTATGCATACTCAAGGAGCCGCAATGATTACTTTGCATACCACCCTGGGGGACATCACCCTGGAATTGAATTTCGAAAAAGCCCCCAAAACAGCCGCGAATTTCAAACAGTACGCGCAGGAAGGTTTTTACAACGGCACCATCTTTCATCGGGTCATCCGCAACTTCATGATTCAGGGCGGCGGGCTCACGGCCGACATGGAAACCAAAGAAACCCGCGAAGCGATTGAAAACGAAGCGGACAACGGCCTGGCCAATACAGTGGGCAGCGTCGCCATGGCCCGGACCAACGATCCTCACAGCGCTACCTCACAGTTTTTTATCAATGTGCAGGACAATGGCTTTCTGAACCACAGCGGAAAGAACCCGCAGGGCTGGGGTTACTGCGTGTTTGCCCAAGTGACCGAGGGCATGGACGTGGTGAATAAGATTAAAGCTGTGGACACGGGCAGCAAAGCCGGTCATCAGGATGTTCCCGTTGAGCCCGTGGTTATCGAGCGCGTGACGGTAAACGAATAACAATAAGCGAATAAAACGATAGACGAACAAAAGCGACCCACCATGACGACTCTTTTCATCTCGGACTTACATCTTCACGAATCCAGACCAGAGGTCACCGAAGCTTTCCAAGAATTTTTGCGCACACAGGCGCAGGATGCGCAGGCGCTTTATATACTTGGGGATTTTTTTGACGTTTGGATTGGAGACGACGACGATAGCCCCCTGGCAACGCAAACGGCGGCGCAGTTGCGCCAGGTGGCGGATAAAGGCGTGGCGATTTATTTAATGCATGGCAATCGCGACTTTTTATTAGGCGAGCAGTTTGCCAAAAATGCCGGGGCTCAGCTGATTGATGACCCCACAATCGTTCAGCTCGGTGATCGCTCGGCAGTGCTTATGCATGGCGATACCCTATGTACCCGGGACGTGGATTACATGGCCTTTCGGGCCCAGGTTCGCAACCCTCAATGGCAGGCACAGGCACTGGCGCAACCATTGGCCGTGCGCCGGCACATCGCCATGGAGCTACGCAACCAAAGTAAATCCATGAGCAGTCTAAAAGCGGAAGATATTATGGATGTGACGCCGGAGGAAGTGGTGCGGGTGCTGGAAGATTCCAACGCCAACCTATTGATCCACGGCCACACCCACCGCCCCAAGCATCACTTTCTGACCGTCAACGACCGGTTCCTGACGCCGATTTACACCCTGCACTTCGGTAATTACGGTGGCCTGCTGGTGCGCGGTCTGTACTTCGTGCTGGCGCTGTTGGGTTGTTTGCTGTTTTTCTCGGGTAATGTGATGTGGTGCGAGCGGCGCACAGATCGCCATGGGCCGAGCCACTCGGCCGCTTTCATGCTGCGCCTGACCCTGGGCGTAACCTTTGGTGTCATGGCGGGGCTGGCAATGAGTTTTCTGGTTAGCAAGCCACTATTGTATTCACCATGGTCCGTCTGGA
>DAHVRW010000049.1 GCA_027322215.1 Marinimicrobium sp.
GCGCGCCGTACTGGCGAGTCAGGCCAGGATGAGGTGAAGCAATCGGCCCAGTTGGCGAGGGCGCAAAAAGCCGAGCGCGACCGGGCCCTTAACCGCGAGCGCCAGAAGGAGCTGGAGCGTCGAGCCGTGGCGGCGCAAATCAAACAGTTGATTATTAATCACCGTCAGCCCAAGACGGCTGCTGGGGCGGAGGTTGAATACAATTTCACCGACGGAAAACTTATTAAGAAATTACATGTCTCTCCAGCTGTCCAACAACAATTGATGCGTGGTCAGTTGGCCATCGTAAAGCTGGATGAGGGTTACGAGTTGGTACCACGGATTGTCGCCGAGAAAATCGCCCTGCGGGATGAGTCCTGCGTAGTGCTGGCCAACACCAAAACACAAGATTCCGCTGAGATGGAAGACGACCCGTATAAGGATTACGTGATTCCCGATGACCTTATGTGGTAGCGCTGGCCGATGAGGCCAGGTTTGCTGCGTGGCTGGTTTGAGGGAAGGACTAGAGTGCGTGCCGCCCCTTAAAGAGGATTGGGGTGACGTGATTTGAAGTCAGCGTTTGGAGAGGGAGTGTATTTCCATGACCAAAAATCTTTACATGCTGCCACCGGATTTGCCGGTACCTCAGGACGATGGTGCCTGTGATCATTTGGCTGGCCGGCGATTGCCCGCAATCGCACTGCCCGGTACGGGCGGGAGAGCCGTTACGCTGAGCACTGAGCCGGGCTGGGTAGTAATTTATTTTTATCCCATGACCGGCCAGCCCGATCAGCCGCCCATGTTGGGCTGGGATAAAATTCCCGGCGCGCGGGGTTGCACGCCCGAGTGTTACGCTTTTCGGGATCGCTACCCCGATTTACGCCGCTTGGGCGCCAAGGTGTTCGGTGTGAGCTCCCAGCCCCTGGAAGAGCAGCGCGAGGCGGCACAGCGCCTGCGCTTGCCTTTTGATCTTTTGAACGATAGTAATTTGGCGCTGGCAGGCGCCTTGAGATTGCCCACATTCGAGCACGACTTTGCGCGTCTGATTATGCGCATAACTCTGGTGGTCAAAGATGGGGTTATCCGCAAAGTGTATTACCCTGTGTTTCCGCCCCATTTGAATCCCACCGATGTAATCGCCTGGCTCGAACAACAACATTCAGGCGAGGCAGTCGGGTTCAGCGTCTAGGTTGCAAAGCGAACGCTGATATCCAGGTCCTCTTCCAAGGCTGGCCAGCGGCGTAGTGCTTCTGACCAGCCCCGGTCGTTACGTGATGCCATGTTGGCTTGCAACTGCGGGTCCTGAAAATTGTATTCGTTCAGCAGCAGCTCAGCAGAAAACAACACCGCTTGATCCAACTCGTTGGCGAACGGCTCGCCGATGAGTTCATGGGCGATAACATTCGCGCGGGTGGTGTCCATGGGTGCGAGCGGCACACCACAATAACCAATAAACCGATCATTAATCTCTTCTAAAAGCCGGTGGGCCAGGTAGGCCTCATCGAGCAGCGCCGCAAACGGGAGGCGGCCTTTAATGAGCTCAGGTGGCGATAGGAAATAATCGCAGGCGATATTCAGCAGCGGTGCGATCGGACCGCTGATGCCCGCTTCCCGGCCGATATGATCAATGGCCTCGATGAACATCGGTACTCGCTCAATGTAGCGCAGCACAAATTCACGCAGAGCTTGTACCGCGTGTTCCTCGGGCAGCTTAATGGCACGATGTAGGTGCGTGACGCGCGCTTCCAGCATGTGGGTTAGCTGGTTGTTTTCGACATCAAGAGCTTTGGCTTTTTTCACAAGAGCCTCAATGTCGGCTAGCTGGGGAAGGCTCATGTTAGGCATGTCCTCGAGAGCATCCATTGTTAACGCATGCCCTTGCCGGGTATTCCTCGGTTGCATCGAATGCATATTCTCCCAATCCGTTCACATACGATCTGTACGGTTCGGGCCGCGGTGATCGACCGCAAGGGATCAGTATTCGGTTTAAGCCTTTCGGCGGTAAGGTGAACTGTGGGCGAACGAGTGCGGCCGGTTCTATAAAAGTAATTCAAAAACTCATAATTTCAAGGCGACGTTAAGACTGATTTCGCATAGTTGTAATGCTGGGCGTGCTAAAGGCGCACGGCTCGGTTAGGTACGAAGGGAGTTCGGCTCTTGATCAGCTCTTAAAATTACCCTGAGCGGGTGAACCATTCAGCCACCGACGCTGCTTGGTGTAATAAGCAAATGCCCCACCCATGAGCAGCCCACGTGCGCCGTTAAAGGCGGTAAACGCCAGCCAGAGGCCATGGTTTCCAAGCCCTTGAGTCAGGGCCCATAAAGGCAAAAAGATCAAGGCGGTGGCTGCGAGCATGGCGTATTGCATGGTGGCGGTTTTACCGCTGCCTAAAAACAAGCCGTCCAGCTGATAACCCCAGACGGAAACCAGTGGCAGCAAGCAAATCCACGCGTAATAGCGTTCCGCCAGAGCCAACACCGAGGGCAGCGCCGTAAACAGGGGCAGCAGCCACGGTTTGCCTAAAGTGAACACCAGGGTCACCAACAAAGCCATGGCTAAGGCCCAGGCGGTGCTCGCCCGACACACTCGGTAAAACTCCGCTTGCTTCCGTGCGCCTATGGCGCGGCCACTTAACGCTTCGGCGGCGTGGGCAAAACCATCTAAAGCATGGGAGGTAAGCAGCACAAACTGCAGCAAAATCGCATTGGCCGCCAGTACCTGATCCCCCAGCCGGGCGCCTTGCGCGGAAAAGAAAACAAATACTCCGAGTAGGCACAGCGTGCGTACAAATAAATGGCGGTTTACCTGTAGCAGCGGCCGGTAATCGTTCCAGCGGGTCAAATGTGCGCGAATTAAGCGTCCGCCCAGCCGCTTCAGCCGCGCGCGCAACAGCCAGATGCCTAAAGCCAGCCCGGCGTACTCGGCCAGCACGCTGGCCAGCGCCGCGCCGTCGCTGGTCAGGCCTAGGCCCACGATAAACACCAAGTCAAGGATGATGTTGAGAAAATTCGTGGTAACCAGGATAACCAACGGTCGGCGCGAGTCCTGCTGGCCGATAAACCAGCCCACGAGAACGTAGGTGAGTAAGACCGCCGGCGCGCCCCAAAGTCGGATGCTGGCGTAACTGTGTGCCAGTGCGGAGACGTCGGAACTGGCGCCGACCCAACTCAGCGCCAGAGGCAGGACCAGTTTGCCCGCTAGCGCCACGACCAGTCCTAGCGTCAGCGCTAAAAGCGCGCTTTGGGCCAGAATTAGCCGGGTTTGGTTGACATCGTGCCGCCCCGCAGCGCGAGCTACCAAACTTGTGGTGCCCATCCGTAAAAAACCAAATGACCAAAGCATCAGGGTCACCAAGCTCGCGCCGAGGGTGGCGGCGGCCAGGTATTCGGCTCTCGACAGGTGTCCGAGAATCGCGGTATCCACGGCCCCTAACAGCGGCACGGACATATTGGAAAGCATCAGGGGCCACGCCAATTGCCATAGGCGGCGGTGGGTCGTTGGAAGGGTTAAGGCCATGGTAAAAGATCCGCTGAGGCACGGCCGGCGCGTCCGCGCGCCGCAATGACACAGTGTAACGATTCAGGACGATTTCCTATAGTATAAAACCGTTGACTTTTAAATGCCTCTGTGGCCTCCTACGCGGTTATGTGTGCGACGATTTGTCACATCCGAACTGACTGTACCCCGCCGAAATTCGTAGGTACCACTGTTCAAAACATCTGCGCGTACTTACGCGGTCGAGGTGTGAGCGATGATAAAGGTCGGACGGTAGTGATTATTTGGAGTAAGCGCTGAAGTTATCTTTGCTGTAAAAAAATAGTTATCGATTCCTTGCAAGTAGTGCGGTGATCCACAACAAAGTGATCGCCGAGCATGAAGAAGTATAAAACTGGCTACATGGAGAAAGGGCGATGTTAAAACGAGCGCGTGGGCTTTGGGCCTGGCTGCTTGCCCCTGCAGTTCTGATCATCAGCAATCAGACCATGGCAGAAGAGGTGGAGCGGTGGAAGCTTAATATGGTCGAGGGCGTGACCCCGATCAGCCGCGAAGTTTACGGTCTGCACATGTTGATGTTCTGGTGGTGCGTGGTCATCGCCGTCGTGGTGTTTACGATCATGTTTTACAGCATGATCATGCACCGCAAATCCCGCGGGGTTAAAGCGTCCAATTTTCATGAGAGCACCGTTCTCGAAATCGTCTGGACCGCCATCCCTCTGATTATTCTCATCGCAATGGCATTTCCTGCCACTACGTCGCTGATCAAACTATACGATACCTCTGAAGCCGAGCTGGACGTGGTGATCACGGGCTATCAATGGCGCTGGCGGTACGAGTACCTCGATGAGGATGTCTACTTTTTCAGCAACATGAGTACGCCCCGTGAGCAAATCGAAGGCCTTGAGGCCCGGGGGGCGAATTACCTTCTCGAGGTGGATGAGCCACTGGTTATTCCAGTGGACACCAAAGTCCGATTTTTGATTACCGCCGCTGACGTGATCCACTCATGGTGGGTGCCCGCGTTCGGTATTAAAACCGATTCCATTCCCGGCTTTATCAATGAGGCTTGGGCCATTGTCGACACGCCCGGCACATACCGGGGACAGTGCGCCGAGCTGTGTGGGCGCGACCACGGTTTTATGCCCATCGTGGTGGAGGCGTTGCCAAAAGATGAATATCAGCAATGGTTGGACCAAAAGCGGACCGACCTTGCGGAGATACGTCAACTGACCGAACAAACCTTCGAGTTTGAAGAGTTATACCAGCGAGGACAGCAAGTGTATACCCAGTGGTGTGTGGCTTGTCATCGGGCTGACGGTGCGGGAGTGTCTGGTATTTTCCCGGCTTTGATTGGCGGAGTGTCTGTGGGCCCGGTTGAGGGCCACATGGACGTTGTTGTCAATGGTGTGCCTGGCACGGCCATGCAAGCTTTCGGCGAGCAGTTGAGCGAGGTCGATATAGCGGCTGTTATTACCTACGAGCGTAATGCTTGGGGAAATAACATGGGCGATATGGTCCAGCCGATCGATATCTTTAACTTCAAGCAGAACGACTAGGAGGCTCACTCGCTATGGCACACGGTCCCGCTAAAGGTCTACGCCGATGGTTGTTCACCACCAACCACAAAGACATCGGCAGCATGTATCTCTGGTTCAGCTTCGCGATGTTTATCGTGGGGGGCATCTTTGCCCTGATCGTCCGCGCTGAATTGTTCGAGCCCGGTTTACAAATCGTCGACCCCAACTTCTTCAACCAAATGACCACCATGCACGGTTTGGTCATGGTGTTTGGGGCGATCATGCCCGCGTTTGTGGGGTTGGCCAACTGGATGATACCGCTGATGATCGGCGCTCCAGATATGGCGCTGCCGCGGATGAATAACTGGAGCTTCTGGATTCTTCCCTTCGCGTTTCTGATGCTTCTGTCCACATTGTTTATGCCCGGCGGCGGGCCGAACTTTGGCTGGACCTTCTACGCGCCTCTATCGACAAAATACGCACCGGAAAGTGTGATTTTCTTTATTTTCGCTGTGCACATCATGGGCGCCAGTTCCATTATGGGCGCGATCAATATTATCGCCACCGTGTTGAATATGCGCGCCCCAGGCATGACGCTGATGAAAATGCCGCTGTTCGTGTGGACGTGGTTGATCACCGCTTATTTGTTGATTGTGGTGATGCCTGTTCTGGCCGGTGCGGTCACTATGGTCCTGATGGATACACGTTTCGGTACCAGCTTTTTTGATGGTGCTGGCGGCGGTGACCCTGTGATGTTCCAGCACATCTTTTGGTTCTTCGGCCACCCCGAGGTGTACATCATGATTCTGCCGGCGTTCGGCATTATCAGCGCGATTATTCCCACCTTTGCGCGTAAGCCGCTATTCGGCTACTCGTCCATGGTGTACGCCACGGCGTCGATTGCCTTTCTTAGCTTTACTGTGTGGGCGCACCACATGTTCACCGTGGGTATGCCCATCGCCGGTGAGTTGTTTTTCATGTACGCCACCATGCTGATTGCCGTACCCACTGGCGTTAAGGTGTTTAACTGGGCGGCGACTATGTTCAAAGGCGCCATGACGTTTGAAACGCCGATGTTGTTTGCTATCGCTTTTGTCATGCTGTTTACCATCGGTGGCTTGTCGGGGCTTATGCTGGCTATCGCACCCGCTGACTTCCAATACCACGATACCTACTTTGTGGTTGCACACTTCCACTATGTGTTGGTACCGGGCGCGCTCTTCTCCATCATCGCGGCCGCTTATTATTGGCTGCCCAAGTGGTCGGGCCGCATGTATAACGAGGTCTTGGGAAAAACCCATTTCTGGGTGGCGTTTATCGGTTTAAATCTGACGTTCTTCCCCATGCACTTTGCCGGTTTGGCGGGCATGCCACGTCGGATTCCCGACTACCACATGATGTTCGCCGATTGGAATATGATCTCCAGTATCGGTGCACTCATCTTTGGTGCCTCGCAGATTTTGTTTCTGTACATCGTGCTGGATGCGATCTTCAGAGGTAAGAAAGCCACTGGACAAGTTTGGGAAGGCGCGGAAGGACTGGAGTGGACTCTTCCATCTCCTGCGCCCTACCATACATTTAGCAAGCCGCCTGAGATCAAGTAACCTGCCTTGGGAGGTTGACGATGAAAGTGCCGATGCCAAGCAATCCAGTGACCGCGTTGTGCTTGAAGTTGAGCGCGCTGGTTATAGGGATGTTTGTCTTTGCAATCTGGATTCTGCCGCCCATGTACGATGTCTTCTGTGACATCACAGGATTAAATGGTAAAACCGGCGGTCGTTACCAGGCGGTTGACGTGCCGGCGGTGGATACCAGTCGAACCATACGGGTGCAATTTGTATCCACCAATAATGACGGCATGACCTGGGAGTTCGGTCCCGAGGTGAGAAGCATAACGGTTCATCCGGGAGAACAAACACGCATCGACTACGCCGCCTTCAATCCCACTGGCCGCGATATGGTGGCTCAGGCGATTCCCAGCCTCACGCCGGCCAGAGCTGCCAACTACTTTCATAAGACCGAGTGCTTTTGTTTTGAACAGCAGCCTCTGGGAGCCGGGGAGCGCACGCAAATGCCTATGTTGTTTATTGTCGACCACGATATCCCCGAATCGGTGCATACCATCACCCTCTCTTACACACTGTTTGACGTCACCGACCGTTTTCCCGAATTGGTGGCGGCTATGGCCGATTAGGGTTTGATTTTTTTGGGTTGAGATAGTTAGGTCGGGTTGGAACAGATAGATCAGGTTGAAACAGATAGGATTGAGCTAAACATTTTTTAGAAAAACAGCGTCGAGAAACAAACCGGAACAGCTACCTTTGCCAAATCGTTCAATCGCAAGTAGCGCCAATTGACGTAGCGCGGAGATTAAAAAATGACAACAGCAACAAGTGAAGGAACTTACTACGTACCGGAAATGAGCAAGCTGCCGCTGCTGGCGAGCGCCGGTTTGTTTCTCAGCGTATTCGGCGCATCGACCTGGTTGAGCGGAATGCCGACCAACCCGCTGTTTGTGGCCCTGGCGCTGTTCATCGTGGCGGCGTCCGTATTCGACTGGGGGCGACGCCTCACCATCGTTGCGGGGATCATCGTATTCATCCTGGTTAACGCGGCTTCGGAGAAAATCGCCAGCGTGCTGACAGGGCCGATGATACTCGCCATGGGCGTGGCGGTGTTCATCACCGTTTTGTGGAGTTGGTTTGCCACTGTCATCCGGGAAAATATCGCTGGTTTAAACAGCCCCCAAGTGAAACGTTCCTATGTTTGGGGTATGAGCTGGTTTATTTTCAGTGAAACGATGCTTTTTTCAGTATTTTTCGGTGCGTTATTTTATGTCCGTACGCTGGCGGTGCCCTGGTTGAGTGGTGAAGGTCACGGTGCGTCCAACGTACTGTTATGGCCTGGCTTTGAAGCGACATGGCCCCTGATGGTAACGCCGGATATGGCAGCGCATGGGGATTCTGCAAACGTCCTGGGACCGGGCGAGAGCATGAGCTTCAGTGAGGCGCCATCACTGTGGACGTGGTTGCCTTTTTGGAACACCGTCTTGCTGGTAACCTCCAGTGTGACCTGTCATTTGGCACACAGTGCCATTAAAAGAGACGCCCGCAAGGCGTTTAATACGTGGCTCGGTATTACGATTGTGCTGGCGGTGACGTTCTTGACTCTGCAGGCAGAAGAGTATGTGGTGGCCTATCAGGACATGGGGCTCACCCTGCAGTCGGGCATCTACGGCGCCACCTTTTTTATGCTGACGGGATTCCATGGTGTGCACGTTTTGCTTGGCACAATCATGCTCTCGGTTATGTGGTTGCGCTCGGTGCTCAAAGGGCATTTTTCATCAAAGGACAGCTTCGGTTTTGATGCGGCAAGCTGGTACTGGCACTTTGTTGATGTGGTGTGGGTCGGGTTGTTCTTTGCGGTTTATATCTTCGGTTAATTCCTCGTGGGCAGGCGGCGTACAGTCAGCCTGGCCTGCCTATATGATTGCCCCCTTATCGGGGGCCAGCGTCCCAAGGCGCTTGGCTGGTAAGAATGCCACTGTGAAAGCCGTAGAAAATAAGCCCCAGCATGACCACCGCCAAACACACTCTTATGCCCAAGGCATACAGCGTACGTTTGGATTCCGGTACCCCCATGTCTTTAAACAGAAAGTGCAGGCCGCTGGTCAGGCTCAGCACAACGCCGATAAACAATATCACGATCAATATCTTGAGCCACATAGGCGTTCCTTTGTGTGTAGGGACTATTGTGTTAGTTCGCCGGCCATGGGACAGCGCACAAGAGCGGCGTTGTGCATTCAGTGTAAAGGGTTTTAAGCCGTGAATGTTGTTTCACAGTCCGACTCACCCATCCGCTTAAGGTTTAACCTCAACTGGAAAATCACCCTCTTTGCGACCCTGGCTCTACCGTTGTTGTTGAGCCTGGGCTTTTGGCAGTTAGAGCGGGCCTCACACAAACGCGCCATTGAAGCCAATTTTGCGCTGCGTCAGAGCGCACCACCGCTAGAGCTTGATGGGGCCACTTTAGCAAACGGCGAGCCGTTCCAGCGGGTGATTGCCCGCGGGCAATTCGACAACGAACATACATGGTTGCTGGACAATAAACAACGGCACGGCCAAGTGGGTTACGAAGTGATTTCGCCGCTGCACCTGCACGATGGAACCTGGATTTTGGTGAACCGTGGTTGGTTGAAAAGTACTGGCGATCGCCAACAGTTGCCGGCGGTTGCTGCCGTTACCGGCGAGCAGAGCGTATTTGGCGAGTTGGCCCACGTTTCTCATCATCCGATGCTTGACGCATCGAGTTTAACCGACGACTGGCCAAGAGTTGTTATGGCGATCGATACCGATGCGATGGCGGAACAGCTGGGGCGACCTTTGGCGAGCTCGTACCTGCGCATCGCCGAGATCAGCCCTGGCGCCTTTGAAACCCAATGGCAGCCGGTTAACATGAGTGCCCACACCCATACGGGCTACGCCTTTCAGTGGTTCGCTATGGCGTTGGCATTGTCCGTGTGGTTTGTATTTTCCAATAGCAATCTGCTCGCTTGGTGGCGCGCCCGGCAATTACAAAAGTGAGAATTATGACCGAGCAATCCGAAACCCATTTTGCGCCTGAAGCTGTCCGACGTGGCCGTTTAATGGCGGCCATTATGATGCTGGTTCTGGCTTTGCCACTGGTGGCCGCCATAGTGGTATATCGCACTGGCATTGGCATGCCAGCCGGTACCGCCAATGAAGGAGTCCTGCTCACGCCCCCGCAGCCAATAGAGCAGCTGGCGCTGGTTGAGCGCGATTCCACTCAGCCGTGGGACATACGCAAGGAGCGTGCGCGCTGGCGGTTGCTGGTCCCTGCGCTGGCTGGATGCGATGACCAATGTAAGCAGAACCTTTACCTGACCCGTCAAGTGCATGTGCGTTTGGCGAAAGACGCTTATAGAATGGAGCGCTTCATCCTGCTGGGACAGAATGAGCCTGTGGACGCTGAGTTTGAGGAGTTCCTTCAGCGCGAGCATCCAGGCTTGCGCACGATGCGAGTCAGCGAAGATCGGTTGACTGAACTGCTGGCCGCAACCAACCTGGCCACCAGTCAGCCGGACGATGAAGGGCATTACTATCTTATGGATCAACGCGGATTTGTAATGATGGCCTACCATCGGGAGCACACGGGCAATCAGCTGTTAGCGGATATCAAACGTATGCTTAAAGTAACCTACGAGGGCTAGACAGCGTGAATGCAACACCAAAATTTCCGAAGATGTACCGATGGGCACTACTGGCCACAGGTTTTTGTGTGCTGGTGGTGGTTCTGGGCGCCTTTACCCGGCTGGTGGACGCCGGCTTGGGCTGCCCGGACTGGCCCGGTTGCTACGGACATTTGACCTGGCCGCAATCTGAGGCGGCCGTTGAGCGGGCGGAGGCGGCGTTTCCTGAGTTTCCCGTCGAGCATGATAAAACATGGCCAGAGATGGTGCATCGTTATGCGGCTGGGCTGTTGGGATTACTGATTTTGGGGCTGACCATCGCCACGTGGCGCCAGGCCGGGCGTGACGCTGACAACCATTACCCGCGCAAACACACCTTGGGCTTGTTGATTCTTGTGGTTGTGCAAGCGCTGTTCGGTATGTGGACCGTGACCTTAAAGTTGTGGCCGCAGGTGGTTATGGCGCATTTGCTGGGTGGCTTTGCCACGCTCTCGCTGCTGTGGCTGCTGAGTCAGCGCTACGCCGGGCGTTCTTGGCGGATGCCTTCCAACAGCGTGCGCCGCTTGCGTGGCACGGCTTCACTGATATGGCTGGTACTGGTCTTGGTTATCGTTCAAATTGCACTCGGCGGTTGGGTCAGTGCCAACTATGCCGCACTGGCCTGTACCGATTTTCCCCTATGTCACGGCCAATGGTGGCCCGAGATGCATTTTCGCCAGGGTTTTAATTTTGCCCAAGATGTAGGGCCTAACTATCTGGGCGGGTTACTTGAAGGCGAGGCGCGTACCGCGATTCACGTAACCCATCGGCTCGGCGCCGTGCTTGTGCTCCTGTTTGGCGGGCTGTTGTGCTGGCGGTTGTGGCAGATTAAACACAGCGCGCCTCAGCGTATGGCGCTTGTCATCGCCCTGGTGCTCGCCGTGCAGATTGCGTTAGGGATTACCAATGTTTTGGCATCGCTCCCGCTGGGGGTAGCGGTTGCCCACAATGCTGGGGGTGCGTTACTGTTGCTATGCTTGGTAACCCTCGCCCACCGCACCTACACAGCCCAGCGTCACTAGAGCATTAGTGTTGACCGCTGGCAGACAAAGGTCCCCATGATGAGCAAAGTCACCGAGAGCACATCGTTAGCCTCAATCAGTACAAACTGGCGGGATTACTACGAGCTGTGTAAACCACAGGTCGTGATGTTGATGATTCTCACCTCCGTCATCGGCATGTTGCTCGCGGTGCCTGGGATGGTGCCGTTGGATGTGCTGATCATCGGCAACCTCGGCATTGCTCTGTGTGCCGGCTCAGCGGCGGCGGTCAATCACTTGGTGGATCGCCAGGTGGACAAACAAATGACTCGCACCATCAACCGCCCTGTGGCCACGGGGCGAGTGGACCCCTGGCATGCGGGTTTGTTTGCGCTGACGCTGGGCCTGATTGGCATGAGTTTGTTGGTACTCTTTATCAACACTCTGACCGCGGTGCTTACGTTAATCTCGCTCTTGGGTTACGCGGTTGTTTATACGTTATTCCTGAAGCGGGCCACGCCACAAAATATCGTCATTGGCGGTATCGCGGGTGCAGCGCCGCCACTGCTGGGTTGGACTGCCGTGACGGGGGAAATTCATGGTCATGCGCTTTTGCTGGTTCTGATTATTTTTGCCTGGACGCCACCGCATTTTTGGGCGTTGGCGGTCCACCGCAAAGACGACTACGCCAAAGCCGATATTCCTATGTTGCCGGTGACCCATGGTGAGCGCTATACCAAAGTCCATATACTTCTGTACACACTGATACTGATCCTGGTCACGGTGCTGCCCTACGTTACCGGCATGCTCAACTGGCTCTATCTGCTTGGGGCTTTGGTCCTCGGCGCCGGGTTTCTCTACTGGTCGGTGTTGCTGCTGGTAAGCAAGAAGCCATCCGTTGGTATGGATACCTTCAAGTATTCAATCGTCTATTTGATGGCGCTGTTTGTCATCATGCTGCTGGATCATTATTTGTTGCCGGTGCCAGGCGGTTACTTACCCGGCGGTTAACCTTGGTTGGAGTTTACTGTGAGCGCGCAAAATAACGACAAAGACAAGCAGGAGCCTTTGGATGCCAAACGTCAGCGGGGCATTCGTCGAACGGTAGCGCTGACGCTATTGGCGGTGGCATTGGTGATCGGAGTAATGGTATATAACGTTACCCGAACCCCTGCCATTGACCGGGAAGCGCTGCGCGAACAAGGCGCCGTGCTTCTTGAGCAGCCAAGACGGTTCACGGAGTTCGAATTGGTGGATCATCGGGGAGAGGTCTTTACTCGCGACAACTTCAAAGATAAATGGACATTTATTTTCTTTGGTTTCACCCATTGCCCCGATATTTGCCCGCTGGCTCTGGCGGATTTGAGCCGGCTGGTCAACGAGTTACCCGCCGAGCTGGCGGAGCAGACACAAGTGCTTATGGTGAGCCTTGACCCAAGCCGCGACACGCCTGACGTTCTGGCGGATTACGTACCTTATTTCCATGAAGATTTTATTGGCGTTACGGGCGAGTTTTTAACCATTCGCCGTTTTGCCAATGAGTTGAATGTCGCGTTCGCTAAAGTGACTCAGGGCGACGACTATACGGTGGATCACAGCGGTCATATCACCTTGATCAATCCCAAAGGGGATTACCACGCAATCTTCAGTTCGCCGTTTCACATCGGGCCGATGCAGACGGCCTATCGGACCATAGTGCGGAGCTTCCCCTTTTAGGCGCTAGCGCTAGGTTAGGGGCTAGCGCTAGGCTATTGGGATAGTCTAGCGCCCGGCCTCTTCAATTCCGTAAGACGTGCATGTAAATGATCTAATGGTCCGGCGGGCGCTGCTGGCCCTTGCGCAATTGACAGTCAGCTTGGCTGGCTTTGGCCATTGATCCAGTCCAACACCGAATGGCGGGTGTCGAGCATATCCTGGTAGACCTTGATAATTTTGGGGTTGGGGGAGCGTTGGCGGTTTAGACGTTCAATCCGGTCGGTCAAAAACTCGATGTCCTGGTTCAGCTTTTCTGAAACGACGGTCCGATCGAGCAGTTCATTGCCAATCATGATGTTTTGGCTGGCCATATGCATTTTCCTTTATGCGTGATTCCAAAATGGTAGCGCAATCAAATTGCTGGCACATGGTATCACGTGTTCCACAGTTTGGCACATTAATTCTTAAGTTCGTTGAGGAACCAGCAAAGAGAGCGCAAATAAAAGGCCGGCGCTGAGAACAATGGAGGGCCCAGCCGGTGTGTCCCAGATAAAAGAGGCGGCCAGGCCACCACACACCGACAAGGCGCCCAATAGGCTAGCGCCGAGTGCCATGTGCTCGGGCGTTTGGGTCAGACGCCGACTGGCGGCGGCGGGAATGATAAGTAACGCGGTAATCAACAGCGCGCCCACTACTTTCATGGCGATGGCAATCACCAACGCCATTAATAACATCAGCGCGGTGCGCACGGCTGGCGCTGGCACACCCTCAACCTGGGCCAGCTCTTCATGCACGGTTATCGCCAGCAACGGACGCCACAACCAGATCAGCAACGCTCCCACGGCTAGGCTAATGGCCCAGATAGTGAGCACATCGGTGCGGCTGGCGGACAAGATGTCGCCGAACAGGTAAGCCAGAAGATCAATGCGGTTTTCCGTAAATAGGCTTAAGGTCACCAGCCCAAGGGCAAGAGTGGAATGCGATAGGATTCCCAGCAACGTATCTGTAGCGAGCAGCCGTCCGTGTTGCAGTGCCACCAGCAGTAAGGCCAGTAGCAAACAGCCAACGGCGACGGCAAAGCTCAGATTGATTTGCAACAGCAGACCGAAGGTCACCCCGAGCAGGGCCGAGTGCGCTAGCGTGTCGCCGAAATAGGCCATGCGTCGCCATACCGCAAAGGCGCCAAGTGGGCCAGCGACGACCGCAACCCCCAAGCCGGATAACAATGCATACAGTAAAAAATCAGGCATCGGACCGGGGATCCTCAGGCACAATATTGCCGTGGGCGTCGTGGTGGTGGTCGTGATTGTGTGTGTATAGTGCCACTTGCGGCGCAAGATTATCGCCGAACAACTCCAGATAGGCGGGGTCGATGGTCACTTCTTCGGGGCGGCCCTGGCAGCAAATATGTTGATTTAAACATACCACCGTGTCGGTGTTTGCCATCACTAGATGCAAATCGTGGGAGACCAGTAGCACGCCGCAGCCCTGACGCTGACGGATGGTGTTGATTAGCTCGTACAGCTCTGCCTGACCCCGGACGTCCACGCCCTGTACTGGCTCGTCCAGCACCAGAAGATCGGGATCGCGGAGCAGGGCGCGGGCCAGAAGCACCCGTTGGGTTTCCCCGCCTGACAGCCTTTGCAGCCGGGCATCACATAAATGCGTGATGCCCGCGAGGGCCATTACTTCGTCTAGAGGCAGGCGCGGGGTGCCGCCGAGGGTTAAAAAGCGTTTGACCGACAGGGGCAGGCTGGGGTCAATGTGTAGTTTCTGCGGCATATAGCCAATGCGCAGGCCGGGTCGACGGTACAAGTGGCCGCGATCGGGTTTCATCAAGCCCAAAATGGTACGCACCAACGTCGTTTTACCCGCGCCGTTGGGGCCAATCAGCGTAACAATCTTGCCGGTCTCCAGAAGCAGCTCCGCGTCGACGAGCAGGTCACGCCCCGCCCGCCGAACGCCCAGTCCTTGCCCGTGAATGAGTAACTCAGGCGCGTTCATGGGGCGCATCGTCTTTGGGCCGACAGTTGGGGCACAGACCGGTAACTTCAACAGAGTTGTTTTCCACCAGAAAGCCGTCCGCTTCCGCCACTATGCGAATCGCTTGGCTGAGCTCTTCACTGTCTATTTCTTTGGCCACGCCACAGTCGCGGCACAAAAGAAATTCGCTTTGATGGTGCTCGCCCGGTGTCGGACATCCTATAAAGGCGTTGAGGCCGTGAATGCGATGAACGAGTCCCTGCTCCAACAAAAAGTCCAGCGCGCGGTAGACCGTTGGCGGTGCTACCCGCCGCGTGGTCAGCTCCGCCAGTTGATCCATAAGCGCGTATGCGCCTAAGGGTATGTGGCTCTGCCAGATCAGCTCCAACACCTGTCGTCGCAGCGGAGTCAACCGCGCTCCACGCTCGTTGCACAGCTCCTGCGCCTCGGCCAGCGCGGAGGAGACGCAATGGGTATGGTTGTGCCGATGGAAGGCTAAGAGCTTTTGGGGCATGAAAAATGTAAATCCGATAACGAAAACGAGGGTTATAGTATAACCCATGTGTTACTATATAGCCTCACTATAACCCCTTGAGCTTCCCTTGCCTATGTCGCATTCCAGGCTGCCGCGATCCGTTGTGCGGTTGTTGCCGCTACTACTGTTTTTGATTCTTTTCGTTGGTGCGCCTGTGCGTGCCGAGCTGACGGTGCTGGCCAGTATCAAACCCCTGGGCTTGATTGTGGAAGAGGTGATGGGCGAACGGGGCCAGGTAGACACGTTGCTGCAGGGCTCGGCTTCGCCCCACAACTATGCGATGCGGGTATCGGATATGCAGCGGCTGCAGGCGGCGGATCTCCGGCAGCATTGCCTCGAGGCCGCCGTGCTTGTCGATCGAGCGCCGTGCCATGGCGGTGTCGATCCAGCCCGGG
>DAHVRW010000004.1 GCA_027322215.1 Marinimicrobium sp.
CTGGCCCGCTAAAACGCAAAAGGGCCCACCTCTTTCGAGGCGGGCCCTTTCACGTTTTGGTGGAGGCGGGGGGAGTTAGGTCAAAAATTGCTCCTGCAGTTTTGACATTCGCGCCCTCCCTGGCGCTCAACCCCGCTACGGCGCTTCAACTGCCGATCGCCCAATAAACAACCCCATCCCTTGCGGGACGGGGTTGTTTATTGGTGGAGGCGGGGGAGTTCATGGCGCACATCCCTGTGCGCCACCCTTCGGCTGTGCAAAACGGCTTTCCTGCCGTTTTGTGAACCCCGCTACGGGGGTGCATAACCTGGCCCGCTAAAACGCAAAAGGGCCCACCTCTTTCGAGGCGGGCCCTTTCACGTTTTGGTGGAGGCGGGGGGAGTTGAACCCCCGTCCGCCAGTAGTCCGCTCTCGGCTCTACATGCTTAGCGTCCGTCTATTGATTTAGCAGCTTACAGCCCAACGGCCAGGACGTAAGTCGCGATCCTGATAGTGTTTTAACGGATCCGCCCCAGGCAGGTTTCACCGCGATCCAGTTCTATATGACAGTCAATAACGCGGTACTGGCACCTTGTTATCGACCGCTAGCGGGGTTTAAGCCGCTAGAGCGTAGTTGTCGTCGTTGGCAACTAGTAGTTTACAGCTTTGGATTTACGTGATTCGCTGCCATCACGGCATGCACCTAAAGTTTCATTACCGGCGTCGAATCCAAATCGCCCCCGTAAACTGGGGGTAACCGGTGCACGGGCATAGGGCAAACCCGGCATACTATGGGACTGGTTGAAGGAGCTAAAGTTCCATAGCCCACCATTGTAGGGGGCGGCGGCCAGTGTAGCAAGTTGTTAAGCGGTGCCGATCTGTAAAACGGCGGTGGCGATGGATAAGTAGATCAGAATTCCGCACACATCCGCGATGGTAGTGATCAGGGGCGCACTGGCGGTGGCGGGGTCCATGTTGAAGCGGTTCAGTAAAAACGGCAGCAGCATGCCGACCATGCTGCCCACTACCACCACCAGTACCGTAGACAACGAAACCACAATCGCGACATCCGGACCGCCTCGCCATACGCCCAAAATCGACACGGCGGCGCCCATGGTCAGGCCCAGGGCCAGGGAGACACCCAGCTCCTTGCCCAACAGCTTTAGCCAGTCACGTGCTTGTACGTCGCCGGTGGCGAGGGCACGCACCATCAAGGTTGCGGCTTGAGCGCCGGCGTTACCGCCCGAGGCAACAATTAGCGGTAAGAAAAATACCAGCGCTATCACCGCCTCAATGGTGGCCTCGAAGTAGGCGATGCCCGCGCCGCCAAATACATTCATAAACACCAGCAACACCAGCCAGCCAATTCGCTTTCGGTAGAGCAGCGCGGGGCTGGCATCGCGCAGACTCAGCCCGACGGCGCTAACACCCCCTATCTTGTGGAAGTCCTCGGTGTTTTCCTCTTCCGCCACGTCCATGATGTCATCGACTGTCACCACGCCCAGCATAGCGCCGTTAGCATCGACTACCGGCAACGCGGTGATGTCGTAGTGCTGGATCAAGCGTACGGCTTCGGTGCGGTCCTCGGAGGCAAAAATACTTACCGGCTCACCGGTAACCAGCTCTTCGACTTTGCGGCTCGGGTCTTCCAGCACCAGGCGCTTCAGGCTGATGGTGCCCTGAAGCCGGCCTCTATAATCGGTTATATAGAGGGTGTTGATGGTTTCCTGATCTTCGCGGTAACGGCGCAGATGCTCCAGCGCAGTACTTAGGCTCCAGTATTCGCGCACGGTGATGAAGTTGGTAGTCATCAACCGGCCAGCACTTTCCTCGGGGTAGCCGAGTTGCTGCAGCGCGTGTTTTAGCTCGCCGGGACTTAACAGCTTGAGCAGTTGTTCCACCTGATCGGCGGGCAGTGTTTCCAATAACGTAGTGCGGTCGTCTGGCGAGAATTCGCTCATGATCAACCGGCCGGTTTCATCATCTACCTGTTGGAGCAGGAGGTTCTGAAGATTTAAATTCAGATAGGAAACGGTTTTGGCCCAGCGCTCCCGGGGCAGCTCCGGCAAAACACGGGCGATGGTTTCCGGTTCCAGATCGTCCAGCGCAGCGGCAACGTCCTGAACATGCATGGTCTCGGCATGACTACCCACTTCACCCCAGGCTTCATGCTGAATAAGATCGCGCAAAAGCGCGCTATCGGTCTGTTCCATAAGGCTTCACCGTCCCCACCGTCATGAGCCGCAAAGTGCCGCTAATGTAGCATAGAGCGAAGTTGCCAGTAAACGATTGATTCCATTGGATAATTGCCGCGGCGTTATGCCTCTGTTGGGATAAGCCTGTGGCGGAGAAACGCGAGCCATTAAGTGAGCATCTCGGCAATGGCGAGCGCTACAGTAAAGTGACTTGGCAACGCCGATCGCGGTAGAGTGAGCTTTGGTTTATTGAGTCATCACGGGAGACGCATGGCCATGTCCATGAATTGGGAACAGCTTTTGAGCGCCGAGCGTTTGGGCAATCGGCCCGCCAAAAGTGAAGAGGGCCGATCGCCTTTTTATTCGGATCACGACAAAATCATTTTCTCTGGCGCGTTTCGTCGCCTGGCTCGCAAGACACAGGTTCACCCTCTGGCTACCAACGATCATGTGCACAACCGCCTCACTCACAGCCTGGAAGTCGCCTGCGTAGGGCGTACCCTGGGAATGCGTGTGGGTAATGCGCTGCAGGCCACCGGCGATTTGCCCGCCGGGCTGGAACCAACGGACATCGGCGATATTATTCAGGCCAGCTGTTTGGCGCACGATATTGGCAACCCGCCTTTCGGCCATACCGGTGAAGAGGCTATTCGAAACTGGTTTCAAAAAGACGGCGCCAAGTACCTTGAGAAGTTGAGCGATGTCGAGCGCGATGATCTTCGGCTGTTCGAGGGCAATGCCCAGGGGCTTAGGGTGTTAACCACGCTGGAGTACCACCAGTATGAAGAAGGAATGCGCCTGACATACGCCACGCTTGCCTCGGCGATAAAATACCCTTGGTGTTCCACGCCAAGTCTTCAGGGTCTGCGACCGAAGAGTGATAAGTACGGCGTGTTTCAAACGGAGCTGCCGTATTTTCATGAAATCGTACGCCACACCGGCTTGCTGCCTAAAGGTGATAACTGGTACTGCCGTCATCCGTTAGTGTATTTGATGGAGGCGGCGGATGACTTTTGCTATGGCATATTGGACCTGGAAGACGGCTTGGAAATGGGCATCCTCACCTGGCCGGAAATTTACGACATATTGCGCACCGTGATCGACCCGGCGCAGCTTCCGGATTTGGAAAAAAGTCTGTCTCGAGTCCGCGACGGACGCAAGCCCGCCATCTTGCGAGGTAAAGTGATCGATGCGTTGATCAATGCCGGCACCCAGGCATTTATCGAGCACCAAGATCGATTCTTAGCGGGGGAGGTCGAAGGTGATCTGAGTTCCTTGTGCGAGGCGCCGGTCAAAGACGCTGTTCAGGGCGCAAAAGATTTGGCCCGGGAGAAAATATTCAATCACGCGCAGCGCGTGGAATTGGAGATCGGCGCTTACAGCACAATCGGTACTTTGCTGAGCACATTGTGCGGCGCCGTGGATGCTCTGTTGGGCGACCCCGCCGACGTTACCTATAAGGACCGTCGAGTGTTGGCGTTGATCGGTGAAAACAATTTTCATCCGTCGGTGTTCGAAAAGCGAGGCCGTTATCAGTACCAAGCTCTGATGGCCGTGATTGATTACCTCAGCGGCATGACCGATAACTATGCCACCAATCTGGCCAAGCAATTTAACGGCATGGGCAACAGCCGTTAAGCATGCGTTTGTGCCATCGGGAACAGGACTTTTTATGCTGGCGCATTATTTTGAAAATCACTTTATCAACACACATAAGCTCGGGTGCATCGCTTTTGTTTTGGCAATGCCAGGTTTCACCTCTCTCACGTGGGCGGATGTGCATGACCCACTCGATGCCGACCCATACGTGCGCTATGTGCAGGGGGAGCTGGGGCGAGTGTCGGTGGAGCCGATGAGCCCAGCGGGATCCGTGCCACAGTCTACCGCTTCAGAGTCGGTGTACAGCTTTGGGTTAGTGATTCAGCGGGCCGAACGACCGGGAACCTTTCAGTACGGCTGGGAAGGTGGCGTTCGCTTGGGTTATGGCAGCAACCGTAGCATGTTCGTGTATTTAGCCGACACGGGCAGCAGCGTGGGGGTGAAAAGCGATCTGTGGACGGCCGATGTCACCTTTGGCGGGTTTGCCAGTGCGAGCCTCGCCAACCGCGTACGCTTTTACGTTTCCGCCGGTCCGGTTGTGTACTGGGGACGCGCCAGTGGAGCGGATCAAGACACCACCGTCGCCCAAGGCGAAGGCACCGCCGTAACCATCGATTTGACTGATAGCGGCGACGACGTGGGCGCCACCTGGTACGCCCGGGCCGGGGCGGAGTGGATGTTCTCGCCTAACACCCATGTGGGTGTCAGTGTGCGCAAAGTGGACGCGCGTCTGGACTTTGGTCAGCGCGGTCGAGTGCACATGGATGAGCCATCCTATCTGCTGACTTTGGGGTATGTTTATTGATGCCGTTTACGGTGCAGAACAGTCTCAGCGATTCCTGGCTTGCCTGGTTTTGGCATCAACGCCGCTTTTGGCTGTTGGCCCCATTGCTGGTTGCCTTCCCGCTGTTTTTTATCGGCGGCCCCCAGTGGCAAGCGCCGCCCCTTTATCGGGAGCTGTGGAGCCAGGGGCACATGGTGTTTTTTGCCCTGCTGTCGGTTTGGCTCACCAGTGTGGTGCCGATGCACCGCCCGCGCCGTTGGCTGCTGTTGAGCGCGGCGATCATCCTCGTCGGGGCGGTCATTGAAGGCATTCAAGCCCAGATTGGTCGCACCGCCAGCTGGGAGGATGGACTGCGCAATTTAATCGGTGTTTGGTTTGGCCTGTTTTGGAGCTTGCCGGCGGGCCGGGGCGTATACATAGGTCGGTTGTTCGCAAGTGTCTTAGTGCTCTGGCAGCTCTCGGGTTTGGTTCCCCACGCAACCAACCATTTGTATCGGGTTCAGCAGTTTCCCGTGTTATCGAATTTTGAAAGCTCGCGGGATCTCGCCATTTGGAACGGCAACATCGAGCGCGTAACAGAGCCGGTGCGCGAAGGGCGGTACAGCCTGGCCATGCATTTTGGCACCCAGCGTTATTCCGCCGTCGGCAGTTACGCGCTGCCGAGGGACTGGCGGGGATACCATGAGCTGGTCTTCCTTTTACATAATCCATATAGCGAAGCGCTGCCCATCGTTTTACGTATCAATGACCGTCAGCACGAACAGGCCGGCCCCCGTTACGCGGACCGATTCAACCGCGGTTTGATCGTGCAGCCGGGGTGGAACGAATACCGAATAGCCCTTGACGAGGTGCGCCAGGCACCGGAGGGAAGGGCCATGAACATGGCGGAAATTCAGCAGGTGCAATTGTTTGTTCAGGCGCTGGAGCAGCCGCGCACCCTGTATCTGGATGATATGCGGTTAGAGATCGTCACACAGCGCGATTGATGCGTTACACATAATGCTCTGCCAGCTCTAGGACGCCTCCCGCACGAGCGCGGATGTGAATAATAAATATACGCGGACACAGTCACACAGGATGTCCCATGAATAATAAAGCTGAACTCATGTCCCAATTGCGGATTGATCGGGACGATGAATCACGTAATACCCACAAATGGTACGACAGCCGCAAATGGCCCGGCATGCTCTCCGCTATGCGACCGTCTCTTCGAAAGTGACCGCCAAAATACTGGAAGTGTTGGTCGAATGAAGGCATGACTGTGGAGGAAGGTCAGGTGGTAGCGCGTCTGGACGACTCGAACCATCGCCGCCACCTCGCCGTGGAAGAAGCCAGCTTGGCTCTGGCGCAAGCGCAATTAGATGAAACCCGCACCAGCACTGAGAAGGCATTGCTCGAATCATTTATGCGTCAGTTCGGTGATATAGGCACGATCACTACACTGATTTTAGGCGCGGGTTTTTTACCATGTTATTGGTGGCCGCTAACACCATGTCCCAGGCCGTCCGTGAACGCATTTCGGAAATGGCGATTTTGAAAACTCTGGGTTTTTCCAACCAGTCGGTGCTGTTGATGATTTTAGCCGAATCCAAGAGGAGGTCCACCCATGATGGCACCCGTCGTTATGGGTGGGCGATGCCTTTGGAATCATCGGATCAGGCACGTAATGAGGATATTCGTAGAGGCGTCTTATTTGGGGTGATGCCCCAGATGTTGTTACCATCTAGCCATTCCAAATTGTCGCGGTTGCGATCGGGGCAGCCAAGCCTGGGTCGTGGTTGCCAACCACAGGAGAGTGAGTGTGAACAACCAAGAACTACAGGCTCTGAAAGAGCGCTATGTTGCAGCAGGCGCTGCCAGTCCCAACAATCAATTTGCCGACCGGGCGGAAAATGCTGAGATTTGGGATGCGGACGGCCGGCGCATGATCGACTTTGCCGGGGGTATCGGCGTGATGAACATCGGCCACCGTCACCCGAAGGTAGTGGCGGCGGTCAAAGCCCAGACCGACAAACTCATGCACACATGCCAGACCGTGATGCCCTACGCGGGTTATGTCCAGGTGGCGAAAAAGTTGGCCGAGATTACGCCGGTGCGTGGCGATGCCAAAGTTATGCTGGCCAATTCCGGTGCCGAGGCGTTGGAAAATGCCGTAAAAATCGCGCGCGCGGCGACCGGTCGCACGAATGTGATTTGCTTCGACGGCGGCTACCACGGCCGTACGTTTATGACCATGGCGATGAACGGCAAGGTTTATCCCTACCAGGGCGATTTTGGGCCCATGCCTGGCATGGTGTTTCGAGCGCCGTTTCCCGTGCCGTATCACGGCGTGAGCGAAGCCGAAGCGCTGCGGGGTTTGAACATGACCCTGAAAACCGATTCGGGGCCCCAGCACACCGCCGCCATTGTGATAGAGCCCATTATTGGTGAAGGTGGCTTTTACGCCGCGCCGCCGTCGTTTCTCAAGGCAATCCGCGAGCTGTGTGACAAGCACGGCATTTTGATGATTGTGGATGAAGTGCAAAGTGGCTTTGGCCGCAGCGGTAAAATGTTTGCCATCGAGCACAGTGGCGTTGAGCCAGATATTATTACCGTCGCCAAAAGTATGGCGGATGGAATGCCCATCTCCGGTGTGGTGGGTACCGACACCATCATGGACAGCTCCGGCCCCAACTCCCTGGGGGGCACATATACCGGTAACCCCGTTGCTTGTGCTGCGGCCTTAGCGGTAATGGAAGTGTTTGAAGAGGAAAATATTCTGGTTCGGGGGCTCGCCTTGGGTGAAAAACTGGCGCGGCGCATGGCTCAGTGGCAGGAGCGTTTCCCTTATGTGGATAACGCCCGGCATATGGGCCCCATGGCGGCCTTTGAGCTGGTTGAGAACAAACAGAGCCGCAAAGCTCGTCCGGATCTGGCGGCCGCACTCACTCAAAAAGCCAAAGAAAAAGGCCTGATCTTGCTCAGTTGTGGCATGTACGGAAACTCCATTCGTTTCCTAATGCCCATAACCATCGAAGATGAGGTGCTGGCGGAGGGGTTGGATATCGTCGAGGCGGGGCTAGAGGAGCTCGCCTAACGCCTTGGGGCATCTTGTTGGGGGGCATCTTACCGAATGGCCTATGCCGCGCGGCGCCCTGTTGGCGCCAGCGCGGCATAAAGTTTCATGCTAACGGTTACCGCCCGGCAATTTCTTCCAGCCGGCTTTGAATATCACTTTCTGAAAACCATTTTCCGCGCACCATTACCCCCGCCCGCTGCTGGACAGCACTGATGTCTTGCAGCGGGTTTGCGTCCAGCAAAATTAAGTCCGCCCGGTGCCCGGGCGCCACTAAACCAGATTCATCGGCGGCGTCAAAGTATTGGGCAGCGTTGCGCGTGCCCGTGACCAAAACCTCATAAGGTGTCATGCCAGCGGCGACCATCATGGCCAGCTCGTGGTGGATAGAGAAGCCGGGCACATTGAAAAACTGCGGTGCATCCGAGCCCAGGACAATCGGTGCGCCCCCGTCGTGCAGGGCCATCAGAATCTCTTGGCGAATTTCCACCAACCGCTGCGCCGCCTCGGGTTGAAAGTCCTCTCGCTGTTGAAAGTCGTGCTTGGCCTGTACCCAGCCGTTGACCACGTCATCGGGCAAGTAGCGCATCTCGGGCCAGCGAGCCATGCTCTCGGGATCTTCCTCGGACGCCAAATGCTCCACTAAGCTGAGCGTCGGTACGTTCCAGGTGCCGGCTTCAAGAGTGAGCGTCACCGAGTCCGGCAAGCGGTTCATGTCCACATCCTCCACCAGCGCGCTGCCGAAAAACCCGGTGTCGGTGATGGAAGAATCTACATTCTCTGCGGCCAGAAATTCCACGTAGCGGTCCAGGTGATCAATGGAGTCCTGCCCAGCCTTGAGCGCTTGCTCCAAAGACACCCCTGGCGGAATATGTCCGGCGAACGGAATGCCCAGGCTCTGCGCTTCCTCCACCATAATTGGGTACTGATCCGCCGGCAGATTGCCCACCTTCAATAAATCAAAGCCCGCCTCATAATGTTCGCGCACCGTGGCGCGTGTCTGCTCTTCGGAACCGGCATTGTGTGGCCCAAGCCAGGGACCGGCTGCATAAAGGGTCGGACCGTCCAGCTCGCCTTCAAGCAGACGTTGGCGCAGCTCGATATGGGACGGGCTACCGGCCATGCCTCGAACCAAAGTGACGCCATTGGAGATGTATAAAAACAGTGTGTCCTCCACGTACTGCGGGTTGTCGTCGCCCGGCACGTGGCCGTGCATTTCCGCCAGGCCGGGCATTAAGTAGCGACCGCTGCCGTCGATCAACGTGGCGCCGTCGGGAAGGCCGTGACCGGCGGGCTGGACCGATTCGATGCGGCCTTCGCGCACAACAACGGTCTGGTTGTTCAGTACATGCTCCCGGTCCATTGGGATGACGTTGACGTTTTCGAACGCGTACAGGCCCGCTTGGGTCTCCAGCGTCGGAGCGGTTTCGGTGATCTCTGTGTCGGGGCTGCAAGCGCTGAGCAGCAGGCTGATTAAAGCGCTAAATGTGAGTATTGATCGGGCGCGAAAAAGTGCGAACATGGAACTCACCTCCAAGTGTATTGTTTTTGGAATTAAAAAATGCCATTAGCAAAACCGGGGCACGGGGTACCTTACACTTGGGTGTCGATTCGCCTCAAGTACAGAATCATCGGCTGGTGTGGGGGAATAAGCGGTGCAGCGGCGCTGCACCGCGACAGGTTAACGTTTGAGATCAGAAGTGGGCGTTCAAACCGACGGTGAAGTTATGGTTCTCCAGAGAGCGATCCGTGGGGCCTATGTCCGCTTCGGTATACAGCCACTCTCCGGTCACACTCCAGGTAGGGGAGAGCAAAAACTCTACACCCAGGCCGCCGTGTAGCCCTTCGCCGTCGTCATCGACATCGCTTCGTCCTTCGAGCCGACCGGCACCCAATTTACCGTAATACATGGCGGGGCCAGCGACATAACCGAGCTTGCCACTGATCCCGTAGGCATGGGTGCCCACTCGTAGATCGTCGCCGTCGAGAGCATCTTCGATGAAATCCGGCGTGTGGTCGGCTGAGGCGTTGTAGTCGTAAAAGAGGTTAGCGCCGACCATCCAACCGTAGCGTAGGGCCCAGTTATGGCCGACCTCTGCGCCGACGGTCCAGGCTTCATTACTGTCTGCGTCATCAAGGGAGGTTCGGCTTACACCCGTCTTTGCACCGATGTACCAACCGGATAGTTCCTGTGCCACAGCGGGTGGTTCTTGTTGCGCGTTAACCGCTGCTGGCAGCGCCAGCAAACTGGCCATTAACGTCCCTAGAAAAAGTGGTTTCATGAGTCACCTCCAGCAGAAAATGGGTTCAGATAAAACTGCCCTCACGGGCTCCGTCCCTAGCCGTTTCCCGCCTCCTAATGTGCCGAAGGCGAGATGTAAACTCATAACTCGGACGGTAGTTGAGATGCCCGCGTGCCGTCAACGGCCGGGCGAATGGAAGTGATGGGGGTCCGCATTTTTTGGGGAAAGTGAACAAACAGTCCTAACGTACCGGCATGAGAAGGTCGGATCAGTTGCCGTTTGATGACGCTTGGAATCGCCTCTTCATAGTTTGGAGCCAGGCCTAAGGCATTGTTCCGAGCGCGGCGGGAATATGGCTGGGGACCGCATCCGGCCCACAGGTTGGGGCGGCGATCCGCTTTTGTTGTTCTGGTTATTGCCCGGCATTGCTGAAACCGATCGCTTTTGCTTGTTTTGCCAGATTCTTCATGCTCGAGTGATCCAAACGAATCAGGCGGCGCTCATGGAAGATTTTCGCACCAATCGCTCTGGTGAGCTTGCGTTCGTGGGTCAGATCGTTGGCGATTGTACTGTCGATTTGTGTGCAGCCTAGCTCCAACGCCACTGAGCAAAGGCACGCCAGCAAAGCCCTCCCCATACCCTGATTGCGGTGCTCTGGGTAGACGTAGACATCGTCCAGCCAAATGCTGGGTTGATTCATAAACGTGGAGTAGCTCTCGCAATAGGTTGCCAAGCCCACAACAACACCGTCGGTTTCCGCAAGCAAAGCATAAACCTTTGGATTGGCGGAAAATAATGCCCGTTGGATGTCGAGACGTTTCGACTGTAATACGTGGGGGCGGGCGTCTAGCCGTGCTTTGGCCTGGATCAGCGAAAGGATTGCGTCAATATCCGCTTCTCTGGCTTTTCGAACAGTAAAAATGGTGGTTCTCCGGTGTATAAGCAGTAATCAAGGTGCTCGGCGCGCCTTAGCCAACGCGCGTGTGCTGAGCTATTTTTTAATGGCCTCCAGCGAGCCGGTGTGTCGTCTCAGTTTGGTCTTGGCAGTGGCGCAGGTGGGTACGAATCTTTTCACAATACAGGCACCAGTCTCTTTGCAATGCCACCCGCTTAAGGCGATTTTCATTACCGTGTTTCTGCAGCGCTTCGGCTTCCAGATCTAAAATGGTCTGCAGCTCATCGAGGCCGTTCAATAAGTCCATCGGTGTTAGGTGTTGCTCGTTGGCCCAATCAATGAAATGGCCCAGTGAGTAATCCGGCGATAGGCCAAACTGACAGACACGCCCCCTCAATGTATCCCTTAACGACATCATCATCCTTACTCCTTTGTCGGGTGACCAGAAAGCGTCAATCCATATCTAAGACAGCGCGTGGCGCAAGAGTCACTGTATCACTTTTAAAGGCATCCCACCCTGCCTGAAGTTTCGTCATCGTGCAACACTTCAGGCGCCTTTCATTGAGCTGAAAATGCGCTCGGCGTTCCCTGAGAAAGGGGCGGTTCGGTGATGCATCTAAATCGCTACCCGGGACGGCGGGTGGAGCCATAAAATGGTTGCGCTGTACGTCACAGATGCTTCCGCAGACTTTGCGAAATAAATATATTCGCACGTCATTTGTGCTTTTAAAGCATATTCTACGTGGCGTTGTTAGGCGCCGATTTTTAACGAGCCTCATGCCATTTTTTCGTGGCTCAATGGCAACTATTTTTGCTGAGGCGCCTTGTCGCCGCGCCGTTTTGTCCAGTTGGTGGCAATTAGAGCTTGGAGACGATGCCGAGACAGCGGTACGGACACGCTAAGGATCGACCCTTGTGTTGATTTTTCTGCCATCTGGCCGCTCGTAATTGGTAAGAGGCGCTTCACACGGTTGACGAACGGGCACGGATGGAATGAGGTTCGATACCAGTAAAATTTTCAAATCCGGGGGTGAGTTTTACACGGTGCGATGAGCTGTAGAAGGTCCATCGGCGGGAGTGGGGCTTTACGGCGGTCATAACGGCATCGGTTTGGGCGGCAGGGATTTTGCATTTCCAATAGCTGACTGGCACATCGATGTTTCCGCTGCTGATTCGGTAGCAACGATTGCCGTCACTAACTCGGGGCCAGGAGGCTGGCGCCCGTGTCAGCACGAAAGGGACCAGCCCGCCGCCGAGCGGCACCCAAAGGAGGACCGTGATGACAGAAGGTTATACCGAAGGGCGCCCACGCAAGCCAAGCGAAAACACGCTAGGACTAATTAGCGGGAAAAAAAGCTCGACCAACGGCGCAGTGTTCCCATCTGAGGCCGTGGGGGCTGATCCTCTGCCGGGCAAAGCTTACCCGGTTGAGATGGCGTTGGACCAAGCACGGGTGGTGATTGACCAAATCTCGCCAAGGGTTGACGGTGGCCGTTACCCGGCTAAAGCGGTGGTGGGCCAGACGTTGAAGGTGCATGCTCGAATTTTTACCGACGGGCACAACCGGCTCGCTGCTCAGGTTCTCTGGCGGGTGCGCGGAGCCGACCGCTGGCACAGCAGCCCGTTATCGTTGTTAGGCAATGATCATTGGGCCGCACAATTCACCCCAGCCAAAACCGGACCCCATGAATTTGTTATCGAAGCTTGGCTGGACCGGTGGCAGAGCTATCACCATGAATTGCAGCAAAAGTTCTACGCGAATATTCCTGTTGGCCTCGAGGTGGAAGAGGGGCTGATCCTACTCAAAGAGGTACACAGCTATGCCCAGGATACGAAACGGCGGTCTCCCACCGCGAACGTGATCTCTCACCGGGTTATGGCCCACAATCATGCGCTGCAGTATCTCAGTGACTGTCTTGAGCAGTTGCAACGCGATGAAAGTATTGAACAGCAAGCACAGCGGTTGTTGGATCCGGCATTAGCCGAGGCGGTGGAAGTGCTGGAGCCGCGCCCGTTTTTGACATGTTCTGCTTCCGTGCTGGTGGATGTGGAGCGAACCGCAGCCGGCTACAGCGCATGGTATGAGCTTTTCCCGCGCTCGATTACCGACTCGGTCGATCGTCACGGCACGTTTGATGATGTAATTAAGCGCCTGCCGGCAATTCAGGCGATGGGGTTTGATGTTCTGTACTTCCCGCCCATCCATCCCATTGGTGAGCGCAACCGCAAAGGCCGCAACAATACTTTGACGGCTGAGCCCGGTGACCCTGGCAGTCCTTATGCCATTGGCAGTGCCGAAGGAGGGCACGATACGGTGTACTCGGCGCTGGGCGGGCTGGAGAGTTTTCGTCGGTTGCGGGTGGCGGCCGCTGAGCATGGGTTGGAGCTCGCTTTGGATTTTGCCATTCAATGCGCACCGGACCACCCTTGGTTAAAGGAGCACCCTGAGTGGTTTAACTGGCGGCCTGATGGTTCCATTCGCTACGCGGAAAATCCTCCTAAAAAATATCAGGACATTGTCAATGTGGAATTTTATGCGCCCAAGGCGATGCCGGATCTCTGGTTGGCTTGGCGCGATATCATCCTCTACTGGATCTCTGAAGGGGTAAAGATTTTCCGGGTGGACAATCCGCATACTAAACCGCTGCCTTTCTGGCAATGGTTGATTGCCGATGTGCGCGAGCGTCATCCCGATACCATCTTTCTCTCGGAAGCATTTACCCGTCCAGCCATGATGTACGCCTTGGCTAAAATCGGCTTTTCCCAAAGCTATACCTATTTTATCTGGCGTAACTCCCGGCAAGAGTTAACGGATTACCTCAACGAACTTAGCACCAGCGAAGTAAAAGATTATTTTCGGCCTAATTTTTTTGTTAACACGCCAGATATTAACCCCATATTCTTGCAAACCTCGGGGCGGGCCGGGTTTTTGATCCGCGCTGCGGCCGCGGCCACTTTATCCGGCCTTTGGGGTGTGTACAGCGGTTTTGAACTGTGTGAATCCGAGCCGCTGCCTGGTAGAGAGGAATATTTGAACTCTGAAAAATACGAGATCCGTCCGCGAGATTTTAACGCACCGGGCAATATCGTGGCAGAAATCAGTCGACTGAATGCCATACGCAAACAAAACCCGGCTCTGCATACGCACCTGAATGTACAGTTTTATCCCACCTCAAATGATCAGGTGCTGTACTTCAGCAAGGCCACACCCGATCGTAAAAACTTTGTTCTGGTTGCCATTAGCCTCGATCCCCACCACGGCCAGGACGCGTACTTTGAAGTGCCGGTGGATCAGTTTGATCTGGGTGCCCCGGCCCTGTTCGACGTAACTGAACTGATGCGCGACCAACATTTTCAATGGCGCGGCGAGCGCCAACACTGGTATTTCAATCCTCACGAAATACCCTTTGCCATTTGGCGGCTTCAGCCTCGGAGGGCATAACCGGTGTTGAATATGGAGCAATCAAAAGAAGGCAGGGCCAGAGGTATGGACACGCGATCCCATGCGGCGATCACACCGGAGGCCACGTGGTACAAAGATGCGATTATTTATCAATTGCACGTAAAGTCATTCTTCGATTCAAACAACGATGGCATTGGCGACTTTCCAGGCCTTATCAGTAAACTGGATTACATCGCTTCACTGGGTGTGAATACGATTTGGTTGCTGCCGTTTTATCCCAGCCCGCTGCGCGATGATGGCTATGACATCGCCGATTATTACGGTGTACATCCGGACTATGGCACCATCGAAGACGTGCAGCGTTTTATCGACGAAGCTCGTGAGCGCGGGCTGCGTATCATTACCGAGCTGGTGATCAACCACACCTCCGATCAGCACCCGTGGTTTCAGCGCGCGCGCAAGGCCCCGCTTGGCTCACCGGAACGGGAGTTTTATGTCTGGTCCGACGACGACAAAAAGTACGCCGGCACGCGCATTATTTTCCTCGATACCGAAAAGTCCAACTGGAGCTGGGATAACGAAGCCAACGCCTATTTTTGGCACCGGTTTTACTCCCATCAGCCAGACCTTAACTTCGACAACCCCGAAGTGCTCAAAGCCATGCTCGACGTCATGAACTATTGGCTGGCCATGGGCGTCGATGGGTTGCGCCTGGACGCGGTGCCGTACCTGGTCGAGCGCGAGGGCACCAACAACGAGAATCTGCCGGAAACCCACGAGGTGCTAAAGCGCATCCGTGCCGAAGTGGATGAAAAGTTTCCGGGCCGGTTACTGTTAGCCGAAGCCAACCAATGGCCGGAGGACACGCAAGAATATTTTGGCGACGGTGATGAGTGCCACATGGCGTTTCACTTTCCGCTGATGCCGCGTATGTATATGGCGCTGGCGCAGGAGGATCGTTTTCCGATCACCGATATCCTCCGACAGACACCGGTGATTCCCGAGACCTGCCAGTGGGCCATCTTCTTGCGCAATCACGATGAGCTGACGCTGGAAATGGTCACCGACCGGGAGCGAGATTACCTGTGGGATCAATACGCATCCGAAGGTCGAGCGCGATTAAACCTCGGAATTCGCCGCCGCCTGGCACCGCTGGTGCAGCGAGACCGGCGTCGCATCGAACTGCTCAACTCACTGCTGTTTTCGATGCCGGGCACCCCGGTGATTTACTATGGCGATGAGCTGTGCATGGGAGACAATATTTACCTGGGGGATCGCGATGGTGTGCGTACGCCTATGCAGTGGTCCCCGGACCGTAACGGTGGCTTTTCCCGAGCCGACCCGTCGCGTTTAGTACTGCCCGCCATTATGGATCCGCTTTACGGTTACAGTGCCATTAATGTGGAGGCCCAGGCGCGGGATACACACTCGGTGCTTAACTGGATGCGATTGATGCTCGATGTGCGAAAACAGCATCTGGCCTTCGGGCGCGGCAGTTTTAAAATGCTCTACCCCGCCAATCGACGCATACTGACGTACATTCGGGAATATACCTACCCGGATACCGGTGAGACCGAAACCATACTGTGTCTGGCGAATATGGCACGCAGTGCTCAAGCGGTGGAGCTGGAGCTGTCGGCTTACAACGGTCTGGTTCCATTGGAGATGACTGGCGGCAGCACCTTCCCGCCCATTGGCGAGCTAAATTACCTTCTGACTTTGCCACCGTACGGGTTTTACTGGTTCCTGCTTGCCCACGAAACGAAATACCCAGAATGGTACACCCCGCCACCCGAACCCATGCCAGATTTCGTCACGCTCGTACTTCGCACCGGAGTACTCGAGGCATTGCAGCCGCCGCTGCAAACTCAGCTTGAGCAGGACATACTCCCAGCGTATTTGGCCAAGCGGCGCTGGTTTGGCGCCAAGGGAAAAAACATTGATCAAGTGCGCCTGTTGCACCAGAGCGCTTTACTGCCACCGGTAGACTCCGCGCACACGGACGCTGAGGGTGCGGTATTGACGGAGCTTGAAGTCCAGATGGGCGGGGAGACTCACTGGTATCAGATCCCGCTGGTGATTCTCTTTGAGGAGGAGCGAGTCTCGGCGCTGGTCCATCAGTTAACCCTGGCCCGAGTGAGACGACGGGATAGGGTGGGGGTGCTGACAGATGCGGTGGCCTCGGATGATTTGACCAGAAGCATCATTGCGTTGCTCTATGCGGGCTTAGACGCGCCCGAAGGTCAAGCGCTGTCTCAGGTAAGCTCGCTGCCGAGCGACCATGCGGATGTCATCTTCAAGCCTACGAACGAGCTACGAAAGTTAACCCTGGATAAGCCCGATTTAGAAGTCCGCAGTCTATCGGTGGAGCAATCCAACAGCTCGGTCATTATTGGCGAGACAGCGGTGCTGAAACTGTATCGACGTCTGTTCCCCGGCCCCCACCCGGAAGTGGAAATGGGCAACGTTCTTACCGACGGCGGCTTTTCCAATACCGCACCCATGCTCGGCCACGTTTGCCGGGTTGATGCCCAGGGTGGTGTGACAGCGCTGGCGGTTCTGCAGGGCTATATACCCAACCAAGGTAATGGTTGGGAGTGGATGTTGGAGCACTTGGACAGGCTCAACGAAGATCGCGCGTCCCTGGCATCGCCCGAGTTGTCCGAAGCGGATATAGACGCGGACATCAGCACCCAAGAGAGTGACATGCTGGCCGAACTGGAGCGTTTCTCCAGCGCCATCGGCAAGCGTTTGGGGCAGATGCATCAAGTGCTGGCCCAGGCCAACGAACGCCCGGATTTTGCGCCGGAAGAGGCGGACGATTCCATCTGTAATCAATGGATAACGGAAGTGCACCAACAGCTGGATCAGGCGTTAGGGTATTTACAAAGGCTGGATCGCGCGGCGTTATTGCCCAAGGATCAGCGTCGCTTGGAAGCGCTGTTACAACATCGCGATGGGGTGTTTCAACTGGTTCGGCAACTGGCGGACATGGGTAAGGGCTCGTTGATCTTTCGTATCCATGGCGATTTGCATCTGGGCCAAATTCTGGTGGCTCAGGACGATGCGTATTTTATTGATTTTGAAGGCGAACCCGCACGTCCGTTGCACGAGCGGGGGGGCAAATCGAGTCCGTTTCGGGATGTCGCCGGTGTGCTGCGTTCGTTGCAGTACGTGGCGGCCACAGCCGCGGAGCATACCAGTGTGGTGGATAACGACCGGGCGTTCGAGCAACACCAAGCATTTCTTGAGCGCTTCCATGAGAGCACCACAAAGGCTTTCAGCGGTGCCTATCAGGAAGCCGCCCACGAAATACCGCACAACTGGCACAACGCGTCTGGCCGTCAGGCTCTGATGGACTTGTTCTGCCTGGAAAAGGCCGCGTACGAAGTGGTCTACGAGGCCACCAACCGGACCGACTGGATTCATATACCGCTGCATGGGTTGTTGGATATCGTCCAGAGCCAGGGCATACCCATTGACTCATCGAAACTGCATTGATCGGGTCATGCCACGGGGCCCGGGAAAGCTGGCGTTGAACAGGCGAGCGGGCGGAATGGTCTTCCTCAACTGCGTGACGTGACATAGCACGTGAATGGAAAACGGGAGCGTTATGATGGAAGCGGGGCGTGAATCAGGCTCACATTTTCCTCAATGGGCCGCAAGAGCGCTGGACTCGGGTACCCTCAGCGATCCATTCAGTCTGCTGGGCCCGCACCGGGCCGATCAAACGATTGAAATTCGCACCTACCAGCCCAACGCCCAGCGGGTGTACGCGGTGACTGTCGACAGCGGCGAAGTCATCACCGAGTTGTATCCCAGCGAGGCATCTCCCAACGTGTTTGTGGGGGTTTTACCTGATACCCAAGAGTACAGACTGCGTATTGATTGGGGGGAGGCGCTGCAAGAAACTGAAGATCCCTATGCGTTTGGCCTGCTGCTCGGGGATATGGATTTACACCTAATTGGCGAAGGTCGCCATTACCAGGTCAATCGCACCCTGGGCGCCCATGTAATGACCATTGACCAGGTGCTTGGCACACGCTTTGCGGTGTGGGCACCGAACGCCCAACGGGTGTCGGTGGTGGGAGATTTTAACTTGTGGGACGGCCGCCGCCACCCTATGCGCCTTCGCGGGCTTTCGGGCATCTGGGAGATTTTTATTCCCCAAGTCGAGGCGGGGGCGTATTACAAATACGAGATTTTAGGCCCCAACGGCCTGCTGCCGCTTAAATCCGACCCGGTGGGTTGGCAGGCTGAGGCCGCGCCCGGTAACGCATCCATTGTGCCTGAGCCGGAACCTTTCGAATGGCACGATGAGCATTGGATGCACACCCGGCACGAGCGACACTCCCATCATGCGCCCATCAGTATCTACGAAGTGCACGCCATGTCCTGGCGTCGTCGCGACGACGACTATCATCGACCTTTCAATTGGGATGAGCTGGCCGATGAGCTTATACCCTACGTGCAGGAGATGAATTTTACACACATCGAGCTGCTGCCGATCACCGCCCATCCCTACTCGGGATCCTGGGGCTACCAACCCATCGGCATGTTTGCTCCGATCGCCGAATGTGGCACACCCCGTCAGTTTGCGCGCTTTGTGGATCGTTGCCACCAAGCGGGCATTGGCGTCATTACCGACTGGGTGCCCGCGCACTTTCCGGCTGACGTCCACGGTTTGGCGCGCTTTGATGGTACCGCCCTGTACGAGCACGAAGACCTGCGGGAAGGCTTTCATCAGGATTGGAATACGTTCATTTATAACTTGGGGCGCAATGAGGTGCGCGGTTTTTTACTGGCCAATGCCTTGCACTGGCTGGAAACCTATCACATTGATGGTTTGCGGGTGGATGCGGTGGCGTCCATGTTGTACCGGGACTATTCCCGTGAGCCGGGGGAATGGGTGCCGAATATTTACGGTGGCCGGGAGAATTTGGAAAGTATCGAGTTTTTACGTCACCTCAACTGCATCGTCGCTGAGCGGGTGCCCGGCGCGGTGATGATCGCTGAGGAGTCCACAGCCTGGCCAGGGGTCACCCATGACATTGAGGAAGGCGGTTTGGGTTTTTCGTTTAAGTGGAATATGGGCTGGATGCACGACACGCTCAAATACATAAGCCAGGATCCGATTTATCGCTCCCACCATCACGGGCAAATGACCTTCGGTTTGCTGTACGCTTTTTCTGAACATTTTGTTTTGCCGCTTTCCCATGATGAAGTAGTGCATGGCAAAGGGTCCATGCTCGGAAAAATGCCCGGTGATCGCTGGCAACAGTTTGCGAACCTGCGCAGTTACTACGGCTTTATGTGGGGACACCCGGGAAAAAAATTGCTGTTTATGGGCGGCGAGATTGGTCAACTTCAAGAATGGAATGAAAACGAGCAAGTAGCATGGGAGGCGCTAAGTGATCCATTCCACCTGGGCGTACAACGATGGCTGGGAGATTTGAACAGGCTCTATCGGGAGCAGCCAGCCCTTCATAGCGGTGATTGTGACAGCGCCGGTTTTAACTGGCTGGTGGGTGATGATCGCAACAACAGCGTGTTCGCCTTTTGCCGAAACGGCGTGGAGGAGAGCATGCCGCCGGTACTGGTGGTCAGTAATTTTACGCCCGTGCCGCGCCACAACTATCGCGTCGGCGTGCCCCGGGTTGGTCATTGGCGAGAGGCTCTTAATAGTGACGCCGAATGTTACGGGGGTTCCAACCTGGGGAACAATGGCGGGGTGCAAGCGCAATACGAGCCGCATCACGGGCAGGCATTCTCGGTGGAGCTCACGGTGCCGCCTTTGGCCACCGTCCTATTCGTTTACGACGAGCCGATGTCTGAGCCGGCCTTGAGCCCCAACGGATGACTTACAAGCTAAACATCATTTCGCCCGTCGCAGCCGGTAACGAGTACGCATTTCCTCAGTGGCGGCGCCGTTAACGTATTCCTGCCACTCCCCATACAGTTCATCGGCAGAGGCGGCCCCCATAATGCGCGAGTGCATGTAGCGATCTTTTTCCGGGTCGAATCCTGAACCGCCGGAGAAGGAGAACTCCACCTGGTTGGGCTCAAAGGCCACCGAGTGCATACGCGGTTGATTGCCAAGGGAGCAGTAGTGGGTGAGGGCGATTTGGTCTTGATCGCGGTGAAATACCGTCACCATCTCATAGGGTTGATCCACAAAAATGGATTCAATGACTGTCGACCGATTGGCGGTTGCGCGATAGCTTACCGCTACTTCATCCTGCATACCCAAGCTGCCGTCCACGTCGATCCAGTCGCCCTCGAAAGAAAGCAGCAGATCAAATGCCTGAGCAGGTAAAACTTGGGTATCCGCATGGCCAGAAACCGCGGTAAAGGGTAAGAATACCAACAAAAGCCTCAGCCAAAGTGCATGGCGTCGATTCATAATGAATTTCCTTCTCAATCCAATTGAACGTGATCCGATTGCGTGAACAGCATCAGCCGCGGATAGACACTCGGTTGTTCCGGCGCCTGGCCTGCGGCCAGCAAGGGGTTGAGTATGTCCATCCGCAGGGCGCCGGTAATAATGTCCAGCCGGCCGTTGCCGGTAACATCCACCAGCTCAATGGGCACCAGGCCGTTGATATTACCGCTGATGGGGCGGGGGCGGAAGTTTTGTTTACCGTCGTTCTCGAACCAGATCAACGATTGGCGTTTAGGGTCATCCCAGTGATTGGCCCATGAGCTGACCACCACATCCAGATGCCCGTCGCCCGTTAAATCGCCCACAGCCAGGTTGGCGGCACCGTAAAAACGGCCGATGTCGTGGTAGGCAAACTGCAGCTCGCCCAAGTTCTCCAGCCACTGCACACCGTGATACGGCTTGGGTTCACTTTGCGTATCAAACGCGTCGCCATTGGTGAAGATAAGGTCCGGGCGGCCATCCTGATTCAGGTCCACCACCTGCAAACTGGTCATGCCAAACATAGGGTTGCCAGCGTTGGCGATGGTAACTTGCTTAAACCCATTGTCACCTTGATTGACGAACGCGACCACTTCCTCTCGCTCTTGAGCAATGAGTGTGACCAAGTCCATTTTTCCGTCGTTGGTGAGGTCCACGGGTAGAAGAGTCAGTGCGCCACTCAATTGAAGTAAGGAATGCTTTTTGAACCGACCTTCATCGAGGTTTTCCAACCAAAACAGCTCGCCTACCTGACCGCCCCCGAATACCGCAACGGCCAGGTCCAGACGCCCGTTGTTGTTGAGGTCCACCGCGCGAACATCGCTAACCCGACCCAGCCCGTCGATGATCAGATGTGGAGTAAAATCGCCGCTCTCCTCTTGGATGAGCACAAACACCTTTCCCGCCAGCGCCTCCATGGGCGGCAGAATGCCCAGATCCGCCACCAAAATATCCATCCGCCCGTCGCCGTTGAAATCAACCGCTTGGGTGGATACCGGAAAGGTGAGCTCGGCCAGCGTCGTTTCTTGCCATTGCACTGCGCCGCCATCGCCTTTTCTATGGGCCTCAAGCAGTATCACCTTACCGGTCTCGCCGTCGCTGACCAAAAAGTTAAGCTCGCCTGAACCCAAATTGACCGGTTGTATGTGGGCAATTTGTGGCAGCTCTGAATGGGCCCCGATCGCGCTCGCCTCAAAACTGACTTGGGGGTGGGGTTGATCTATGTAAGGGAGCCGGGGCAGTTCCGTCGGGCTGCTACCGTAATACAGGGCCTTGATGTGATGGGCATGCTCAGCCGGTATGAACTCACTGCCGGTTTGGCGGCGCGCCAGCTCGACCATGGCGTCAATGACATGGGGCCAGCTGTGCTTAGGCAGGAGAGAGGGCGAGGGCACAGCGTGGCAGGCGCCACAGTACTGCTGGACCAGGGCCATGATCTTTTCGGCGCTCATCTGTTCTGGGGGGCGCTCTGAACCTCCGCCTGTTCCCCCATTGGCCCCCGAGGCCCAAGCGCCCGGAGTCGCTGAGAGGAAACTAAGAAGAAGTCCGAAACAAAGGTGTGCGGTGATTCTCATGGCCCCGCCAGTGTCGCTAATGGATAGCGCCCGATTCTGTCGGAATGAACGACGGAAATCAAACCGCGTGTGGGTTCCATTTTTATCACGGGGCGCGTGGGCGCAGGTCCCGATACTGCAGGAAAAGCCAATAGCTCACCGCCACCAGCGCGGTCAAAACACACGGCACCAGCATGGCGGAGAAGTGATACCGGTTAAAAAGCAGCGCACCCACGATACCGCCGATGAGAAAGCCGGCGATGAGGGTGATGTACAGGATAAATTTTCGGACGTCGATTTTCTGGCCGCGAAACCTGAGCCCCAGCGCCACTCCAAGGTCGGTAAATAGGCCGGTGACGTGCGTCGTTCTCACCACTGCGCCGCTGTAGGTGGTGGTCATGGCATTTTGCAGGCCACAAGCAGCGGCCGCAAAAAAGTGGCCAGCCATCATCCCATTGGATAGCAGGAGCAGCGATACCAGCAGCAGTACCGATTCGCTCAGCAGCGCCACGCTGTAACTGCGACCGAGCTTGAGCGCGGTATTGCCAATGACCAGCCCGCTATAGGCGGCGCCAACCATGAAACTGATAATGACCAGTATCAGATGGATGATATCCTGGGTATTGGCGCTGACGATCTCTACTGATAAGAATGTGGATACGCCCGTCAGATGAGATACGACCTGGTGCGCTAATCCGAGCACACCCACAGCGTTAATAAAGCCCGCATTCAGCGCCAGTAAAAAACCTCCGGCTTCAACCCATTTTGGCAGTCTATTGATCATATAATCGCTTATTGCCCGTTCATAACCCACGATGCCGAATAGGAATCTCCTATACAGCGCCGCCGGCGATTGGTTTGTTGTGAACGCGTTACGCCGGCGCCGCGACGATTTAACGCTTTGATAGCGCTATGAAAGAATAACCCGAACTTTGTGAAACCCGCCCACGGGTGCCGTCTCGCGCTCAAGGCTTTGGCTTTCGGCAAATGACAAGGAGGACGCGCCCGCAAGCAGTGCTCGGGTCGCAATGCGCAATTGCCAGGTGGCTAACAGTCGGCCGGGGCATACGTGCTTGCCGATACCATAAACGAGATTGTTTTTAGCGTGTGCCACCGGATCAAACGTGTTGTGGTTAAAGACGTTCTCGTCGCGGTTGGCGGAGGTCCAGTTCAGTTTCACTGTGGCGCCGCTGGGAATGTTCTGGCCGCCGATGTTGACTGGGCAAGTTGTGATCCGTCGGTTGGATATAAATGGATTATCCAGGCGAAGAATTTCGTCGATGGCCGCCTCCACCTCAGCATCTGAGGCGATGCGTAAGCGCCGGGCGTAGTCCGGGTGGCGCACCAGGTACTCTACGATTACACCCACACACAGGGCGATGGAGCCCAGATCTCCGCCGGTCCAGTTGCGCAGAATTGATACCAGCTCAGCCTCGCTGAGTAAGCGATCATGGATGCGGTCGCGACACAGTTGTGTAGTGACATCGTCCGGGGCTTGGTCGCCAGCGGCTCGGCGCGGCGCAATGACAGAGCGGATAATCGCATCAAATGTCTCGGCCACCTGGGCCATCTGCTCGTGCTCTCCTGAGCGTGTCGCACGATGATTGGCCGACATCCATGCCAAAAGCTCGGGCTCCAGTTGCGCGGGCCAGCCCAGCCAGGCGCATTGGGCCCGTACCGCGAACACCGCGCCGATATCATGCACCGCGTCCACGGGCTCGCCTCTGGGTAGCTCATCAACCAGGTGCCGGGCAATTTGTTCAAACGTAGTCACATAGGGTGTTAGCGCTTCGCGGCTTAGGTAGCGATCGATGATCGCCCGGTATTGGGTATGCTCTTCGCCGTCCAGGCCGTTGGGGATCTGTAAATAACGGGACACATTGCTGGAGAAATGCTCATGATTCTGTGCCGCTTGCACTACCTCGGCGTGGCGGAGTAACACCCAATCGCCAGCGCTATTTTTAACGATGGGGTATTTGGGGCGCAGCTGATCGGTGTAAGCACGAAGGTCGCGACCGGCGGCGGTGAGATCATCAGGCATATGGTCGGTCATGGGTGTTCCTGTTATTTAGAACTAAGAGCGAATTGTATTAAGCGCTACGAGCGGTATGGATAGTTTACCCGGCGCCCATCAGGTTCACGTTGCGGCGCGCAGCAGCTCCCGGCGAATTTTACCGATCGCGCCCATGGGGTTAAGGCCTTTCGGGCACACCCAGGCACAGTTGCCGATACTGCGGCAGCGAAACAGACTGAAAGGGTCCTGCAGAGCGTTGAGCCGTTCGGCGCGGGCCTGATCGCGGCTGTCCAGAATGAAGCGCAGCGATTGCAATAACGCCGCTGGACCCAAGTATTTTTCCGGGTTCCACCACCAAGAAGGGCATTGCGATGTACAGCAGCCACATAGAATGCAATCGTACAAGCCGTTGAGTTTGTCGCGCTCTTGGGGCGATTGCAAATACTCAATGGTGGGCGCCCGGTCGCGGTTGACTAGCCACGGTTGGACGCGTTTGTACTGTTTGAAAAACAGCGTTTGATCCACCACCAGATCGCGGATCACCGGCATGCCCGGCAACGGCCGAATAACCAGAAGGTTCGAGCGCCCAATCGCTTCGCCAATGGGCTTTATGCACGCCAGCCAGTTTTTGCCGTTGATATTCATGCCGTCGGAGCCGCACACGCCTTCGGCGCAGGAGCGCCGATAACTCAGCGTTGGGTCATTTTCCCGCAGGTACTCCAGTGCATCCAGCACCATGCGCTTACGAAAATCGTCGGGAAGTGCCAGCGCCTGCATGTACGGTGCTTTGTCTCGATCGGGGTTATACCGATAGATCTGTACGTTAATCATCGACTGTGCCCTTTGTTCCGTTGACGGTTAAAGAACTGCTCGAACGATGTGTACGCAGGCGCGGCGTGTTCAACCGATAGTAGAAAATCGCCGAATGAAAGTCTATTCGCTTGTGTTTTGAACCGTTTTCAGCGCTTGCTCAACAATGGGCTGTAGACGCTCATAGGGGACAAAACCGGGCACGACCTGGTTGCCCACGAGAAGCGTTGGTGTGCCGCGAAAGCCCAAACGGCGAAAGGTTTGCTGGTTGCGCTCGATGGCCTCGCTGGCCGTGTCGTCCACCTTGAGCAGCGCCGCTGTGCCGGTGTCCTTGGCAATACGGTTAAGGGAGCGCCCCGTGTGATTGCCCCGGTGCGCCATTAAACGGGAGTGCACTTCAGGGTACTTCTGCGGCGCGGCGCGCCATACTTGCAGCGCATAGAGAGCCGAGTTTGTGTCCAAGCCCTGGGCCCGTTGTTGGCGCAGGGATAAATTAATATTGACGACCTGCACCTGTGGGTATTCGGCGCGAATTTGTTCTAACACGGATTCCAGCCGTTTACAGAAAGGGCAGTTGTAGTCGGTGAAGTTGACGATGGTCAGTTGCGGCTGTTCCGCGCCCAACCACGGATGCGCTGGGTTATCGATGAGCCATTCTTGTTCGGACGCTCCCAGGCTTCCGCCGGCTTCTTTCTCGGCCACATAAAGCAGTAAACTGTCGTACAGGCCGTCGATTACCTCTGGATTGCTCTGGAGCAATTCCATTATTTCCTGAACTCGCTCTTGCTGGGTAGGGGTCGGCTGTTGCGCGTACGCGCCCAGAGTTAATAACAAACCGATCGATGCGATTAAAATACGTTGCATAAACATAGTTGGGTTTCCTTAATCGTTGAACGAGAGTGCGTGCCACTGCAGGCGCAACCACATGCCCACAGGCGTGGTGATGCCCGTGGTGCTAGAGACGACTTCGCCGTGTTTGAGAATCAATAATGTAGGGGTGGCGCGGATGCCCCAGGCTTGAGCGAGGGTGTTGCGCGGGTCGTTAATGGTATTGAAGCGATAGTTTTTGGCTTGCTGATACGCGTGCACCCGCTCGCTCTCGCCGGAGGCAATAGCGATGGATACGACGGTGTGATCGCCACCGGCGAGCCGGCTCACACTCGGGGACACAAAGCGGCAGACACCACACCAGGTAGCCCAGAAGTAGACCAGAACCGGTTGCTCATAGCTTAGGGCCAATAAATCCACATGGGTACCATCCAGTAGCGTCATCGGCTCTGCTGACACAACCTGATGCGGTATTGTGCGGCTGCGCCACTGATCCACTAGCGCACTGATCAGAACAAACACCAATAAGAAGACCAAGAGTTGACGCAAAGCGTTGAACCAGCGCTGTTGGCGTATCTTCATCACTGCCCCCGTGCCCGTTGAAGTGCCGCCATAACTTCTCGTTCCCGTAACAGCACCGGCAGGCGAACGCCCTCGGGCGCTCCAGGGCCGTAGACCACATTAAATGGCACCCCAGCTCGACCATGGGATTGCAAGTAATCCGTAATGGTCGAGCTGGGTGTGGTCCAGTCGGCCCGCTGCAGCACGATATCCTCGGCGTGCAGCGCGTCGTAGACGGGCTGCTGCAATAACACGCCCATTTCATTGGCTTTACAGGTAATGCACCAATCGGCGGTCACATCGACGAATACGACGTGGCCGGCGTTGACCTGCTCAGTAATAGCGGCTTGCTCGAATGGCTGCCATGGATGGCTCTCAGGAAGGCTAAAGCGACCGCTGCCCACCGTGGTGAGTAAAACGGCAGCGGTAATCACCGGTATTCCGGTGGAGAGGGTTACCGCCAGTACCTTGGCACCGTAACGCCGGCCGATCAGGACCAGGGTGATGCTGACCAACAAGGTGGCGGTTACCGCCACTATCGATCCGCCCCATAAGCGTACCAACAGACTCAACAGCCAGGCGCTGGTCAGTAGCAGCATGATCCCAAACACGACCTGCATAATGGACATCCAACGCCCTGGCTTGGGCAGATACGTCGCCAATCGGGGCATGGCCGCCACCGTTAGCCAGGGCAGCGCCATACCCAGGCCCAGAGCGGTGAAAATTACCAGCAGTTGTAGTGTGTCGGCCCCTAGAGCAAACGCGACCGCGGTGCCTAAAAACGGCGCCGAACACGGCGTTGCCAGCAGCGTCGCAAACATCCCTTGCACGAAGTGGCCGCGGTGGGAGTGGTCGCCGCGGGTGGCCAGCCATTGGTTCATAGCTCCGGGTAGGCGCAGCGTCCACACGCCCAGAAGGTTCAAGGCAAACAGCCAGGTTACCGCCACCATAACGATAATGAACGCGGTGTTGTGGAATTGAATACCCCAGCCCACCGCTTGGCCAGTTGCTTTCAAGGCCCACAAAAATCCAGCGAGCAACCAGAAGGAAAAGAGAATCCCCGCGGCTGAAGCTAAAAATTGTCCGCGAATCATTCGCCGATTTTCAGTGCCCGCGTTCAGCACGCTATGGAGCTTGAGCCCAAGCACCGGCAGTACGCAGGGCATCAGGTTTAGAATCAACCCACCCAAAAGCGCAAAACCGAGCATGGGGAGCAGGCCCATGGCCGGCTGAGCCGTGACCGGAGCCGGTCCGGCCGACGCGGTCACCGTCACCTCTTCCGCCAGGGAATTGTCGAAGATGGTGATCTGTATTGGGAGCTGTGTAAGATCTGGCAATTCGCGCCACGAGCTGAGCTCAAACGTGGCCAGCAGTTGCTCCCCCTGCACCTCGATGCTGGGCGGCTCAAGCTGTACCTCGGCTAGCGCACCGGCGACATCGTCCAGCAACACATCGGGGTTTTGCCAAGCATGAGCCGCGGTCGCCAGCACCTGCAAGCGCTGCCTGTCCGCCTGCCAATAAGCGGCTGTTTGGCTCAACGCGCCGGTGTCGCGCGGCACCTGACTGTAGGCCTGCTGAAAACGGTGGCTGCGCTCTGGGTCGGCGCGCATAGTGCCAGGGTTTTCCAGCGGCAGCGTCAGGTCGAAATCCGTAAGGACACAGATATAGGTACACGAGGGCAGGGTAAATACACCCTTAAAGACGGCGGGCTGGGCGGGATCGTCCAGGTGTAGTACCAGAGGGAAGGCCAGCGCGCCCTCATAGCCTAAGGTGTTGAACCCCAACAGGTTGTAGCGCTTGGGTAAGGGCCAGTGCCACTCGACCCGTTGAATGTTGCTCGATTCCTGCCACTCGAGCTCCGGCGCTATGCCGCCTTCACCCGGCGAGCGCCAATAGGTTTTCCAATCCTTGGCCAGACTGACTTCCAGCAAAGCGTTTACCCGGTTGCCAGCGCGCTCGCCGGTCACGGACAGACGCACGGATGCATCTGGGTGCTCGGGTACAGTCAGCCAGCCGGTGTCGGGAAGTGGGCCCTGAGCACTCGCGGCCAGAACCTGAGCACTCGCGGCCAGAAAAAGAAACGTGATGGCGCTTAACAGCGCCGCCGCACTGGCTCGACGCCAGCGCCGCCAAAGTCTAGATGTGGATAACATGGGGGTGCTCCGATGCGCAATTTTACCAAGGTGATTCGACTATCGGTCGAGCTCGGGTAAAACCGTGGCGCTATTCTCGGAACACGCAAAAGTAGAGGTGCTGTCGTCGTTTGGGAGTGAAAGGGGCGTCGCGAGACCGGCTCCATGCGGGACGGCCGCCGAACCCTAAGAGCAGGGTGAGCAGAGCGAAGCTGGCGGGTATTCCAGCGTCTACTCCGTAGGCGTGGCCGCTGAGCAGTTGACCGGACATTTCGCAATCGGAAGTGTCCGTGCCGGATGTTTCGCCCCCAAGCTCTACGACCGCGTTCGCCTGAAAAGGGCACGCGGTCGCGTTCAGCATTTGCCCCCAGCAGACCAGCAACACCAACGCAACCGCCAGCAGCGAGCCGATGGCACGTTGTCGCGACGAGTACTGTGGAGGCGTTTGTTGCATGGTGTCGGTCATCGTGTCGCGCTTATGGCGTCGATCGCGTCTTGCCGCGAGTTCGCCCATAAGCGTTTTAGAGATACGGCTATGCATCATAGCAGATGGCTGTCCACACTGCAGGAGCTGTACAGATGCGGTTACCCTCGCAAGCTTTGCCCTACGGTGAGCAGTATCAGCGCCGGACAAATAAAGCGCACGTAAAAGGGCCACACTTTCCAAAACAGGCTGTGTTCGACACCTAGGTGGCCGGTTTGCAGCTCTTTCAGCACTTGGTTGCGGTGCATGACCCAGCCGGCATAAACGCAGAGCGCCAGGCCCAGGATCGGTTGACTGTATTTTGTGGTCAACGAGACAATGAAATCGAACAGTGGGTTCATATTCGAAACAATCAACACGCTGATCGCGAAAATGGCCGTACCTACCACCAGAGCGGCGCGGCTGCGTTGCATACGAGTGCGCTCGATGATGACTGATACCGGCGCTTCGAGCATGGAGATGGATGAGGTGAGTGCGGCAATGGTCATCAGTGCAAAAAAGGCCAGACTTAAGCCGACACCCGCCACGCCCATCGAGCCAAACAGACTGGGCAATACTTGGAAGATCAACCGAGGACCGGCGATGAGGCTACCGTCATCGCCGTAAATCATTACGCCGTGATGTTGGGCAACGTACATGGCGGGGATGATGAGCAGCCCAGCTGTGAACGCGATGCCGACATCCAGCAAGGTGACGGCGACACCCAGACGGGGCAGGCTCTCCTTTTTACTCAGGTATGAGCCGTAAATGAGCAAGGTGCCGACCCCCAGCGACAGGGAAAAGAACGCCTGCCCCATGGCACTTAACAACAGCGCCGGATCGGTTAGCTGGTCGAAGTCCGGCACCAAATAGGTATGCAAACCTGCCATGGCACCGGGTTGCAGCAACACGTAGATAATCAGGCCCAGCAGAATGGCCAAAAGCAGTGGCATTAAACGGGTGGACCAGGCTTCAATGCCCGCCTGGACACCTCGGGCGACAATCCAGATGGTCAGGCCCATAAAAATCAAAGCAACGAGCAGGTTGCGTAGCAGGCCGTCCTGGCCAAGCCAGTGGGAGACGCTGTGTAAGCTGAGTACTTGCGCTAAAGGCTGCCCGAAGTGGGCAATCATCCAGCCGGAGACGATGGCGTAAAAACTCAGGATAAGGCTGGCGGTGAGTACCCCATAAATACCGACGGCTTTGCCCAGCCGTCGGCTGAACACCGTCTGGCCGACGCCTTCCAGTGCGGTGACCACGTTGGCTCGGGCGTATCGGCCGATAACCAGCTCCGCCATAAGCGCCGGGTAAGCCAGCAGAAATGCCAGCACCAAATAGGCCAGTACAAAGGCGCCGCCCCCGTTGCTGGCGGCCTGGGTAGGAAAGCCCCAAAAATTACCAAGTCCCACCGCTGAGCCTACGGCGGCGAGCAAAAAACCGAATTTGGAGGAAAATTGTTCGCGCTTGTCCGACATAAACATCCCCAGATTATTGTTGTTGTCTCAGGGCGTCGATGGACCTAACAAATCGGGGGCTTTACGCCCCCGTTTGATATCAGTCTTTAAAAGCGCTGAGAGTTTGAATGGTGCCGTCTTCGTTATGCACCAGTTCAGTCATCTTCATGTTGCGCAGATGCGTTACGCCCTCGGACAGCTCACAGTCGTGGTAGAACAAATACCACTTACCTTCTACTTCAACAACCGAGTGGTGGTTAGTCCAGCCCAGAACTGGCTCCAGAATAACACCGCGGTAGGTGAAGGGCCCGTACGGGTTGTCGCCAGTGGCGTAGGCAATAAGGTGCGTGTCGCCAGTGGAGTAGGAGAAGTAGTAAGTACCATTATACTTGTGCACCCAGGGCGCTTCGAAATAGCGGCGGGAATTGTCGCCGGCTTTCAGCGGCTCGCCGTTCTCGTCCAGGATCACCACGTCTCGGGGCTCTTCCGCCAGCTCCAACATGTCATCGGTGAGCTTGGCGACTTTACCGCACAGCGCCGGTTCGTCATCCGCGGGGTAGATATCTTCCTCCACGTATTCGCCTGTTGCCCAACGCTGTAGCTGACCGCCCCAGATGCCGCCGTAGTACAGGTAGTAGCTGCCGTCGTCGTCTTCATAGACCGCCGGGTCGATACTCACAGTGCCTTTGATGGGCTCGGGTTGGGCCGTGAAGGGGCCAGCGGGGGAGTCGCTCACGGCAACGCCGATGCGGAAGATGTCTTGTTTGTCTTTCGCGGGGAAGTAAAAATAGTACTTACCGTCTTTGTGGGCACAATCCGGGGCCCACATTTGGCGGCCCGCCCAGGGCACATCCTCAACGGTCAGCGCCATGCCGTGGTCAGTCACTTCGCCGAAGGGCTCGGCCATGGAAAATACATGGTAGTCCTTCATGCAAAAGTGAGAACCATCGTCGTTAAACGGCACACCGCCCTCAACGTCACGTGACGGGTAGACATAAATCCGGCCCTCAAAATAGTGGGCCGAGGGGTCGGCGGTATAAACATGACTCACCAGCGGTTTGTTGGCGAATTTTCTCTGGGTCGTTTCTTTAGTACTCACGTTGTAATCTCTCTGTGATAGTTAATTGAAAAGTGAATAATTAATTTGCCATTACCAATGCCATAGAGTTCCATCTTCCAGGCGGTTGACTGGCAAACTCGCGGGTTGGTACGGGTATTGAGCGGCCAGGGCTTCATCAATGTCTACGCCATGGCCGGGTGTTTCGCCGGGGGTAAAATAGCCATCGTCGAATTCGTAAGCGCGACTAAAAACCGATTCCATTTGTTCGCTGTGCGCCATATGTTCCTGAATGCCGAAGTTGGGCACCCAGTAATCAAAGTGCAGCGCCGCGCCCATGGTAACGGGCGACAAGTCAGTGGCGCCGTGAAAGCCGGTGCGCACGGCGTATAGGCTGGCGAAGTCAGCCAGACGCCGTACATGGGTGATGCCCCCGCCATGCACTAACGTCATGCGGATGTAATCAATCCATTGGTTCTGAATCAGCTCGCGGCAGTCGTGAATGCTGTTGAAGACCTCGCCCACGGCCAGAGGCGTGGTGGTGTGCTGGCGCACCAGCCGGAATGCCTCCTGGTTTTCCGCGGGAACACAGTCTTCCATCCAAAATAAGTGGTACGGCTCCAATGCTTTGCCTAGGCGCGCGGCCTCGATGGGGGTGAGGCGATGGTGCACATCGTGCAGCAGGTGCAGGTCGTTGCCGAATGAACGACGTACCTGCGCAAATACTTCGGGAATAAAGTCCAGGTATTTGTGGGTGGACCAGGACTCTTCCGAAGGCAAGGCTGAGTCCGCAGGCTCATAGCTGGCATCGTCCTTGGCCACGCCATAGGTTTTGGCGATACCTGGAATGCCGCACTGCACACGAATGGCTTTGTAGCCCTGGGCTTTGGCTTGCGCCACGGCCTCCAGGGTGGAGTCCAAATCTTTTCCGTTGGCGTGGGTGTACGCCATGATTCGGTCCCGGCTGCGTCCGCCCAGTAATTGGTATAAAGGCATGTTGGCGGCTTTGGCTTTGATATCCCATAGGGCTACATCGACGCCCGCAAGCGCGGTCATGCCCACAGGCCCGCGCCGCCAGTAAGCGCCGCGGTAAAAAAACTGCCAGATGTCTTCGATGCGACGGGCGTCCCGCCCGATCAGTGCCGGCAGAACGTGATCTTCCAGGTAGGCTACAACGGACATCTCCCGGCCATTAAGGGTGGCATCGCCGATACCGTAAAGACCGTCTTCGGTGACAATTTTCACGGTCACGAAGTTGCGGCCCGGGCAGGTCACAATCACTTTGGCGTCGGTTATCTTCATGCGCTCATACTCATGATAGGATTTTTTAGTTTAATGGCGCTCACTTTGCGGTGGCCCCAGATAGCTCGGTTTCAGATTGCCCGTATCGATCACGATTTTTTGCAAAGTCGCACCCGGATCTACCCGGTAAAAGCGAAGGCGGTGCAGGCCCGGCTTATCAATGGTATGAGTGCTGGCAGCGGTGCGGATATTGTCCAATACGGACGTCTCCCACGCCTGATCGCTTAAATCTTCGAGGAAATCGATGGTTTGAGCGGTCTCACCTTCGAAGCCGATACCATATCGAATGCCCCGACCGGGAACAAAATTCAAACTTGGAGCGAAGTGACTGTACACCGTGAACTCGCCGGTGCTGAAGAAGTACACGTCGTACTCCACATACGGAGCTTGTGCCAAGTCAGTGGTGCTGTCATCGGTAATGGGATACGCGCTAATGGAAGACTCCGTTCGACCGTGGTTGGTAATGACGTCAAACCGGTAGCCGCCCTTTTGGTTCTGGCGGTCGAAATTGCCCGCCTCAATGCTCACGTAACCATCGGCTTCCACAAAACCTTTAGCACGTCGCAGTAAGCGGCGCTCTGGTTTGTCGATGTGTACCGCGACGTTGGCGCCCCCCCAGCCGGTGCCCTGAATAAAGACGGAGCCCGTATTTGCGCCGGTGGGCGCCTTGTCCCAGTCAATACTCACTTGTATCTCTTGATCGCGTTCGACGGTGCCTTCGGTGACGTTGAGCCGAATCCACGGGTCGCTGGCCTGGGCGCTGAAGTCAAACGGCGCTGTGCCGCGGTTGTACACGGTGATGCGGCGCTCTTTCTGACCGAACGGCGTAAAGGTTTGCAGTGCCAAGGGGCCTGGTACTGGCCAGGCCCGCTCCATGCCTTCCACGGCAACGCCCATGTCGGCTTCCCCGTGGGGCTCGTAGTCGTAAATCACTGGGCGAACGTTCGCCACGGGCCGGTTCCAGTGGTTATAACCGATGCGGGTTTCGGACATCATGTGTTCCCACTTACCGTCGTTGAGTTGGTGGTAGTGGTCTTCCAGGTCGGCGTCCCGCTGGAACGCCTCCTGCACTTTTTGGCCATACTCGTTGGCGTAACGCCGACCTTGTTGTGCGTAGAGGTGGTTGCGAGCCTGGTCCACGTACATTTGGGTGATGTTGGCGCTGGCGCGCACTTTATGGCGCACCAACTGCTCGTAGGCGTCGCGATAGGCTTCGGGAATGCGCTCGTACAGTGCCTCGGCTCGCGCCACGAGTGCTTCCATTTCGGCGTAGATACGCTCCGCTTCGCGGTAGTTGTGCAGGCTGTAGGTGTTTTTATCCTGAGCCTCGGGTTTGCGGCGTCCGTTGTGCCGGGTGTAGTCGGTAATCAGCTCGTAAATTTCCTGGGCATACTCTGGGCCAAAGTTACGCGCTGCCCAGCGTTGCCCGAATTGCTGGGTGTTTTCCAGATTCCAGTAGTCCGGGTTCCAGGCCATGCGCAGGAAAAAATCGATCGGGTATTCCATGGGCTTCAGATCACCCACGTTCACCAGCCAGATTTTGTGGGCCTCGTGTTTGTGGGCCAGGTGCATCTGCTCCCACATCTTTTTCAGCGGCATGGTGTTGATCCAGCGATAAGAGCGCGGGCCGCCCACATAATCGAAGTGGTAGTAAACACCGGCACCACCAGCGCGGTCGCGCTCTTCTGGAGTCGGCAGGCGGCGGTGGTTGCCAAAGTTGTCATTGGCCCACAGCAGGATGACATCATCGGGTACGCGCATTCCGGCTTCGTAAAAGTCCTGCACCTCTTTATATAACGCCCACACCTGGGGGACTTCGTCCAGCGGTCGATCATCGAATACTTCCGCTAAAATTTTGCGCTGATCGTTGACGATGCGCTCCAGCAATTCGACGTTTTGTCCCTCGGCCATGGCAGTATCTTCCTGTCCGCGCATGCCCAAGGTATAGATGCTGTCGTAGTTTTTGTGGCGTTTAGGCCCCTCGCGCCAAAATTCCCGCAGATTTTCCCCGTTGGTGGAGTACTCCCAGGCGCCCTCGCCGTACCAGTTCCATTCTTTGTCCCAACGCATCATGGGTTCGTGGTGCGAGGTGCTCACCACCACGCCGTATTCGTGCGCCAGAATCATGTTCAGCTCATCTTCGTCCGCAAAGGCGTTGTTCCACATGGTGGGCCACAAAAAGTTGCCTTTCAGACGCATAATCAGGTCAAACACGTGCACGTAAAATTCGTGGTGATAACCGTCTTTCTTCGCGTGTACCCACGTGGTGAGGGCTGGCCATTCGTTGTTTAGGAAGATGCCGCGGTACTGAACGGTAGGCACCTCCTGAATGCGCGTCCCTCTTTTAATGTACAGCTGGTCGCTGGTCTTGACCGGGACGTCCGCCCACCAGTGCCAGGGGGAGACGCCGATTTGCTCAGCCAGGTCGTAGGCTCCGTAGGCGGCACCGCGCCGGTTGCTGCCAGCAATTACGAGGGCGCGCTCCATGTCGGGCAGGGGGTTGTCGATCACTTCCATATGAAAGCCGTCCCAAGCGCCCACAATATCGCTTGGGTCGAACGCACCATCGGCTACCAATCGATCGATCAGCTCGCTTTGGCCGAGGGTGCCCATAATGATACTGTGCTTGCCCAGACCGTCGGCGCTGCGCACGATTTGTGGCTGTTTGCCCGTGACTCGTTGGATATCCGAGCGCAAGGCGCGCGCCGCGTGCTGCACGGCGTCGTCGTCTTGGGCGTCCACATAGATATTGGACAGGTACTCAGAACCCACCACGCTCAGGCTTCCACTTTGGGGCGCATGTTCTACGTAGCTGGGCTTATCAATGGCTTGGGCGCTGATCGCGCTGGCCCAAAGAATTAGCAAAATGCAGGCGCGCTTTCCCGGTTGGATCCACGATTTCATAGTTAGAGGGTCTCTTATTTTATTTCCCGCCACGGGTTCAACGGCTTTTAGCACGTGTGCCGCAGCCCGCCGCAAAGAGGTGCGGGCTTGTCCGTTGAGTAGGGTTGAGTAGGAAGGGGTCGAGCACCGCACGGTAGGCCGTCGAACCGTCAATGGCCAGGAAGTGCCTGGGTGCATGTGTACTCCTTATGTAAAGCCGGGAGCATAATGAGGTTGAACCGCCGACTTTCAGGCGCCCATGCTTCTAGTCAACAAAACAATAAGGCTAACTAAGCAGGGGCCTGATTACAAGAGGGCGGTGGCTTTAAAAAGGAAGAATGTTTGGGCTGCTTAGAACTCGAAGGAAAACCCTTTTTCGGTGAGCTCCCCGTAAGCTTTGGCGTCAAAGCGATAGAGGTTGGCCGCTCGGTGAGGTACACCGGTTTGTTTCTCGTTACAGCGGGCCAGCAGGTTCATTTTCATCATTTTGCGCCGGAAGTTGGGCTTGTCCAGCTTGACGTCCAAAATGGCTTCGTAGAGCTCTTGCAGTTGCAGCAAGGTGAATTTTTCGGGCAAAAGGTTGAATCCGATAGGCTTGTGGCGCACTTGGTGGCGTAGAAACTGTATGCCGTAGTCGACGATGCTTGAATGGTCGTAGAGCAACGGTGGCAGCTCCTTGACGTTGAACCACTTGGCCTCAGCGGCCTCTGTGCCCGCCACCAATGGGTAGTCCTCGGCGCTCACCAAGGCATAGTAGGCGATCGTGACCACTCGCTCCTCTGGGAAACGGTCGATTCGCCCGAAAGCTTTGAGTTGCTCCAGATACAGATCGCGCACGCCGGTCAGGTTCAGCAGTAGACGAGCGGCAGCATCGCGCAGGTTTTCGTCACGGCCGATATAGCCCCCAGGGAGTGCCCAGCCACCTTTGCCGGGGCCGACGTCATGTTTCACCAACATGATGTCCAGCTGCCCATGATCCAGCCCGAAAATCACGTTGTCGATGGAAAGTCCAGCCAGAAATTCAGTTGGCTCAGGCAGCGGAGCGGCTTCCCGGTGGGGCAGTTTTTGACGATCGGGTGTGGTTCTTGGCACAGGCATATCCATCGGACAAAGATTTAGAAGAGATTGCTTTAAAAGCCCTGTAAGCGAAGTGAGGGACTCGCGGACGGTCCGAACCCCCGAGGGCACGGGCTTAAAGCTGGCGCGATTATACAGTTAGCCCCCTTCGGGGTCGAGAGCCAAGGCCGGCGCAGCGCCTGGGGAGCAAGCGATGGGCCGGGCGACAAGGCCGGATTTAAAGGGGCAATAGCCGCAGAGGACAATAATGCTTCTCGCGCCACATTTATGGGCTTGTAAAGTTTGACTGATTGTGGAGTTTAGTGCAGTATCCCGTGCATTGGTCTGTTTTGACTATTACGCTCCCATCGGCGTGTTGACTGGCGTGGGGGTGTACGAGCGGTCCAAACGAATCCAGTTTCACCCTTCGGTCACCGTTCCACGCTCGAGCGGGAGGGGCTGGATCTATAATTTACATAATAAAAACGGGGTAAAGCGCAATGGCTTATCGCGACAGCACAAAACAAGAGGTCAAGTTTAAAAGATCGTTGCTCGCCATGTGTGTCATGGCAATGAGCGCGCCTTCACTGGTACAAGCACAAACAACACAAGACGACGAGTTCGATATTGCATTGGAGGAAATCGTCGTTAGCGGCACGCGTCAAAACCTGGAAAACGCCCAGGACATCAAGCGCAACGCCAGCACCTTTGTGGATGCTATTTCATCCGAAGATATTGGTTCCCTGCCGGACCGAAGCGTACTGGAGGCCATGCAGCGTATGCCGGGCGTCTCCATTGAGCGCTTCCAGGCACCCGATGACCCGGACCACTTCGGCGTTGAGGGCAGTGGCGCGGTTATCCGCGGTATGCAGGCGACTCGCAGTGAATTCAATGGCCGGGATTCTTTCAGCGCCAACTCTGGCCGGGGCTTGAACTTCCAAGACGTTCCCCCCGAGCTGATGGCTGGTGTGGACCTGTACAAAAACCAGTCCGCCGACATGATTGAAGGCGGTATCGGCGGTACTGTCAGCCTGCGCACCCGCAAACCTTTCGACCAGGACGGTCGGATGGTGGCCTTTACCGGCGATATTTCTTATGGCGATATGGCTGAGAAGTCATCGCCGACAGTGTCCGGTTTGTTCAGCGATCGCTGGACCACTGACTTCGGTGAGTTTGGCCTGTTGTTGAACGCCTCTTACTCTCAGTTGTATACCGAATCCCACGGTATTCAAACCGATGCTTTCGTTCTTTATGATGCCGACTTGTTGAACGCCCCAGAGGGGACCAGCATCCGTGAGGACGGCCGCGTTTGGATGACCAACGGCTCCAACTTCTTCACCAAAGAAGATGACCGGCTACGCCAGGGCTTTGCCGCTGCAGGTCAGTGGGCCAGCCCCGATGGCACTATGGAAGTGACGGCTCAGTTCCTGCGCTCCGACGCACGCCTGACCTGGACCGAAAACGCTTTTAAATACCAGGGCGGTTACGGTGACGAAGAGGAGGACGGCTCAATCACTGAAAACCGTCGCGCCGCACCCCACCCGGATTATCCCAATTTTGCCTGGAATGATCAGGGCGTGTTCCAAGCCGGTTATATTACTGACGGCGGGGGATGGCGTGGTGTGGGCGACCGAGCAGCGCCGGATAGCGAGTATTACGGGCAGAAGTTTCAGGCGGATACCCGTTATAACGATGCGCGCAGTGTTACCGACGATTTGAGCTTCAACCTTCAGTGGAGCCCGAACGACCGCTGGGACTTTGAAGCCGATATCCAGTTTGTTGACGCCACCACCAGCAATGACGACATGCAGGTGGCCTTGGGTATTTTCGCTCAGCAATATTTTGAAACCGGTGGCAGCAAGCCGTGGCTGACCATTATCGAGCCTTGGGACGGTCGTCGCGGTGAGCTCGATGACAGCTATGTTCCCGAAGCTGCGCCTTGGAATCCGGAGATGGTAGGTGCGGACTGGTACTTCCAGAACCCGGATAACTACTGGTGGCGTTCGGCTATGGACCACTACGAGCGCTCTGAAGGTGAGCTGCGTGCCTACCGTTTTGACGCGACTCATCATTTAGATGACACGCCGTTCTTCACTCAGGTGAAGGCGGGTGTACGCTACGCCGATCGTCAGCAAATCGTGCGCAACACCTCTTGGAATTGGGGTCATATTGGGGCCGAGTGGGCAGATAACGGCGCCATGTGGCTGACCGAAGAGGGACCGCAGGATGAGCTGCGCGATCAGTATGAGTGGAAGGACTGGTCCGATTTCCACGGCGGTAACGTCGCCAGCATCCCCGGCGAT
>DAHVRW010000050.1 GCA_027322215.1 Marinimicrobium sp.
GAACCCGCGACCACTGGAATCACAATCCAGGGCTCTACCAACTGAGCTACAGCCACCATTGCGGTGTGACAAACTGGATGGGCATCAGGGGCCCCTCCATTCCAGGCACTTCATGTGAGTCCTGGGCCGTACTTGCACGGCGTAGCCGTTTAACGGCGCGTCCGGCAGTAGTGGCGCGCCCGGCAGGATTCGAACCTGCGACCATCCGCTTAGAAGGCGGATGCTCTATCCAGCTGAGCTACGGGCGCGTGGCTGGACCCTCGCAGGCCCGTGTAAAAAAAGTGGTCGGAGTGGAGGGATTCGAACCCCCGACATTCTGCTCCCAAAGCAGACGCGCTACCAGGCTGCGCTACACTCCGACAAATACATGATACGCCATGTTTTGCGAGGAGCGCATGATACCCATGCCCTCCTCGTCCGTCAACGGTCAAAAGAATAAAGCCTCAAATGCGCGTGCTTTAGGGTGTGAAAGCGCCTGTTTCTGAGGTGGCCCTTGTTTCCACTGACGGGCGTCGTCAGAATAGCAGGTTCTTTTCGTTTATGTACGCGGAGGCAATTAAATGCAAGATCATGAGTTGGGCGCGGCAATGAAAATGGGTATGCGCCGCCTGGCTTCCGGAGTTTCCGTCTTGTCGGCTCGAGACGAGCACGGAGACCGTTTCGCAATGACCGTCTCTTCGGTCACCTCCGTATCCGATATGCCGCCATCTCTTTTGGTGTGTGTCAACAAACAGGTGGCGTTACAAGGACACGTGTCCACGTTGGGCAGCCATTTTGCCATTAACATCCTTGGGCGCGATCAAAAAGAGATATCCAATGCCTGCGCGGGAATGAAGGGCGTCGCCGATCGGTTTTCTATCGGTGACTGGCGCCAGCACGAGGACAGCACCCCGTACTTGGGCGATGCCCAAGCGGTATTCTTTTGCACCTCAGATAAGGTGGTCAGCTATGGCACACACCATATTGTCATAGGCCGAATTTATAATGTGGAGATGGGGACTCTGGCGCTGGACCCATTAATATATCTGGACGGCGGTTACGGCGCGGTACAGAAAGAGTAAAACAATGGGCACCGGAAACGCACAGGGGAGTGCGAACGAAGGCGTCGGTTTGTCTTGGTGCCGACGAAATAGCGATCAGAAATGGATGCCAAACCCTGTCATCTTTATCTTGCAAAATAAAACTTTTGAGGCTACGGGAGGTTTGCGGTTAAGAAACGCTAACTTGTTTATGCACACCTCCTGTGATTAGAGAGTGCAAGTTTGGACGTCAGTGGAGAAAAGCACTTTTGGGTTAAGGGCAGGGCTGTAACTTATTGAAAAATATAAAAAAATTAAATGAGGTTAATTTTTGGACAATTTGTGGTGTGGGCAGGATTGATGCGGCTTACGACCGGTTTCCCAAAATGTATCCACTAACTTATCCACAGAAAATGTGGACAAGCGTCACGGGAATTCTAATGGGAAAAAAAGTGACAGTTCAAACCTCTGCGATTACCACGGCACGTACTTAGCGCTACACTGTTAACCCGGCAACTTTAATCGCTGAAGCAACCATTATTCTTGACGACACACCCATCAAAAAGGTGGATATACACACTTATGACTCAAGCTCCGACCTGGGCAGTGCTCGGTGGAGGCAGTTTTGGTACTGCCATTGCCAACATTCTTGCTGCCAACGGCCAGCCTACTTATCTTTGGATGCGCGATCCGGTCAACGCCGACATTTGCCAGCGCGAACGGGAGAATGCCCGCTATCTGCCCGGCTACCGGCTGGTGGATGAGCTAACGGTCACGGCGGATCTGGCCCGGGCGCTCAAAAACAGCCAAGTGGTGTTTCTCTCCGTTCCCAGTCACGGCTTTCGTGCTGTGGCCCAGGAGATACGGCCCCTATTGCGCCCCGACGCGATGGTGATCAGTGCCGCCAAAGGAATCGAGCCGCAGGGTTTTACGTTGATGAGCCAGATCCTGGAGCAGGAATTGCCAGCCCACCGCTACGGAGTGTTGAGCGGGCCCAACTTTGCCAAAGAGATTGTGGCGCGCCAACATACGGGTACTGTGATTGCGAGCGAACACCCCGAAGTGACGGCTGCCGTGCAAAAAAGCCTCCGCTCGGAGACGTTTCGCGTTTACGCCAACACCGATCGCTACGGTGTTGAGCTGGGTGGCGCCCTTAAGAATATCTATGCGATCATCTGCGGTATGGCGGCGGCCCTGGGGGCAGGGCACAACACCCAGGCCATGTTGTTGACCCGGAGTCTGGCGGAAATGAGCCGCTTCGCCAGTGCGATGGGGGCGGACCCCATGACATTCCTGGGCTTGGCGGGGATGGGAGACCTCATCCTCACGTGCACATCCAATTTGAGCCGTAACTATCAGGTCGGGTACGCTTTAGGGCAGGGGAAACCCCTGGAGGAAGTGGTAGCGGGGCTGGGCCAGGTGGCCGAGGGGGTCAATACACTGAAGCAGACCAAGCAAAAAGCAGAAGAGATGGGAATCTATATGCCGCTGATGTCCGCGTTGTACGGCGTTCTGTTCGAGGGCAAAGCGATACCCGATGTGGTGCGACAACTCATGCTCGGCGAAGAGAATCACGACGTCGAATTCATAGGAGTGAAGTAATGGATAGCGAAGAATTAAAACGAAATCTAACCTCAGGTCGGCACTGGCTGCGGCTGCTGTTTATGGTGTTATTTGTGCTGGTCCTGTACGTGGCCAGCGTTGTAATGGCTGTAGTCGTCGTGCTGCAGTTTTTATTTTCCTTGATCACCGGTCAGGACAATCTTAATCTGCGCCGGTTTGGACACTCCTTGGCGCAGTATATTTACCAAACTTTGTGCTTTTTGACCTATAACCGGGAAGACAAACCGTTTCCGTTTGACGATTGGCCCAGCGAAGAGGAAAACACGGTCGCGGCGCCAGTCGCCAAACCGCGCCCGCGAGCGTCTCGGGCCAAAAGTGCGGTCGCCAAAACAGCCCCTGCAGAAAGCACAGCGGCAAAATCGGCCACCACCAAAGGTCCAGTTACGAAAAGCGGTACCGCCACCAAAGCCGCAAGCAAAACCGAGGCCGAGCCGTCGTCGTCCGAACACGCTCCAGACGAATCAACCGAACAGCCAAACATTTGAGCTGAGGGAAGGCTATGAAGCTTTACGTATTGCGCCACGGGCGAGCTGAGCCTCACGCTTTGACCGATGCTCAGCGTCGCTTAACCCCTTCGGGGCGCCAAGACTTAGCCCGGCTGCTGACGAGTTGCCGGGACCAGTTGCAGCCTCTGGAGGAAGTCTGGGTCAGCCCGCTGTTGCGTGCTCAGCAAAGCGCCGAAGTCGTGTCTGAAGTGCTCGATCGTCAGCTCCCCACCCAAGTGTGCGACACCTTAGTGCCCGAGGCCGATCTGGACGGCCTTTATCAGCAGCTGTACAGCAGCGATTGCGAGCACTTAATGCTGGTAACCCACCAACCGCTGGTGGGTGAGTTCGTGAACGATCTATGCGGCACGGAACCCGGCCACCATTATTTCGGCACATCGACTTTAGCTTGCATCGATACCGAATTTGTCGCCGCCGGCATGGGTGAGCTGCTGTGGCTGCGACATCCGCTTATGTAACGCTTGCACACCGGACACTCGCCTCTACTTCCACGTAAACCTGCTACACTTTGCCAGTTATTTGCACGGTAAAGAGGTGGGGTAAAATGCCGCGGGAGCTCAGGTTGGAGGCGGACGGCCTATTTTTCGCAGCCCAGGAGTGGGGTGCAAGGGGTCAGATGCCGGTGCTGGCTCTGCATGGTTGGCTGGATAACAGTGCCAGCTTCAATGTCTTGGCTCCCCAGCTCAAAAACCTGCATCTCGTGGCTCTTGATCTCGCCGGCCATGGGCAAAGTGACCATCGTCCCGGAAGTGCGCCGTACAATATTTGGGAAGACGTGGCCGAAATTTTTGCCGTTGCCGATCAATTAGGCTGGTCGCGTTTCGCCCTGATGGGACACTCACGCGGCGCAATGATCAGCATGCTGGCGGCGGGTACTTTTCCTGAGCGAATCTCTCATCTCGCCATGATCGAAGGCTTGTGGCCTGAACCCGCAAAGGCGGCCGACGCGCCCCAACAACTCGCTCGTTCCATTGAGAAAGGTCGCGCTGTGGCGCGCAAGCCCATGCGGGTATTCCAAAGCTTGGATCACGCGGTGAGTGCGCGTGAGCGGGGCATGTTTCCGCTCAGCTACAGCGCTGCCAAGGCGCTGAGCGAGCGCGGGGTGCGTCCGGTGGCAGGCGGTTTTAGCTGGAGCACGGATCAACGTCTGTTCGCACCCTCGGCCATAAAACTGACCCTGGCCCATATTCAGGCGTTTATTGCGCGTGTGCAGGCTCCCATTAAGCTGATCTTGGCGGAAGACGGTATACCGAAAATGTTCTCTAATTATCGCGAGGCGTTTGAGCTGTTCACCGCTTTGGATTACACGCTGCTGCCGGGTGGGCATCACCTGCATATGGAAGATCAAGCCGCTCAGGTGGCGGCGTCACTACAGAAATTTTTGACCCCTGATGGGTTTGAGTGAGGTTGCGGTTGAAAGTAGGAGTTGGAATACGGTCGGCTCTATTCACCAAGGGCGTCGGTCGGGTGCCACAAAGCGCAAAGCCATTTCCGCCGTTCGCCAGCTTACTGTTGGTTGGGCTGCTATACCTTTTGGCCAGCACGGCTCAGGCGCGCCCGGTGGCCGATCCCCTGCCGTTAGAAACCTTTCCCGGCTCGCGCACCGTGTTAGACCAGCGTCAGGCTCAAGCCGAATACACGTTGGCATTGGGTTTATTTCGCCGTGTCGACGCCCAATGGCAAGCGGAACGCGAACGGCGACTTAGCGGCACCGTGGTACGCCAAACCCTGGAGCTGCCCTCGGGCTACACCGCAAGCGATGGAATGGAGTTTTACCGCGAGCAATTGCAGGGCTTCTCGTCCCGGTTGTTATTTTCCTGCTCGGCCCGTGAGTGCGGCAGCAGCAGTCGGTGGGCGAACCAGCATTTTGGTGTGATTCAGTTGCACGGTCTCGAGCAGTACCAATATTACGCGGTGTATGAAATTAACCACGCCCAGCGGGCTTATTATGTGACCTTATACGCTGTGCAGCGGGGCAACCGCCGCGTATACCTGCAGGTGGACGTGGTGGCACCCAAGACCGGGGGCGCCGGGACTATCGCGTCCGACGTCGACAGCTTGGCCGAGCAATTGCGCGCTGACGGTTATTTCGTTTTCCCGGGTTTTGCCGTGCGCGACGTCAGGGGCGACCGGGAAGTGATACTGGAATCGGTGCACCTTGACGCGTTGGTGGCGTTGCTGGAGCAGGAGAGCGAATGGCGGGTCGCCCTGGTGGGGCACGATTATGGCGGCACCGATTTGGACGGTCAGCGCCGGGTATCGTTATCGTATGCGCAGGAACTTCAGGCCGCCTTACGCACGGCAGGCGTTGACGATGAGCGACTGGAAAGCTTTGGCCTGGGCAGCCTGGCACCGGCGCGCCGGGGTGAGCGAAGCGCGCGCATAGAAGTGGTGCTGCTGCCGTGAGAAACATCAGAGCCGCCGTGTGAACCGGCGGTTGATGTTCCCTTGAGTCTGGCTCGCTCTGCTAGCGCAGCAGTGACAGAAACTCGGCTCGGGTGGCTTGATTGGTGCGAAAGCTGCCCAGCATCGCCGACGTTTTCATGGCGGAGTTTTGCTTTTCCACGCCGCGCATCATCATGCACATGTGCCTGGCTTCAATAATCACCCCAACACCCGAAGCCCCGGTAATGTCCAGGATTGATTCGGCAATTTGCACCGTTAGCTGTTCCTGTATCTGCAAGCGGCGGGCGTACATATCCACAATGCGCGCGATCTTGGACAGCCCCAGCACATGGCCGGTGGGGATGTACGCCACGTGGGCCTTGCCGATAAACGGCAGCATGTGGTGCTCGCACAATGAATACAGCTCAATGTCCTGGACGATGATCATTTCGCTGGAATCGGAGGGGAACAGGGCACCGTTGACCACTTCGTCAATGGTTTGCTTATACCCGCGGGTTAAAAACTGAAAGGCTTTTGCGGCACGCTCTGGGGTGTCGGTCAGGCCGGGACGGTTGGGGTCCTCGCCTATGTGGCTGATGATCTCGGCAAAATTTTTCTTCATAACAGTATCCTCGACCCCAAGGGTATCGTTACTGCCGTCTGTTTCGGCTGGCCTCTTGGGGGGACGCTAGACTAAGCGAAACCCGATGCAGGGTAAAGTCCCACGCCTCAATTAGACCTTTGCAAGTGCCCGACAATGCAGTCCCGGGCCGGGTTCTGCCCGCGTCAAAGCACAAGGGCGAGACAGCCTTCCTGCGAGTCACGTATACTTCGCGCTTTAATCCGCTCAGCCGGTTTTTCACACAATCACATTCATTGTTGGATTTCCTATGTCCGGTAACACCTTTGGCAAGCTATTTACCCTGACCACCTTTGGCGAAAGTCACGGCCCGGCGCTCGGCGCCATCGTGGACGGTTGCCCGCCGGGAATGAGCCTGTCGGAGGAGGATTTACAGCGGGATCTCGATCGGCGCAAACCCGGCCAATCACGCTATACCACGCAGCGGCGCGAGGCGGATCGCGTGCGCATCCTGTCCGGTGTTTTCGAGGGAAAAACCACAGGCACACCCATTGGGCTGCTGATTGAAAATACCGATCAGCGCTCTAAGGATTATTCCAACATCAAAGATCAGTTCCGCCCGGCTCACGCCGATTACACGTATATGCAAAAGTACGGCGTGCGTGATTATCGCGGCGGTGGGCGCTCCTCCGCACGGGAGACGGCCATGCGTGTGGCCGCTGGCGGCATCGCCAAAAAATATTTGCGTGACTACTTTGGTATTGAAGTACGCGGATACCTGTCTCAGCTCGGTCCTATTGCCATTGAGCAGGTAGACTGGACGCAGATTGACCAAAATCCCTTCTTTTGCCCCGACGCCAGCAAAGTGCCCGCCATGGAAGAATACATGCAAGCGCTGAGTAAAGAGGGCAATTCCATAGGCGCTAAGATAACTGTTGTTGCCAGCGGTGTGGGGCCCGGACTGGGTGAGCCCATATTTGATCGTCTCGACGCGGAAATTGCGCACGCTTTGATGAGCATTAATGCCGTGAAAGGGGTGGAGATCGGGGCGGGTTTTGCGTCCGTAAACCAAAAAGGCACCGAACATCGGGACGAGATGACACCCGCGGGGTTTATTTCAAATAATGCCGGCGGCATCCTCGGTGGCATCTCTACTGGCCAAGACATTGTTGCCCACTTAGCGCTTAAGCCCACCTCCAGCCTACGCCTTCCGGGGCGAAGCGTGAATGTGCAGGGGGAGCCAGTTGAGGTGGTTACCAAGGGGCGTCACGATCCCTGCGTGGGCATTCGCGCCACCCCAATTGCCGAGGCGATGTTGGCGTTGGTGCTGATGGATCACGCGCTTAGACATCGAGCCCAAAACGGCGCTGTGGAGCCTTCGGCAGCGGTCATTCCAGCGCACGCGCACTGCTGTCCGGAATAATTTCACTATTCGGCGGCTTCGTAGGTAAGCCCTGGGGCCGCACCTTCTCGTCATGCCCGCGCAGGCGGGCATCCAGATACCTCGACAACATGGATTCCCGCCTTCGCGGGAATGACGGGACAAGACGGGTCTACGGCGCTTTCGAAAAACCTCCTGCGAAGCGCCTTTGTAGCGTCTCGTAAGTTCGTCTTATCGAACGATGTTTACCGTTGAGGTTGGAAAGAATGCCATCACTCGGGGCTGCTAGGGCCGTGCAGGATGAGTGGTTCAGCAAGCCTCACAAGAGGGATCTTGTGGGGCAGTCCCCATGGATGGGTTTACGACGTTTGCGGAACCACTCATCCTGTGCGGCCCGAGGGCTTGCTTACGACGTTACCGACCTATTTTCTATTCCGGATAACAGTGCGCTCTGTCGGTCCGTGCTATCGCCATCTCTGGCTTTTACCCTTCTTAAAAACGCAAAGTGACCGCGGCATAGGGGCCTTTAATATCCATATCCGCTTGTGCACCGCTGTCCAGGTCCACGCTCAATTGGCGATAGCCGAGTTCAACTCCGGCATCGATCACCGAACGAAAGGTATAGCCAACACTGGCGCTAATGTCGGTAATGCTGTGGTCGTTCAAGCTCAACGCATTGCCTTGGGCGCCCACTGACCAGCCGGTAAACGGCAGCCGGAAACGCGCTTCGCCGTACACCAGAGGTACGGACTGATCGATATCCACGGTTTCGGTAAAGGTTTCGCCACGAGCCGAAATATGACCGTCGAACAAGCGCAGGGTCAGCCCCACGTTCAGCGTTACCCAGTTATCCAGCAGCTGATAGTAGGCGGTGAGGTCCGTGTGGGTAAGATCCAGATCGGTGAACACCATTTCGTTGGCAACGAAGGTTTGGTTGTTCAGGGTAAAGGCCTGATCAATCACCGCCGATTGATCGCTGCTAATGCGCGTATGTTGTACTCGGGCGTTAGGGATTATTGGCAAAAAGTGCTCGAAAGCCAGGTAAAAATAGTTGTTGTTGCTGTCATCCAGGCCGAGCTGTTCCGCATTGATGCTTGGCTCACCCACACTCCCGCTATAGTCACCCTGCCAATAGCCGGCGCCCGCCTTGAGTGATAACAGATCGGCAGCGGCAAAAGGAGAGGCGAGGGTCAGACCGGCTGCAAGAACAAGTTTTTTCATACCAAAATTCCGAAAAGTGTGTTGCGGGTCAGCGGGCGTACCGCTCTGTAAGCCGGGTGTAGGCCGACCCATGGGAATGAGTGCAATTAAGCGTATGTTAACAGAGACGACGGGGCAAAGTGTACGGGCGTGAGCACTTATTCTGACGGAAATGAGCACGGCGCTGAACGGTGTTCCAGGCGTTGGTCTGTTCGAGCTGCCTTTTCAGCAGAAGCGTTTTCACGTATAAAGAGACCCGCCCCGGAGAATTAACCGCAATACCACCGCCCGAGATATCAAGCACGAACTGGGCCGCGGGAATTGGGCCACCGGGAAGAATGAAGAATAGAAGCCCGGCGTTGAGTTGCCGAACCGAGTAAAAAGTACCGGCGACCAGCCCCATGAGCTTTAACCGTAACAATCCCTAATAACCCCATAAGAGGTCATATACATGAGCACAATTAATCGTAGGTCATTTTTACGGCTGTCTGGCGGCCTGGCAGCAGGTTCAATGGTCGCCGCCGGTTTGGGTTCGGCAGCCCTGCTGAGTGCTTGTGGGCATACCGCTTCACCGGCTCCCCAGGCGGGACGCGGCAACGGCGGTAACACGTTCGGTTTGCAGTTGTATACGCTGCGCGACGTTATCCAGCACGATCCTCGTGCGGTGCTCGCCGAGGTGGCTTCCTACGGTTATCGGCAAATCGAGAGCTACGAAGGCCCGATGGGTATTTACTGGGGGATGGGCAATACCGGCTTCAAACAATACATGGATGAGCTCGGTATGACGATGACTTCCAGCCACGTGAATGAATTTAACAATTTCGACAGCTTCAGTCGCAAAGTGGATGAGGCGGCGGAAGTCGGGGTCAAGTATTTGATTTGCCCGTTCGCTATGCGCAACAACCTGGACGAGTATCGCGTGCTGGCGGAGGAATTCAACCGCGCCGGTGAGATCGCCAAAAATGCCGGTTTGCGGTTTGCGTATCACAATCATGGCTACACCTTTATGGACGTGGAGGGCCAATACCCGCAGGATCTGTTGATGCAAAACACCGATCCGGATCTGGTGGATTATCAGTTAGACATCTACTGGGTTGCGGCGGTGGGCGGTGATCCGGCTGAGTGGTTCCGACGCTACCCCGGCCGCTTCAAATTGGGTCATGTGAAGGACATCAGCCAAAATGGCCAGCCTCAGTCCGTCGCACTGGGTCAGGGCGGTATCGATTGGCCGACATTGTTGCCGCTGGCCAGAGCCCAGGGCATGGAATACTTTATTGTCGAGCAGGAAGACTACAAGGACACCACGCCCATGCAGGCTGTGGCCGACGGCGCCAAGTATCTAAACAGCATCGCCTACTAAGGAAACGCCACCGATTGCAGCGGATCAGGCCTTGGGCAGGCCGGTCTTGAACGATTCTGCATCAGGCGTAAAGCTCCTGATCCGCTGCAAAAACGCCCGGGCGGCATTACTCAAATTGCGCTGGCGATGATAGATAATGCCCAAATCCCGGTTCAGAGGCGGATGCTGAACATTCAGTATCCGCAGCTGGCCATCCCCCAGTAAACTTCTCGGCAAGACACCCCAGCCCAACCCGATGGAGAGCATCATCTTTATGGTGTCCAAATGGTTGGTCACCATATTAATTTCCAGCGTCTGATGGTGGTTTTTGAAAAGTTGGCGCACCAAACGTGTGGTGTAAGTTTGTGCATCGGGCATAATCGCCTGCCAGGGGCTTAGATCGGCTAACTGCAGGCTTTCCCTTTCCGCCAAAGGGTGGTTATGTGCGGCGGCGAACAGTAGCTCGTCGGTCCAAATCTTTTCATGGGCCACTTGCGCCACCGCCTCCGGTGCCAGGGTAACGGCACCCAGCTCATAGCGGCCCTGGAGTATTTCATCGTAGGCCTGTTCTGAATCCAAAAAGTGTAAATCCAGTTTGACCTCCGGATAACGCTCCGTGAAATGCCGCAGTGCAGGGGGCAGGCGATGCAGGCCGATGTGGTGGCTGGTTACCATACTCAAGGTACCCTGCACCTCGCCTTGCAAATCTGCAATGGCTTGCTGCGCAGCCGCCACCTCGCGCAAAATTCGTTTGGCGTTGGGCAGCAACGACTGGCCAGCGTGGGTGAGAGAAATTTTTCGCCCGACACGGTCAAACAACGGGCTGCCCAGTTGTTGCTCCAGTGTGGCGATCCGTTTGCTAATGGCGGGTTGGGTCAAATGCAGGCGCTGGCCAGCGGCTGAAAACGAACCGGTTTCGGCCACCGCCACAAACGCCTGCAAGTGTTGTGTATCCATAAGTGATCTCCAAAAGATGGTAACTGGGCGCGCTGCTGTTCGAAATAAATCCACGGCTCGGGAGCTTCGTAAGTAGGCCCCCGGGGCCGCACAGGATGAGTATTCAGCAAACGTCGTGAACCCATCCGTGGGGACTGCCTCACAAGGTCCCTCTTGTGAGGCTTGCTGAACACTCATCCTGCACGGCCCCAGTAATCCCAGACGACGGAGTTCTTCCAGCCCTTCGAAGGCACTCCTAGAGAAGAGTGACGTACTGGACGCTACCAAGGCGTTTTCGAAAGGCCGCCTGCGAAGCGACTGGGGGTTACCTTACGAAGCACATCCTCTTGCGCCTGTGTTTTCGGGCCTCCAGAAGCACTACGACTCTGTGCGCCGTACCAATCGCGGCGCCCCGCTGTTCTCCGCAAATGTTCCGAAAACGAGTGTGCACTCGCGAGAATGACGAAATAGGTGCAGCGCCTAAGGTATTAGCTTATCTATTCCTAATAGGAATTCAACGCATAAAAATTATGAATTTGTGTTATTGCTTTGCCGGTCGTAAAATAACCTCATTGAGCATTACCTTTTATTTTTCCGTTAAGTGGATTCATTGAGCCATGCAACCAAAAACCCTTTACGACAAACTCTGGGATAGCCATGTGGTGCAGGAGCGCGACGACGGTTCGGCTCTGATCTACATCGATCGCCACATCATCCATGAAGTGACCTCGCCTCAAGCCTTTGAAGGTCTGCGTTTAGCGGGGCGCAAGCCGTGGCGGGTTGACTCCATCCTGGCGACCCCGGACCACAACGTGCCCACCACCGAGGACGAGCGGGCCTCAGGACTGGAGGGCATTGCCGATCCAGTATCGTTGATTCAGGTGAAAACCCTGGACGACAACTGTGATGAATACGGCATTGTTGAGTTCAAAATTAATGACCCACGTCAGGGCATCGTCCATATTATCGGGCCCGAAACGGGCGCCTGCTTGCCGGGCATGACCGTGGTTTGTGGTGACTCCCATACCGCCACCAACGGCGCCTTGGGCGCCCTGGCGCACGGCATAGGCACCAGTGAGGTGGAGCACGTGTTGGCCACCCAGTGTCTGGTGTCCAAGAAAATGAAAAATATGTTGGTGGAAGTCAACGGTACCCTCGGGCCCGGCGTGACCCCCAAAGATGTGATCCTGGCCATTATTGGCAAAATTGGCACCGACGGTGCTAACGGTCATGCCTTGGAATTCGGCGGCGATGTATTTCGCAATATGTCTATGGAAGGACGCATGACCGTGTGCAACATGGCCATTGAAGCTGGTGCTCGCGCCGGCATGGTGGCTGTGGATGACACGACAATTGAGTACGTGCGCGGCCGCACCTACGCCCCCAAAGGTGAGGACTGGGAGCGCGCCGTAGCCAGCTGGCGAAACTTGCACAGCGACCCGGGCGCGAAGTTTGACCGGGTCGTTACCTTGCGCGCGGAAGATATAGAGCCACAAGTTAGCTGGGGCACCTCGCCGGAAATGGTCGGCCCTGTGGGCAGCACCGTGCCCGATCCGGCCGCCGAAACCGATGCGAACAAGCGCGAGGGCATCGTCCGCGCCTTGGAATACATGGGTCTTGAGCCAGGCCAGCCCATTAAAAGTATCAAGATCGATCGGGTGTTTATCGGCTCTTGCACCAACGCACGCATCGAAGATATGCGTGCCGCCGCACAGGTGCTCAAGGGTCGGCGCGTGGCCGACTCGGTGAAACAGGCCATGGTAGTGCCGGGCTCCGGTGCTGTAAAAGCCCAGGCCGAAGCCGAAGGGTTGGATAAGATTTTTCTTGAAGCTGGCCTGGAGTGGCGCGAGCCCGGATGCTCCATGTGCCTGGCCATGAATGCTGACCGCCTCGGCGCAGGGGAGCATTGTGCGTCCACCTCCAACCGTAACTTTGAGGGGCGTCAGGGCTACGGTGGCCGCACTCATTTGGTCAGCCCGGCGATGGCGGCCGCCGCCGCTGTGGCGGGCCACTTTGTCGATGTGCGCGAATTTGTAGCAGGAGAACCGGCATGAAGAGCTTCACTCAACACACGGGGTTAGTGGCGCCCATGGATCGCGCCAATGTCGACACCGACATGATCATTCCCAAGCAGTTTTTGAAATCCATCAAACGCACCGGCTTCGGTAAAAACCTGTTCGACGAGCTGCGTTATTTGGATGAGGGGCAGCCGGATCAGGACTGCACCGGCCGGCCGTTGAACCCGGATTTTGAGCTGAACCACAGTCGCTACCAGGGAGCGAGTATTTTGCTTACCCGCAGTAATTTTGGCTGTGGCTCAAGCCGCGAGCATGCCCCCTGGGCTTTGGATGATTACGGATTTCGTTGTCTGATAGCGCCGAGCTTTGCGGATATTTTTTACAATAACTGCTTCAAGAACGGCATTTTGCCGGTGGTGCTGTCAGAGGAAGAGGTGGAAACCCTGTTCCAGCAGATGTACGCCAATGAAGGCTACCAGTTGGCCGTGGATTTGGCGGCTCAAACCGTGACAACGCCGGACGGACAGGTGTTTACGTTCGAGATCGATAACTTCCGCAAACATTGTTTGCTCGAAGGGCTGGATGATATCGGCTTGACCCTGGAGCAAAGCGACGCCATCAAAGCGTACGAAGCCCGGCGTCGAGAGGAAGCACCCTGGTTGTTTGACGCACTGACCCCGTAAAACCTTGGGCTGCTCTCATAGAACACCACCACACAACAAGCACGACACACAGACCTGAACAGGACGAAATACGACCGATATGGCGACCAAACAAATTTTGATACTGCCCGGTGACGGCATCGGACCGGAGATCGTGACCGAAGCGCGCAAAGTACTTGAGGCGGCCGACAAAAAATACAACCTGGGCCTTAGCTTTGACGAAGACCTGATGGGCGGTAGCTCCATTGATGCCCATGGCGTACCCCTGACCGACAGCGCTCTGGCCAAGGCCCGAGCCGCCGATGCTATTTTGCTGGGCGCGGTAGGTGGTCCCAAGTGGGATAAGATCGACCGGGCCATTCGGCCAGAGCAGGGCCTTTTACAGATGCGCTCCAAGTTAGAGCTGTTTGCCAACCTTCGGCCCGCGCTCATGTATCCTCAGTTGGTGGACTCTTCCAGCCTGAAGCCAGAGGTGGTTTCAGGTTTGGATATTCTCATTGTACGTGAGCTGACCGGCGGTATTTATTTTGGGCAGCCGCGAGGTATTCGTACCCTGGACAATGGCGAGCGCGAAGGTTACAACACCTACGTCTACAGCGAGAGCGAGATCGAGCGCATCGGTCGAATTGCGTTTGAAATGGCACAAAAGCGCCAAGGCCGTGTCTGTTCAGTAGACAAGGCGAATGTTTTGGAAGCCACCATGCTGTGGCGGGAAGTGATGGACCGGCTTGCCCCCGAGTATCCCGATGTGGAGTTGAGCCACATGTATGTGGATAACGCCGCCATGCAATTGGTGCGCGCACCCAAGCAGTTCGACGTACTGGTGACGGGCAATATGTTTGGCGATATTTTGTCCGACGCCGCCGCTATGCTCACCGGCTCCATCGGCATGCTGCCCTCGGCCTCACTCAACCAACACGGTCAGGGCATGTATGAGCCGTGCCATGGTTCAGCACCCGACATTGCGGGGCAGGGGCTGGCGAATCCGCTGGCGGCCATACTGTCCGGCGCCATGATGTTGCGTTACTCTCTCAATATGGCTCAGGCCGCCGAGGGTATAGAAGCAGCGGTTGGGCGCGTGCTCGATCAAGGATTGCGCACAACGGATATCGCCACCGAACACAGTACCAAAGTGTCCACCCAGGAAATGGGCGATGCCGTGGTCAAGGAGCTGCTGGCGTAAAACCAGCGCGAGCATTGAATCGCGAGTGGGCCGGTTCAGGTACTATCACTAGAGCAGAATTAATACAGAGAGGCAGGCATGAGAGTAGGTTTTGTTGGCTGGCGCGGTATGGTCGGCTCCGTGTTGATGGAGCGGATGCAGGAAGAGAACGACTTTGCCGGGTTAGAACCCGTATTTTTTTCCACCTCAAATGCGGGTGGTCAAGCCCCGGCGGTAGCCGAGGGCGTAGGGCCACTGCAGGATGCGTTTGACCTGGATGTGCTCAAGACGCTGGATGCGATCGTCACCTGTCAGGGGGGCGACTACACCAACGCCGTCTTCGGTAAGCTGCGCGAAAGCGGCTGGAAGGGTTATTGGATCGACGCGGCATCCAGCCTGCGTATGAACGACGACGCCGTTCTGGTGTTGGATCCTATTAACCTGGACGTGATTAAAAATGGCCTGGCCAACGGCGTCAAAAATTACGTGGGCGGTAACTGCACCGTAAGCTTGATGTTGATGGGCCTGGGCGGCTTATTCAAAGCCGGCTTGGTGGAATGGGTATCCGCCATGACCTACCAGGCCGCCAGCGGCTCCGGTGCGCAGAACATGCGCGAGCTGCTCACCCAAATGGGTCAACTGAACGAGGCGGTCAAAGACAAACTGGCCGATCCGCGTTCGGCGATTTTGGAAATCGACCGGCAGGTGACCGAGACGATGCGCAGTGGCGACTTTGCCATAGAGCACTTCCAGCACCCACTGGCAGGCAGCCTGTTGCCGTTTATCGATAAGCAGCTCGAGAACAAACAAAGCCGCGAAGAGTGGAAAGGGCAGGTAGAGGCGAACAAGATCCTCGGCCGCAGCGAACAGCCAGTTCCCGTGGATGGAATTTGCGTGCGCGTGGGTGCTATGCGATCTCAC
>DAHVRW010000051.1 GCA_027322215.1 Marinimicrobium sp.
GTTGGCGTAGTTGGCCAACTTGCGATGCCCAGCCCCCTCTTTGACCGTCTGTAAAACCCCTTGATACCGGTCCGTTTTGGCGTTGGACAATGCGTTTGTGACCCAAGCCAGGGCATCCACTTCCGTGCCGCTGTTGGCGGTTTGGTAATCCCGCAACAACACCTCAGCCGCCACGTCCAGCACCCGCGGGTCGGATTCGCCCGAGCGGTGCATGCTGCGTGCTGTGCTGCGTATTGTGGACGGCCCGCCGTTGCTGAGCATTTCAATGTAACGCTCGCTGGCCGGTGACAGTGGCGTTTCGGCTTGGGCGACCACTGCCAATACCAACAATGCCGAGCCAAAAAGAGAATAGAGTAGACGCATAATGATTATCTCCGGGAAATTCCCATTAACCCATTCGTTATTATCAGCCAGAGCGTGAACTCCTAGCTCCGGCGCATATATTGCCATCGGGAGATATCTTGCCATAGACGCCCGAAAAGCTGAACTTGTCCCCAAGCCCGGAGCTAGCCGCCCCCCTCATCCGTGCCTACGGCTCTAATGCGTGCGATTACGCTCTTTCAAGCGCGGCTCAGCCACACTAAAAAACTTACCTTGAGCGTCTAACCCGATCGCCTGGGTGGAACCGTAATTGCCCAACTGGCGCAACTCGTGCCCTTTGCTTTCCAGCACCGCGCGAACCGAGTCCGGCATGGTTTTCTCTACGAATAAGGCATCCGGTCGCCACTGATGGTGAATACGAGGCGCCTCCAGGGCGACATCCAGCGGCTGTTCCAAACCGAGTGCGTGTACCAATCCCAGCACCACCTGGGTGATTATAGTGGGCCCTCCTGCCGCACCCAGTGTCAGGACCGGCTCGCCTTCGGCGTCCAGAACAATCGTGGGGCTCATACTGGACAGGGGACGCTTGCCCGGCTCCACCGCATTGGCCTGCGCACCTACCAGCCCATAAATATTGGGCTCGCCCGGCTGAGTGGAAAAGTCATCCATTTGGTTATTGAGAATAACCCCGGTGCCCGGCACCACCACCTTAGAACCAAAGTTAGTATTCACTGTTGCTGTGATCGCCACCCAGTTTCCCTCTTTATCGGCGGTCGCAATGTGGGTGGTGTGCTTGCCAAATAAATCCTCATCAGCCTTGGGGGGCGCGCCGGGCCCAGGCACATCGGTAGACCGTTTGAGGGAAATCTTCTTCGCCAGTTTAGCGGCGTAATCCGGACTGATAAGCCCCTTGGGCACCTGCACAAATGCCGGATCGCCCAACCAGTGAGCGCGGTCAGCAAACGCCAGCTTCATGGCCTCGGCGAGCAAATGGTAACGCTCGGCCTCGGGCATCTTGGCCAGATCGAATGACTCGAGCATATTGAGTATTTGGGCCACATGAACGCCACCGGAGCTCGGGGGCGGAAAACCATACACCTGGAATGAGCGATAATGGCTCAGCACCGGCTCCGGATGAGTGAGCTTATAGTCGGCAAAGTCCTGCGCCGTAACAAGGCCACCATTGTCTTTCATCCATGCCTCAACCTGTTGAGCAAAACCACCGCCGTGAAAATAGCCCGGCCCCTCTTCGGCCAGCTTGCGATAAGTGGCGGCCAGGTCTTGTTGCACCAATTGGTGACCGATTGGCCAGGGCTGACCCTTCGGGTCAAGAAAAATGGCCGCTGAACCCGGAAAGCGGCGCAGATCCTCAGCGTGGCGAGCTAATCGCTGAGCGAAGACACCGTCGATGGCAAAACCGCGCTCTGCCAACTCCGCCGCTGGTAATAGCAACTCCGATAGTTTTTTCTTGCCGCCTTTCCGCACCATGTAGTCATAGGCCAGAATTGCTCCCGGGATGCCCACCGCCAAGGCACCAGTGCGACTTAGCTCGGGATCCCACTCACCATCGCGCTGATACATATCTCGGTGCGCTTTGGCAGGCGCCACTTCCCGACCATCGATGGCTTCGACCTGCCCGTCGGCCCAGCGAATAAGCACAAAACTGCCTCCGCCGATGCCGGAGTTATGACCATCCACCACACCCAGGGCAAGGGCTGCCGCCACGGCGGCGTCCACGGCGTTGCCACCGTCCTCCAAAACCGCCAGGGCCACCTCAGTAGCTCGGGGCTGCACCGTGGCCACCGCCGCCCGGCCGTCTTCGGTAACCGCCGTGTAGCCATCGGCCCATACGGGCGCCACCAATAATAATAGTGCCGTAAACACCACGCCGATTCGCCACATGACCCTTCTCCTAATCACTCATCTAATCCAACGAAAAGCTTGCTAAGCGTAACGCTTACCCGTCGCAGCGCCAAGCCTGGCGTTGCACTTTCGCCACCCCGCATAAAAAAAGCCCAGTTCCGAAGAACTGGGCTTTTTCGAACGCTGAGCGCTTTACTGACTTAGTCGTTCTGACGCAGCGCTTGAATGGCGCCGGATACGTACACCAGCGGTGCGTTCCAGTTAATCGCCACTTCGTTAGAGGCGTAGCTGCACCAATGCTCCAGATAAGACTTCGCGGGCTTGTGCGATGGGTAGCTAACGCCGTCTTCCACACAATCGTCGAGATCTTGCTGTCCGGCCTGGGGGCCGCCGGCGATCCAGCCGGGGATCGGCTCATCGATGCCGTCCGAATCCGAGGCGCGATGGTGAACGTTCATGGGCGTCTTGCTGCCATGGCCGGTGACAAACGAGTAACCGGTCGCATTGCGTCCGAGCACATAATCCAACAGTGACTGAGCGGCCTCAAGATAGCCGTCAAAACCATTGAGACGATAGCCCTGCAGCAACATCATGGCGTTATTCATGGCCACGGCGTTACTGCCCCAAACAAAATCCGTCCCGCGCATCGGTACCCGGTAGGCAGATTTTTGCCACTCCTCGTACAGCTCCCGAGCCAGTCCGTCCACCCGCTCCGCAATTAACGACTGATCGGCACTGGCGGTCAACTGGTCGCGGTGATGAGCCAGAGACATCCAGGCCAAACCGCGCACTTGTGCCCAGTTGGGAACCTGATTGGTCAACTCCTCGGCCATGATGGCGTCGTAGTAGCGCTGCTGACCGGTCGTAATGTACAGCTCGGCCGCAGCCCAACCAAACTCATCGGCCAGGTGCGGATCGCCGTATTGGCCGGTGAGAATATCATCCGGGTTGCGGTAGGTGACGTCTGGGTTGGCCTGAGCCCACTGCCAGGCCGCCTCGGCCGCTTCCAGAGCCTGAGTGGCGAAGCCCGGAAACTGTTCGTCGTACCCGCTGTAAACCCGGCTGGCCGCCGCCATCACAGCCGCAAAATTCAAAGCGGCCGAGGTACCTTTTTGTACTACGTAGCGCTGGCTCACCGCCTCGTGCGGCATCACCCGACCTTCGAAGCGTTTGGCGGTCAGCTTATGGTAAACACCCCCATCATTTGGATCCTGCATGGCCAGCATCCAATCGAGGTTCCACATGATTTCGTCCAGCAGATCGGGCACGCTGTCGCCACTTTCAGGAATATTCAAATCACGCTCGGCGTAGTACTCCGGAAAATGCTCGTAGGCGGCCAACAAGGTGTAGGTGGTGATGCCTGAGTTGACAATGTATTTGTTGTAGTCGCCCGCGTCATACCAGCCTTTGGGTGCGGAGAGAATTGTTCCTTCCGGGCGATGTCGACTCGCCGCCGATTCATGCACCTTTACCTTGTCATCGGGATGACCGGCGGGGCGCGCGTAAATACCCGCATGCTCTGGTAACAATTCGGTGCTGACGCGGTTGAAATAAAACGCTTTCAAGGCCGCGTCGTTCAATTCCTGATAAACATCGGTACCAATGGTAAAGGGATGTGAATCCGCCAAACCTGGCACCCGAACCCGGTACTCGCCGGTACGGACAAAGTCGGAAAAGTCAGCGATTTTGACGTTTTCGCCAGAGTGCTCCCACTGGCTGCTGGCACTGAGCCTGCCCGAATACACCGGCGTATTGGTGCCCTCGGGAATCAGGCTAAAACGGTCCGCATCCGTGCTCGGCACCACGGCCATTTTCGAAGCGGTGGGAGCGAAGCCAATCTGGTTAACTTTGATCGATACCGATGCGTCGACAGAGGGAGTAGAAGGCTGCGTCGCCGAAGCGGTATCCACGCTTTGGCAGGCAGTGAGCAAAGCAGCGCTGACGACTATCGCCAGTAACCCGCGGCTGGGTTTAAGCATGTTGTGTACCTCTATTGTTAGTCATAATTCTGTATAGCGAACACCGTATCTGTCGCCGCACTTGAGCATGGGGCAACAGCACCTTGCGAATTGGGCGCAAGTTCTGTGCCGCTCGAGTATACCCAATTGAAAGTGTCACAACAGACAGAATGAACACTAACAAAACATCCTTACACCCCTTTACATTTATATACATTTGGCGGTGTGTTGAGCGGATGTTCTACAGCGGATTCGTCACAACGGATCCGTTATAACGAAAGAACGGATTTTACGAAGGGAATGGTCAGTCGGCGCTGTTGCGCCAGCGAGGCCCGGTCCAAGGTCTCCAGGCATTGGAATAGCGCTTTGGTGTCCCGGGGCAACCGCTGAAGAAGGTATTGAGCCACCTCTTGGCTCAGCACCAACCCTCGTGCCTGCGCCCGTTGACGTAAGGCGCCAATTTTGCCCCCGTCGTCTAAAGGCATGAGCTGGTGGCTGACGCCCCATTGAAGGCGCGAGCGCAAATCCGCAAGCTCAATAGGTAACTGATGGGGCCCCTGGGTAGCCGCCACCACCAGGCAGCGTCCCTGGTCCCGAAGACGATTGTAAAGATGAAATAAAGCCTGTTCCCAGACGTGGTTGCCCGCTACCGCTTCCAGGTTGTCCACGCACACACCGTCCATAACCTCGAGCCCTTCGGACAGCGCTGCGGGCTCAAAATCCGCCAATTCCGCCAGCGGCAGGTATTGAAAATTCAAGCCGCGATCCTGCGCCGCCAAACAGCATGCCTGCAGCAGATGGCTTAGGCCGGAGCCGGTGGCACCCCACAGGTACACCAATGGCTCTGCAGCACCATCCAGCTGCGCGCGCAAAATCGCCAATATCTGGGCGTTGCCCGACCCCTCGGGCGCGTAGAAGCTATCAAAGGTGGCGTCATCGTTCAGCGTGACGCCCAATGACAGTTGTTCGGGAGCTGCCATGGCCAGCGGATACACCTCGCCTTAATCGTGCCAGCGGTAGATAAGAGGATTGACCAGAGTGCCTCGGGGCAAAAAGCGGTTTTCTGGCAAACTCACCCGATCGCTCTGAGCGCTGGAAAGCAGGCGCCCTTCCGACGATAAGGAACTGAGTAAGCGCGATAGCTCGCCCTCCACGTACAGTCGCAACGTCAGCGCCTCGGGCCGCAGCGCAACCAGCTCTACCCGGCGCACCATGGGCAACCCTTCCAAATAACCCTGCGCACGCTTATAGGCACCAAAGTCGCTCACGCCGACTATCTGCACCACCGTGGTATCGGGACCTTCTTCCCGGGGGCGAATCGCGTACAGCCCGGCGAAATGATCGGCAACTCGGTCCAACGCCGCACGCATCAATTCAGCAGGTGATTCCGCATTGATGGTAAACGCCGGATCACCCTGGGAATGAAGTAGTTGCCAGTTCGAGCGCACAGCGCCTGAAGAGGTCTGGCTGTAACGCCCCACCAATATGGCATTGGGGGAGTATCGACCCGAGGCATGCTGCACCGCAGCTTCATCCATGTACCACAACTCTCGTGCTGACAGCGCGAGGCGGTCTTCCAAATCCTGCAACGGCAGGATCAATGGCAGGCCGCGCCGCTGGGCATGCTCGCGAAGCGTTTGCCGAAGTTCATCTTCCACAATCTGTGTAGGGCCATTGCCGTCATCGGTCACCAGCCAGACCAGCACGGACGGGCGATTCGCGGGCCACAAAGGCAGCCCAGCCGAGCGCAGCAGGTTTTCCACCGCAACGGGGGAGAACATCAGCACCAAGCGCACGGCGGGCACCTGAGCGCCATCCACCTCCAGGGTTTCCTGGGTCGATGAGTAATTAAACTCATAAACGTAGTCCTGAGCCCGCTCTATAGCGTCGCGCACCTGTTCGTGCTCAACGGTATGCGGATCGCCGGATACGCGCAGCACCAGATCTTCGAACGCTTGCCGGGTGGCCGCCTGCCGCTCGGCGGCAGATTGCGATGTGACGAGCACTTCACCCCGATAGATGTTCACCACCTGTTCGGCCCAACCCGCCGCCGCCCAGGTCAATAAAATCGTAAGAATTAATAAACGCATCAACTATCTTGTGCCCCTATTTATGCTCGTCTCATTTATGCTCGTCTCATGTCCGCCATATCGTTTCGGCGCAAATATCGTCGCAGAGCGGAGTCAGCTGGCGCATTGTAACAGCCTATTGGTATTGAGAAACCCGACTGGTTTCACCTTAATCGTCAGTTAGCCCCTCTTGGCTGCACTGGGACGGATAATACTGGTAGAATGGGCGCCGTTTTATCACCCCTTACATCCCAACGCCGATGCACGCCGCCATCAGCCCGAACGCGAAGTATACGTCTATGAGTGAACAAGCCCCCCCGTCGTTGAGTTATAAAGATGCCGGTGTCGATATCGATGCGGGTGAAGCACTGGTGGAGCGAATCAAAGGCGTCGCACAACGCACGCGGCGTCCTGAAGTCATGAGTGGCCTCGGCGGTTTCGGCGCTCTGTGCGAGCTCCCCACAGGTTATAAAGAACCCGTGCTGGTCTCCGGCACCGATGGTGTGGGCACCAAGTTGCGCCTGGCCATGATGCTCGGCAAGCACGACACCATCGGCATTGACCTGGTGGCGATGTGCGTTAACGACCTGGTGGTGGCCGGCGCCGAACCTCTGTTCTTTCTCGACTATTACGCAACTGGCAAACTCGACGTGGATATCGCGGCCGATGTGGTTACGGGCATAGGCGAGGGTTGTGTTCAGGCCGGCTGTGCCCTAGTGGGCGGCGAAACGGCGGAAATGCCCGGCATGTACTCTGGGGAAGATTACGATCTAGCCGGTTTTTGCGTTGGCGTTGTGGAAAAGTCCAAAATTCTCGACGGCCGCAAAGTGCAGGCGGGCGACACCTTGATCGGCCTGCCCTCCAGCGGCCCTCACTCCAACGGCTACTCCCTGATCCGTAAAATCATTGACGTAAGCAACGCCGACCTCAACCAGGATTGCGGTGGCCAGCCGTTGAGCCAGGCGCTGATCGCGCCCACCCGCATCTACGTCAAACCCCTGCTGACCCTGCTTGAAAGCGGCAGTGTACACGCCCTGGCTCACATTACTGGCGGCGGTTTACTGGAGAATATTCCCCGGGTACTGCCCGCTGACTGCAAAGCCGTGGTCGACACCACAAGCTGGGACATGCCGGCGGTGTTTGAGTGGTTACAGCAGGCCGGCAACGTTCAAACCCGCGAGATGTACCGCACCTTTAATTGCGGCGTGGGAATGGTTGTTGCGGTAGCGGCCGACGAGGCGCAATCGGCTCTGGCCACGTTACAGGCGGCGGGGCAGGAGGCGTTTATCCTGGGGCATATTGCAACGGCTCAGGCGGGCGAGGACCAGGTCGAGCTGCAGGGGCTGTGACCGTGACCCAAAGCGCCTCCTCCCAACCTCGCACCCGTGTGCTGGTGCTTATCTCGGGCAACGGCAGCAACCTCCAGGCATTGATTGACGCCCAGCGCTCCGGCACACTGCCGGTCGAGCTGGTGGCGGTCATTAGCAATCGCCCCGGCGTTAAGGGGCTACAGCGGGCCGAGTCCGCCGGAATCCCCACCGAGGTGGTGGATCACACCCTCTTCGACAATCGCGACAATTTTGATCAAGCGCTGCAACAGACTATCGATGCCTATGCGCCGGATCTTGTTGTCCTGGCGGGGTTCATGCGTATTCTTACCGAGCGCTTCACCCATCACTATCACGGTCGAATGCTCAACATTCACCCATCCCTGCTGCCGAAGTACCAAGGGTTGAACACTCACGAACGTGTTCTGCAAGCGGGTGATGCGGAACACGGAGTAAGCGTACACTTCGTGACGGCGGAGCTCGATGGCGGTCCCGTCGCACTGCAGGCGCGCGTGCCGGTGCTGCCGGACGATGACGCCAACCGCTTAGCTCAGCGGGTTTTACAGCAAGAGCATCGCATTTATCCGCTGGCCGTAAAATGGTTTGCCCAAGGGCGACTGCGTATGGTCGATGGGCGCGTATTTATGGACAGCGAACCTTTAGGGCCTTCCGGGTATCCAATCGATAATCACGCGTCGATTTGACGATCGCCGTGACGGTGTAATGGAAAGGTAATGACAAACAATACCGAAACCGCACCGACCAGGATCCCCTGAATTTAAGGAGTCGGCTTATGCCTTGGAAGCGCGCTTTGGCGCTCTTGATCATCTTAACCCCTCTATATGCTGCATTAAGCCAAGCGGCCCAAGCGGCAGAGATGCCACAAACCTTCAACAATGAATACTCTACCCGAGTGTTTGGCTTCAACCTCACCGTTAAGCACCAGCTGAGCAATCTCGGTAATGGCGAACATCGCCTGCACTTTTTGGCAAAAACCTGGTTTGCCAGCATTGAAGAGATTACCGAATTTACCTGGGGCGAGGACGGCAAAGTCGACCCCCTGCGCTACAGCTACAAACGCCGCGGCCTGGGCCGCAACCGGGACCGCCAGTTGGAATTCGACTGGGATTCGGGCATCGTCACCAACGTTTTAGAAAACACCAGCTGGGACATGGATACGAGCAAGCATGTTCAAGACCCGCTGAGCTATCAGGTACAATTGCAGCGCGACCTGATCGACGGTCGCGAAAACCTCAGCTATCAGATTGCCAACAACGGCGGGCTGAGGGAGTACAGCTTCGAAGTGGTTGATGAAGAGGTGTTGGAAACCCCTCTGGGGAAAGTCAACACGGTCAAAGTCATGCGCAGTCGTAAAAACCACGACCGGGTCACCTACGCATGGCTGGCCAAGGATTGGGATTACTTGCTGGTACGCTTACAGCAGCAGGAAGACGGTGATTCTCACACCATCTCGATCACCAAAGCCGAATTGAACGGCGAACGAATCAAGCGGTTCTAATATCTATCCGCACCGGAGCAACCATTCACTCACCCTAAAATAAGGTTTAACTTATGACGATTTCCGACAACTCCGTCGCCAGCTTTCACTACACCCTTACCGACAGCTCGGGCCAGGTGCTGGACAGCTCCGAGGGCAAAGAGCCGCTTTCCTACCTGCACGGCGCGGGCAACATTATTCCGGGTTTGGAAAAACACTTGGCGGGTAAGACGGTGGGCGACAAGCTGAGCGTCTCTGTGCCCCCGGCGGAAGCTTACGGCGAGCGCGACGAGCGGATGGTTCAAGAGCTGCCCGCCAGTATGTTCAGCGGCGTCGACAAAATCGAAGCCGGCATGGAGTTTCACGCGCAAACTGAGCAGGGAACGCAAATCGTGAAGGTCAGCTCAGTCGAGGGCGACACAGTCACCGTTGACGGCAACCATCCGCTGGCGGGTATGAGCCTGAATTTTGATGTGGAGATCACCGACGTGCGTGACGCCACTCAAGAAGAAAAAGACCACGGTCACGTGCACGGCCCGGGCGGTCACGAGCACTAAACTCGGCGCGGATCATCGAGGTGGCTGGCTGTTAACGAACGCCGGTCGCCTGGTTGCGCCCACTATCGGCATAAAGATCGCTAAACGACTTTGATATGCCAGGGCTCGAAACGCACACCAAACTGATTATCCTCGGTGTAGCGGATACGAATGTAGCCCAAATCCTGCATACGTTTGAACTCATCGGTCTGCGCAAACCGGTCGGTGAAGTTCGCGTATCCCCAGCCCACCCGGCCCACATCAAAATCACCAATACCGTGATAGGAATGCCCCGGCGGCGCCAGAGAGCGCGATGCCCGGGACAGGTTATAGTTGGAACCGATGCATTTGGCCACAAACAGATGCATCTGTTTAACATTGCCGCGCACACCAGAGGTGAGAATAATGCTATCGCCAATATCCCGTCTCAGCCGCTCATAATGCGCCTCAGGCTCACCCCTTAACAAAAAGTGTCCGGAGCGGGCAATCTTGACGGTCTCTTCGGTGGGAATTTTCGCGGTCAGCTCGTCGGTCACCCGGCCACCGAAAAAGCCGTACTTCTCGGCCTCTGTGAAAAACAGCTGCTCAATCAGGGCAAATTCGGGCTTGGTAAACTCGCCGATTTGGGAAAAGTTGCGCGCATAACGAAATAGCTGGTCAAAACTGAGCAGATTAAAATTACCGTGCCCCACAATCTTTTCGGCTTTTTCAAACCGTAACAGCAGTGAGTGCAAAGTGGGGCGCTGCTCTTCACTCAGATACACATCATCAACAAAATCACCATTGAAGTTGCGCACCTTGTCCAGCAGGTCGGTTGCGTTACTTACCACCGCCGGCTCGTGGGCGTCCAGCGATCCGGGCTGAATGCCTTCTTCATACTGACCCAACGAGGACTCGGGCTCATGAACAGGCTCACCCGCCTCGTCGACGCGGACAAACGCTGAATCCGGCAGGTCAGTGGCTTCAGCCACCGTGGCCCGAATTATGGTGTTCGGCTCGACCTTGTCTTTTCCCGGTCCCTCTTGGTCTAGTCCCGCTTGTTCAAACCCGCCTTGCATGACGTCGTAGGGATCATCGTCCACCACCACATAGGTAGGATCGGCATCAGCCGCCGACGACGCAGGTGCCGAATGCTTATCCGCCAAATGCCACAAACAGGCGTTCCCCGCGGTGAACCCCACGCCGCCTAATAATCCTGCCAATACGTCTCTGCGCTTCACGTTTCGTCTCGCCGCCGTCCGGGATAACCCTATCGGTTTGGTTTTAAATCGATCCAGATGCCATCAGGCTGCTAAATGACGCCATTATCGGTCTAAATGGCGTCAGAATGCCTTTTTGGGTGGCTTAAAAGGAATATAGAGGATTTTCGGGAGATTTCAATCCTTAACTTATATCAATTCAATACCTTAGCACGGTTTTCTATATCAAGTTGTTGTCAATAGAAGAAGTCACAAACTCAGCGTGCGCCGCATCAAAACCCTCTGTGCTTTCACGGATTTAGGTTTCGGCCGAGTCACATTTTCGCTTTAAACCGAGTTTTCATATTAAACAACGTAGCGAGAACCGCTTCGCATAATGCGCTCCTACCCGCTTATCCAGGCGCCGTTTTCAGAGCTATGTGCATTAAGCAGGCGTCTTCATATATCCCCAGAGAGAAACGCCTTTTATCGCGGTAATCGTTCGGTTCCAGGGCGTTAACACAGGGCTCGGAGTGCGTTACTCTGATCTTGTCAATGCGGGGACGGACGTATCAGCAAGCGGAGTGCTTTGCACGTGAGCCGACGGCTCACGGCACTAATCACTGGGTGACTGCGAGCAGGTGGCATTATGAAACGTCATTTCTACCTCAGCGATAACCTGACCGACGTGGAAGCGCTGGCAAAGGACCTGGAGGGCAACAACATTCAGTGGCCCCACATCCACATACTGACCCGCAATGAAGCCGATCTGGAGAACCGCCAGCTGCATAGCGTTGACTCGCTGTCGCGGCAAGACGTGGTGCCGTCTACCTTAGTGGGCTTTTCCGTGGGGGTACTGGCGGCCCTTGTCCCATTACTGGTGGCTTACTTTTTCGGACTGCAGTGGGGTTACCTGTGGATTCCGGTTATATTTTTATCCATTATTCTGCTGGGTTTTTGCACTTGGGAAGGTGGGCTGATCGGCTTTCAGCGCCCCCATCGAGAGTTCCAGCGCTTCGACAAAGCGCTGGCGCGCGGCAAGCACGTGTTGATCATCGACGTACCACCGGAGCAACAAAACACTGTGCAGCATATTGTGGCAGCACATCCAAAGGTGCGGCCGGCGGGCAGCAGCGGAACCGCTCCTAGATGGTTCATCGGAATGCAAAAAGGCTGGCACAAATTTATCCATTGGGCGCCTTGACTCGGGACCCACCGACACGTGCCAGCTCAACTCATGTTTTCGGGAGTGTAACGCCGCGCTGTCCCTGGTATTTGCCGCCGCGATCCCTGTAGGAAACCTCGCAAACTTCGTCCGACTCAAAGAACAGCATCTGTGCCACGCCTTCGTTGGCATAGATCTTTGCCGGCAGCGGGGTGGTGTTGGAGAACTCCAGGGTCACATGCCCTTCCCATTCGGGCTCCAGCGGCGTCACATTAACAATGATGCCGCAACGGGCGTAGGTGGATTTCCCCAGGCAGATGGTCAGTACCGAGCGGGGAATCCGAAAGTACTCAACAGTACGCGCCAGCGCAAATGAGTTGGGAGGGATAATACACACGTCGGATTGGATATCCACAAAGCTGGCTTCATCGAAGTTCTTGGGATCTACCACCGACGAGTGCACATTGGTAAAAATTTTGAATTCGTCAGCGCAACGCACGTCGTAGCCATAGCTCGAGGTGCCATAGGAGACGATACGCTGCCCATCGGCGCCATAGCGCACCTGGCCCGGTTCGAACGGCTCAATCATGCCGTGTTCTTGTGCCATGCGGCGCAGCCACTTATCGGACTTAATACTCATGGGGTCTCCCGAAAACCTGAAGGAAGGATTACTGGGGCCGCATAATATCGCTTTTTGGCCCCAAAGCCCACCATCTGTGCGCCCACTTAATCATCGGTAATGACGATTTCGGGAGCTTGTTGATCGGAGGGCAAACCCTGCCACAGATTCGCGCTCAAACGTCGGGCTATGCGCCGGTAATGCCCGCTGAGCGAGGAGTTCGGGTCCGCCGCGACGGTGGGGAGACCAGAGTCTGTAGTGGCTCGAATGGATAGATCCAAAGGCAGCGAACCTAGCAGCTCGGTGCCGTATTCACGGGCGATGCGTTCGCCACCACCGGCGCCGAATATATGCTCTTCATGCCCGCAATTGGAGCAGGTGTGCACCGCCATGTTTTCCACCACCCCGAACACCGGAACGTTCACCTTGCGGAACATTTCGATACCTTTCTTGGCATCCAAAAGGGCGATATCCTGAGGCGTGGTGACAATGACCGCGCCGGCCACCGGCACCCGCTGGGACAAGGTCAGCTGGATATCACCCGTTCCCGGAGGCATATCCACGATCAGATAATCCACATCGTCCCATCGGGTCTGGCCCAACAGCTGTTGCAAGGCACCGCTCACCATCGGGCCACGCCAAACCATGGGGGTCTGCTCGGTGACCAGATAACCCATGGATACAGATTGCACGCCGTGCGCCTGTATTGGCACCATCATGTCCTTGCCACCCTGCTGGACAATGTCGGGGCGCTGCTGGCCTACCCCAAGCATGTGATGCTGGCTCGGACCATAGATATCCGCATCCAAAATACCCACCCGGGCGCCTTCGCGCTGCAGCGCCAGCGCCAGGTTGACGGCGGTGGTGGATTTGCCCACGCCGCCCTTGCCGGATGCCACGGCAATAATATTCTTCACGCCGGGAGTACGAGCCGCCGTATTAGCGCCGCCCCGCGAGGGGATATCCCAGTCAATTTCAACCGATACTGACTCGACCCCGGCGATACCCGACAGCGCCTCATTCACCGCTTCCGCCAAGATTTGGCTTACGCCTTCAGCCGGGTAACCCAGGGTGATGCTCACCTCGACGTGACCGGCGCTCACAGACACCTGAGGCTGCACGCCCAAATCGAGCAGCGTGCGCTCCAGCGTAGGTTCCACAACAGACTGAAGGGCATGGGTGAGGCTTTGGGGGGAGATCTCGGGCATAGGAATTCCGTTGCTAAAGTCGGCAAAAAACGTGGGCGAGTGATGTTTGGGGCCCAACTTGGAGGAGCCCCTATGTACTTTATCGCCGGAAAAGGTAAAAACCAAGTGCTAAGGTCAACCTTTAAGGCTGGAACCGCTGAAGCTTTGCACCAACTTTGCTATAATGTGTCCCGCTTTCGCACTGCGCCAGCCCTCACTCAATCTGAACAGCGATCCTGTATGACCCAACGCCGAAAAATACTCGTTACCAGTGCCCTGCCTTATGCCAATGGTGATCTGCACCTGGGGCACATCATGGAACAAATTCAAACCGACATTTGGGTTCGCTTTCAGAAGCTGCGGGGTCACCATTGCCTGTACGTGTGCGCCGACGACGCCCACGGTACCGCCATCACGCTTAAAGCCGAGGAGCTGGGTATTAGCCCCGAGGCGCACATCGAGGCCATGCAAGCGAAGCATCAGGAGACTTCAAAAGGTTTTCTGGTCGAGTTTGATAACTTTCACAGCACCCATTCCGCGGAGAATCGGGAGTTGGTGGAAATGATTTATCAGCGCCTGGACGCCAACGGCCACATTGCCCGACGCAAAATCGTGCAGGCGTTTGATCCCGAGAAACAGCTCTTTCTCGCCGACCGTTACATCAGAGGCCAGTGCCCCAAGTGCAAGGCCGCTGACCAATACGGCGATAACTGCGAAGCCTGTGGCGCGACTTATTCCCCCATGGACCTGATCGACTCGGTGTCGGCCCTTTCCGGAGCCAAGCCGGTACCCAAAGAATCGGAGCACTTCTTCTTCCGGCTACCGGAATTTGCCCAGTTCCTGAAAGACTGGACCCGCGCCGGTCATTTGCAACCGGAAGTGGCCAACAAAGTGGCCGAATGGCTCGATAGTGATCTGCAAGAGTGGGACATTTCGCGGGATGCGCCCTATTTTGGTTTTGAAATCCCCGGCCAGCCGGGCAAATACTTTTATGTTTGGCTCGACGCCCCGATCGGCTACATCGCCAGTTTGAAACACTTATTGGACCGTACCGGCGGGGACTGGCAGGAATACTGGAAACCGGACTCCGACGCCGAGGTATACCACTTTATCGGCAAGGACATCATCAATTTTCACGCCCTGTTCTGGCCGGCCATGCTGCACTCAGCGGAGCTGCGCACACCCACCAAAATTTGCGTGCACGGGTTCGTGACCGTAAACGGGAAGAAGATGTCCAAGTCCCGAGGTACGTTCATTAACGGCCAAACCTATTTGGAGCATCTCGACCCGGAGTACCTGCGCTACTACTTCGCCGCCAAACTGACCGCTTCGGTGGACGATCTGGACTTGAACCTGGACGATTTTGTCCAGCGGGTAAATAGTGATCTGGTAGGCAAGGTGGTGAACATTGCCAGCCGCACCGCCAAGTTCATCAACAAAGCGGGCGGCACCTTGGCCACAGAGATCGCCGAACCGGCGTTGTGGGAGCAGTTTGTAGCCGCCAACGAACGCATTGCCGATTGCTACGAGAACCGCGAATTCAGCAAAGCCATGCGAGAGATCATGGCCCTGGCGGACGCCGCCAACGAATACATTGCCGCGCAAGAACCCTGGAAAATGGCCAAACAAAGCGGCCGAGAAGCGGATGTGCTGGCCATTTGCACCCAGGGCATCAACTGCTTCCGCGCCTTGATGACCTGGCTTAAGCCAGTGTTGCCAGAGCTGGCTCGCAAAGCCGAGGCGTTTTTGGGCGAGACGTTGAGCTGGCAGCAAGCGCCGCAGTTTCGTGGCGGCGACAATATTCACGCATTCCAGCCCCTTATGGTCAGAGTGGAAAAGGATCAGGTAGAAGCCATGGTTGAAGCCAGTAAAGAAGAGAAAGCAACGCCGGTTAGCGGCCCCCTAGCGGACGAGCCCATTGCAGCACAAATCGACTTCGACACATTTGCGAAGGTGGACCTGCGCGTGGTACGCATTGTTAACGCCGAGCACGTCGAAGGGG
>DAHVRW010000052.1 GCA_027322215.1 Marinimicrobium sp.
CGGCGTGACCGGGGCAGTCTACGTGCGCGTAGTGACGCTCGGGCGAGTCGTACTCAACGTGAGAGGTGGCAATGGTGATGCCGCGCTCGCGCTCTTCGGGCGCATTGTCGATACCGTCGTAGGCAACGGAGGAACCGCCGCCCCACACTTCGTGACAAACACGGGTCAGGGCCGCGGTCAGGGTGGTTTTACCGTGGTCAACGTGACCGATGGTGCCCACGTTGACGTGGGGCTTGTTCCGCTCAAACTTCTCTTTAGCCACTTTCTTAATCCTCTAAATTAGCAAATCAAACAGTTAGTCTTTGGCCACTTGGGTCTTGGCAATCACTTCGTCGGCGACGTTGCGTGGCGCCTCTGCGTAATGCAGGAACTCCATGGTGTAAGTTGCACGGCCCTGGGTCGCGGAGCGCAAATCAGTGGCGTAACCGAACATTTCGGCCAACGGCACTTCAGCGTTCACGATTTTACCCATACCGACACTGTCTTCCATCCCGTGAATGATGCCGCGGCGACGGTTGAGGTCACCCACCACATCACCCATGTTTTCCTCGGGAGTGACCACTTCCACCTTCATCATCGGCTCAAGCAGTACTGCCCCGCCCTCTTGCGCCAACTTCTTGGTTGCCATGGACGCGGCAATTTTAAAGGCCATCTCGTTAGAGTCAACATCGTGGAACGAACCATCGTACAAAGTGGCCTTCAGTCCCAGCAGCGGATAACCCGCCAGAACACCATTTTGCATTTGCTCGGCAATACCTTTTTGTACCGCTGGAATATACTCTTTTGGTACAGCGCCGCCAACGATTTCGTTGACGAATTCCAGGCCGTCGGAATTCTCGTCCTCACCCGGAGCAAAGCGAATCCAAACGTGACCGTACTGACCGCGACCACCGGATTGACGCACAAACTTACCTTCGATTTCGCAGGTATTCTTAATGCGCTCACGGTAGGCGACTTGTGGCTTACCGATATTGGCGTCGACCTTGAACTCTCGGCGCATACGCTCAACGAGAATATCCAAGTGCAACTCACCCATACCAGAGATGATGGTCTGGCCGGTTTCTTCGTCAGTCTNCACCTGGAACGAGGGGTCTTCCTGGGCAAGCTTGCCCAACGCGACACCCATTTTTTCTTGGTCAGCTTTCGTTTTCGGCTCTACGGCTACGGAGATTACCGGCTCGGGGAATTCCATGCGCTCCAGGGTGATGACGTTGTTAACATCACACAGCGTGTCACCGGTGCTCACGTCTTTCAGACCTACCGCCGCAGCGATATCCCCGGACAGAACCTCTTTAATCTCTTCACGATCATTGGCGTGCATCTGCACCATACGACCAACCCGCTCTCTTTTTCCTTTAACCGGGTTGTAAACGGTGTCGCCGGAATTCAGCTTACCGGAGTAAACCCGGAAGAAAGTCAGCGTTCCCACAAACGGGTCCGTAGCAATTTTAAATGCCAGGGCAGAGAAAGGTGCGTCATCGCTCGCTTCACGAGTGGCGACGGTTCCCTCTTTATCGTCGAGAACACCTTCAATGGCCCGCACCTGGTTGGGCGCTGGCAGATATTCAACCACCGCATCCAGAACGGCCTGTACGCCCTTGTTCTTAAAGGCCGAACCGCCCAACACCGGAACAATTTCGTTGGCCACGGTGCGCGCACGCAGACCTTCTTTGATCTCCTCGACGGTCAGCTCGCCACCTTCGAGGTACTTTTCCATCAGCTCTTCGCTGCCTTCGGCGGCCGCTTCAATCAGCTGCTCACGAAGCTCATTACAGGTGTCCTGGATGTCGGCAGGGATGTCACCGTACTCAAAGGTGGTACCCATGTCCGCATCGTTCCAGTAGATGGCCTTCATAAGCACCAGATCTACAACGCCTTTAAACTCGTCTTCGCTGCCGATTGTCATCTGGATGGGCACCGCAGTCGCGCCCAAACGAGTCTTTAACTGCTCCACTACGCGCAGGTAATTGGCGCCCGTGCGGTCCATCTTGTTGATGAACACCATGCGCGGAACTTCGTATTTGTTGGCTTGACGCCAAACGGTCTCGGTTTGCGGCTGGACGCCGGAAGATGCACACAGAACCACAACCGCGCCATCGAGCACTCGCAACGAACGCTCAACCTCAATAGTGAAGTCAACGTGACCCGGAGTATCAATGATGTTGATCCGGTGCTCGTCAAACTGCTTTTGCATACCCAGCCAGAAGGAGGTCACAGCCGCCGAGGTGATAGTGATACCACGCTCTTGCTCTTGCTCCATCCAGTCGGTGGTCGCGGACCCATCGTGGGTCTCGCCCAGCTTATGCGACAGGCCCGTATAGAAGAGTATGCGCTCTGTAGTAGTGGTTTTGCCTGCGTCGACGTGCGCCGCGATACCGATATTTCGGTAGCGTGCGATAGGAGTTTTACGTGCCACGACTGTATCCCCAATTAGTGCAAATTCGTTAAAAAAGTAAAGAGGCAGCGTCCGCGCTGCCTCTTACCACGTCACAACCTTTAGAAGCGGAAGTGCGAGAAAGCCTTGTTGGCTTCGGCCATGCGGTGGACGTCTTCACGCTTGCGCACAGCATTCCCCTTACCCTGTGATGCGTCGATCAGCTCACCCGCCAGACGGCGCGGCATGGATTTCTCGCCGCGATTACGGGAGGCGTCCACCAACCAGCGCATCGCCAGAGCCACCCGGCGAGATGGGCGCACTTCAACTGGAACCTGGTAGGTTGCACCGCCTACGCGACGGGACTTAACCTCGACCAGGGGCGCGATATTGTCCAGCGCCTCGTCAAAAACCTCGATAGGATCGCGATTCAGTTTCGTTTTAACTTCTTCCAGCGCTCCATAGACAATTCCTTCGGCTACAGACTTCTTACCGCTGACCATAACGTGGTTCATAAATTTCGCCAGGGTTACGTTGCCGTACTTTGGATCCGGCAAAACCTCGCGTTTGGCGACAACTCTTCTTCTTGGCATGTTACTAGCCCTCTTCAGGAATGACCCAAGACTAAACCCCTTTCGATGATGGAGTCTTGCTTGGCCTTACTCGGTTCTCGCTGGCCGGGGCCAGTTTAACTCCGAAAACGTATGTCCTACCGCAAGCCTGTGCTTACTTAGGACGCTTGGCACCGTATTTCGAACGGCCTTGCTTACGGTTACTGACACCAGAGGTATCCAGCGCACCGCGCACGGTGTGATAACGCACACCTGGCAAGTCCTTAACACGACCACCGCGAATCAAAACGACACTGTGCTCCTGCAAGTTATGCCCTTCACCACCGATGTACGACGACACCTCAAACCCGTTGGTCAAACGCACACGACAAACCTTACGCAGCGCCGAGTTGGGCTTTTTCGGGGTAGTGGTATAAACGCGGGTACAGACACCGCGCTTTTGCGGGTTGCCTTGCAGAGCAGGCACATCGCTCTGTTGAACCTTACGTTTTCTCGGCTTACGAACCAACTGGTTGATCGTTGCCATGAAAATAAACTCCAAAAATATAGTACGCCTTCCCGGGAAGGCCAGATTAAAGGGGCGAGAAACACCCAACCCCTCACTTCGGCAAAAGTGGGTGGCGCATTGTAATTACGCCACCCTGTCACGTCAAGGGTGCAAGCACCTTAGCTGCCGTTGGATTTCAACGCCTCGGTCAGAGCTGCCTCGACATCTTCGGCGCTCACACCACCATCCTGAGCGGCCACCTGCTCCCTGCGACGCTTGCGCTCGGCGTGATACGCCAAGCCCGTACCGGCAGGAATCAAACGCCCCACCACAACGTTTTCCTTCAGACCCGCCAGCACGTCCTTTTTCCCTGTAACGGCTGCTTCGGTCAGCACCCGTGTGGTCTCCTGGAAAGAGGCCGCCGAAATAAAGGACTCGGTGGCCAAGGACGCCTTGGTGATGCCCAACAGCTGACGCTCGAATTGCGCGGGCTGCTTGCCTTCCGCACGGAGTCGTTCGTTTTCCTCAAGCACCTGGCTGTACTCGACCTGCTCGCCTTTGACGAAGCTGGAATCACCCATGGTGGTGATCTCCACCTTACGCAACATCTGCCGCACGATCGTCTCGATGTGTTTATCGTTGATCTTCACGCCCTGCAGACGATAGACGTCTTGAATCTCGTTGATGATGTACGCGGCCAACGCCTCGATACCCTGCAGGCGCAGAATATCGTGGGGATTACTCGGCCCATCGGAAATCATCTCGCCCTGCTCCACTTGCTCACCTTCGAACACGTTCAGCTGGCGATGCTTCGGGATCAACACTTCGTAATGGGTAGAACCATCCTCGCGCGGCTTGCCGTCGATCGGTGTAATGATCAACCGACGCTTGCCTTTGGTTTCCCGACCAAAGCTCACGGTACCGGAAATTTCCGCCAAAATGGCCGGCTCTTTCGGCTTACGCGCTTCGAACAGGTCCGCAACCCGCGGCAGACCACCGGTAATGTCGCGCGTTTTCGAGCCTTCCTGTGGAATTCTTGCGATTACGTCGCCCACTTGAATGTCCTGATTGTCCGAAATGCTGACAATGGACTTCGCGGGCAGGAAGTAGTGCGCCGGCAAGTTGGAATTCGCCTGGTACAGCTCATTCCCTTCCTCGTCCACAAGCGTTACAGCGGGACGCAAGTCCTTACCCGCCGAAGGCCGTTCGGCCGGGTCCAGCACTTCGATGGAGCTCAAGCCGGTCAATTCATCGGTTTGACGACGAATCGACAGCCCGTCTTCCATACCGGCGAAGCGAACCTTACCTGCCACCTCACTGATAATCGGGTGAGTGTGCGGATCCCATTTGGCGATGATTTGGCCACCTTCAACAGTATCCCCTTCTTTCACCATAATGACGGCGCCGTAGGGAATCTTATAGCGTTCGCGCTCACTGCCGCTGAAATCGGCAATCGCCAATTCCCCGGAGCGAGAAACCGCCACCAAGTGACCATCGGCATTGTTCACCACCTTGACGTTAATCAGGCGAACCTTACCTTCTTTCTTAACCTGGACCCGATCAGCCGCCGAAGCCCGTGACGCAGCACCACCGATGTGGAACGTACGCATGGTCAACTGAGTACCCGGCTCACCAATGGACTGAGCCGCGATAACACCCACAGCTTCACCTTGGTTCACCCTGTGACCGCGGGCCAGATCACGGCCGTAACACATGGAGCAGACGCCGTTTCTGGACGAACAGGTCACCGGCGAGCGAGCACACACCTCGTCGATCCCCATGGCCTCAATGCGCTCTACCCAGGCTTCATCGATCATGGTACCCGCGGGCACGAGAATCTCATCGCTCTCTGGTCGCACCACATCACGCGCCACAACACGGCCCAAGATGCGATCCCCCAGCGTTTCAATGACGTCACCACCTTCAATGACCGGCGACATCAACAACCCTTCGTCGGTACCACAGTCTACGGTGGTAACCACCAGGTCCTGAGATACGTCAACCAACCGGCGTGTCAGGTAACCTGAGTTGGCGGTTTTCAGTGCGGTATCGGCCAGCCCCTTACGAGCACCGTGGGTAGAGATAAAGTACTGAAGTACGCTCAAACCCTCACGGAAGTTGGCGATAATCGGCGTTTCGATGATCGAGCCATCGGGACGGGCCATCAAGCCACGCATTCCCGCCAGCTGACGAATCTGCGCGGGGGAACCCCGTGCGCCAGAGTCCGCGTACATAAAGACCGAGTTGAACGAGTCCTGTACTTCCTCTTCTCCGTCCTTATTGACGACGGTCTCTTTACTGATGCCGTCCATCATGGACTTAGCCACCAGGTCGTTGGCCCGGGACCAGATATCGACCACCTTATTGTACTTTTCGCCCTGGGTGACCAGACCGGAAGCAAACTGGGTTTCGATTTCCTTCACCTCTTTTTCGGCGCGCTCAATAATGCCCGCTTTTTCTTCCGGGATGGTGAAATCGTTCACGCCGATCGACGCGCCAGACTTGGTGGAGAAGTCATAGCCCATATACATGAGCTGGTCCGCAAAAATAACCGTGGCTTTGAGGCCCACTACGCGGTAGCAATGGTTGATGACCGCGGAGATGGCCTTTTTCACCATAGGCTTGTTCACCATCTCAAAGGGAATACCCTCAGGGGCAATTTCCCACAGCAGTACACGGCCGACAGTGGTGTCCACCAGCGAGGTCGACTGCTGCTTTTCTCCTTCAGGCCCGATCAGCGTTTCCGTCAGGCGCACTTTAATTTTGGCCTGCAGGTCAATCTTACCGCCATAGTAGGCGCGTGAGACTTCGGCCTCGTCAGCAAAGATCATCCCCTCGCCGTCAGCGTTGATGCGCTCGCGCGTCATCCAGTAAAGGCCGAGGACTACGTCCTGTGAAGGCACGATAATGGGCTCACCAGAGGCGGGCGAGAGGATGTTGTTGGTGGACATCATCAGCGCCCGGGACTCGAGCTGGGCCTCAATCGTCAGCGGCACGTGCACAGCCATCTGGTCGCCGTCAAAGTCAGCGTTATAGGCAGCACACACCAGCGGGTGCAGCTGGATCGCTTTACCTTCGATCAGCACTGGCTCAAACGCCTGAATACCGAGACGGTGCAACGTCGGCGCACGGTTTAGCAGTACCGGGTGCTCGCGGATAACTTCATCCAGGATATCCCAGACCACGGACTCTTCGCGCTCAACCATTTTCTTGGCGGCTTTGATGGTAGTGGCCAATCCGCGCAATTCCAGCTTGCTGAAAATAAACGGTTTGAACAGCTCCAGAGCCATTTTCTTCGGCAAGCCGCACTGGTGTAGCTTCAGAGTCGGACCCACTACGATCACAGAGCGACCGGAGTAGTCCACGCGCTTACCCAACAGGTTTTGGCGAAAGCGACCCTGCTTACCTTTAATCATGTCCGCCAGTGATTTCAGCGGGCGTTTGTTGGAGCCTGTGATGGCCCGGCCGCGCCGGCCGTTATCCAGCAGCGCGTCCACGGACTCTTGCAGCATGCGCTTTTCGTTACGCACGATGATGTCCGGCGCATTAAGGTCCAGCAGGCGCTTCAGACGGTTGTTACGGTTGATAACCCGGCGATACAGGTCGTTCAGATCCGATGTGGCAAAGCGGCCACCGTCCAGTGGCACCAGAGGGCGCAGATCCGGCGGCAGAACTGGCAGCACTTCCATAACCATCCACTCGGGCTTATTGCCCGAATACAGGAACGCTTCCAGCAGCTTGAGCCGCTTGGAAAACTTTTTAACTTTGGTTTCGCTGTTGGTGTTCGGGATTTCTTCGCGCAGAAACTGCACTTCCTCTTCCAGGTTGATGTCGCCCATCAAGGCCTTAATGGCCTCGGCACCCATCAGAGCCTCGAACTCGTCACCAAACTCTTCCATCGCCTCGAAGTACTGCTCATCAGACAGCAGCTGGCCCCGCTCCAGAGTCGTCATGCCTGGATCGGTCACCACGTAGGATTCGAAATACAGCACGCGCTCGATGTCGCGCAGCGTCATATCCAGCAACAAACCGATGCGGCTGGGCAGAGATTTCAAAAACCAGATGTGCGCCACCGGGCTCGCCAGCTCAATGTGAGCCATGCGCTCGCGGCGAACTTTGGCAAGAGTCACTTCCACGCCGCATTTTTCACAAATAATGCCGCGGTGCTTCATGCGCTTGTATTTTCCGCACAGACACTCGTAGTCTTTTACCGGGCCAAAGATTTTGGCGCAGAACAAGCCCTCGCGCTCGGGCTTAAAGGTGCGATAGTTAATGGTTTCGGGCTTCTTTACTTCCCCGAACGACCAGGAGCGAATCATTTCCGGTGATGCCAAGCTAATACGAATGGCATCAAATTCTTCGACTTGTCCCTGGGACTTGAGCAAGTTGAGTAAGTCTTTCAAGGCGTTTTCTCCAGTAAGCTCCAGTAGGCTTCAGTGCGGTGATTCGCACAGCGGGGCCGTCGGGCCCCGCACCGTTGTTAGACCGCTGCGGGGCTAGTCGTCGTCGAGTTCCAGCTCCATGTTGATGCCGAGCGAGCGAATCTCTTTCACCAATACGTTGAAGGATTCCGGCATGCCCGGCTCCATGCGATGGTCGCCATCGACGATGTTTTTGTACATCTTGGTACGGCCCGCCACGTCGTCTGACTTGACAGTGAGCATTTCCTGCAGGGTGTAAGCTGCGCCGTATGCCTCCAGTGCCCAGACCTCCATTTCCCCGAAACGCTGACCACCAAACTGAGCCTTACCGCCCAGAGGCTGCTGAGTAACCAAGCTGTAGGAGCCAGTTGAACGGGCATGCATCTTGTCATCCACCAGGTGGTTGAGCTTGAGCATGTACATGTAGCCGACGGTCACGGGACGCTGAAACTGATTCCCGCTGCGGCCATCGTACAGAGTCATCTGGCCGGACTCGGGCATATCTGCCAAACGCAGCAGCGCTTTAATCTCATGCTCCTCGGCGCCGTCAAATACGGGCGAGGCCATGGGCACGCCATCGACGAGGTTTTTGGCCAGATCAACAACTTCCTGATCGCTGAAAGAATCCAGATCCTCTTTGTCCGCCACGTCACCGGTTTTGTTGTAAATCTCGTCCAGAAACTTACGCAGCTCGCTCACGGCACGCTGCTCCCGGAGCATGGCATCGATCTTGGCTCCGAGGCCCTTAGACGCCAAGCCCAGGTGAGTTTCCAACACCTGACCTACGTTCATACGCGACGGTACGCCCAGCGGGTTCAGTACGATATCCACCGGCTCACCGCGCTCGTCGTAGGGCATATCTTCGACGGGCATGATCACTGAGATCACACCTTTGTTACCGTGGCGTCCGGCCATTTTGTCACCGGGCTGGATGCGGCGTTTGATGGCCAGGTAGACCTTAACGATCTTCAGAACGCCCGGTGCCAAGTCGTCACCGCTGGAGAGCTTGCTCTTTTTGTCTTCAAAGCGCTCGTCCAGAATACGGCGGCGCTCTGCCAATTGCTCCTCCGAGCGATCCAGCTGTTCGTTCAACGCATCGTCGGCCATGCGCAGCTTGAACAGCTGCTCGTTATCCATGGCTTCCAGCTGCTCTTTCGTCAGCTTGTCACCTTTTTTGACGCCCTTGCCGGAGGCAACGACCTGGCCTGCCAGGCTGGCGCGCAAACGGTCGAAGGTAGTGCGCTCAACGATGCGGTATTCCTCGTTGAGGTCTTTGCGCACTTCGTCCAGCTGCATTTTTTCAATTTCTTTACTGCGCTGGTCTTTTTCCAGACCGTCCCGGGTGAATACCTGTACGTCGATGACCGTGCCCTTAGTACCCGACGGCACTCGCAGGGAGGTATCTTTAACGTCCGAGGCCTTTTCACCGAAAATAGCGCGCAGCAGTTTTTCTTCTGGCGTCAGCTGAGTCTCGCCTTTCGGTGTGACTTTACCCACCAGAATGTCGCCGCCGTTTACTTCGGCGCCTATATAAACAATACCGGACTCGTCCAGCTTGCTCAGAGCGCTTTCGCCCACATTGGGAATATCCGCACTGATCTCTTCACTGCCGAGCTTGGTATCCCGAGCGATACAGGTCAGCTCCTGGATATGGATGCTGGTGAAGCGATCTTCCTGAACGACCCGCTCAGAGATCAGGATGGAGTCCTCAAAGTTGTAACCATTCCACGGCATAAAGGCGATGCGCATGTTCTGACCCAGCGCCAACTCACCCATGTCCACGGAGGGACCATCGGCCAAAATGTCGCCGCGAGCGATAACATCACCGACGTTAACGATCGGCCGCTGGTTGATGCAGGTGTTTTGGTTGGAGCGGGTGTACTTGATCAGGTTATAGATGTCGACACCGGCCTCGCCAGCGGCAACTTCATCATCATTCACCTTAACCACGATCTTGCCAGCGTCGACGCTGTCCACGACGCCCCCGTGCTCTGCCACCACGCACACGCCGGAGTCAGAAGCGACGTTGCGCTCCATACCGGTACCCACGAGGGGCTTTTCCGCACGCAAGGTCGGAACAGCCTGGCGCTGCATGTTAGAACCCATCAGTGCCCGGTTCGCGTCGTCGTGCTCCAGGAACGGGATCAACGCCGCTGCCACCGACACGACCTGTCGGGCGGACACGTCCATCAGCTGAACATCTTCCGGCCCCTTCAGGCTGAACTCGTTTTGGTGACGAACGGAGACCAATTCCTCGCACAGTTTGCCGTCTTTATCCACCAGGGCTGAGGCCTGGGCAATGACGTACTCGGATTCGTTGATCGCCGAGAGGAACTCGATTTCGTCCATCACCTTGCCATCAACAACCTTGCGGTATGGCGTTTCCAAAAAGCCGTAGCTGTTGGTGCGCGCATAGGTCGCCAAGGAGTTGATCAGGCCGATGTTTGGCCCTTCAGGCGTCTCAATCGGACAAACCCGGCCGTAGTGCGTGGGATGTACGTCGCGCACTTCAAAGCCAGCTCGCTCACGGGTCAAACCACCCGGCCCAAGGGCGGAAACACGACGCTTGTGAGTCACTTCAGACAAGGGGTTGTTCTGGTCCATAAACTGGGACAGCTGCGAGGAACCAAAGAACTCCTTTACCGCCGCCGCCACCGGCTTGGCGTTAATGAGATCTTGGGGCATCAAGCCTTCGCTCTCTGCCATCGACAGGCGCTCTTTTACCGCACGCTCGACACGCACCAGACCTACCCGGAATTGGTTCTCAGCCATCTCGCCCACGGAACGAACCCGGCGGTTACCCAGATGATCGATATCATCGGTTACACCGATACCGTTGCGGATGGAGACCAAGGTCTTCAATACATCCACAATGTCTTCTTTAGACAGGGTGCTTTCGCCAGTCTCGTCCTCGCGACCCAGGCGACGGTTGAACTTCATTCGCCCAACATTGGACAAATCGTAGCGCTCGGGGCTGAAGAACAGGTTCTGAAACAGACCTTCCGCTGACTCTTTCGTAGGCGGCTCGCCCGGACGCATCATGCGGTAGATCTCAACCAACGCTTCCAATTGAGTCCGGGTCGGATCTGCGCGCAGTGTGTCGGAAATAAACGGCCCACAATCCAGTTCGTTGGTGTAGAGCGTCTCGATTCGGGTGATGCCGGCTTTGGTCAGTGTCTCGAGCACTTCCAAAGTGATTTCAGTGTTACATTCAAGGAGAAGCTCACCGGTTTTCTCATCCACCACGTCTTTGGCTAGCGCACGGCCCAGCAGGTACTCCATTGGTACCTCCATCTGGTCAATGCCGGCCTTTTCCAGCTGACGAATGTGTCGAGCGGTAATCCGCCGACCCTCTTCGATGAGAACCTTGCCTTTTTTGTCTTTGATGTCAAAAGTGGCTACGTCACCGCGCAGCCGCGAAGGCACCAACTGGAAAATAATCTCGCCATCTTTGCCGATCTCAAAGACACTGTTCTCGAAGAACATCTCCAGCATTTCTTGCGAGCTATATCCGAGGGCGCGCATCAAAATCGTCGCAGGCAACTTACGGCGACGGTCGATCCGGACGAACACCAGGTCTTTGGGATCGAATTCGAAATCGAGCCAGGAGCCACGGTAGGGAATAATTCGTGCGGAATAGAGCAGCTTTCCAGATGAATGAGTCTTGCCCTTGTCGTGATCGAAGAAGACCCCCGGGGAGCGGTGCAGCTGGGAAACAATCACCCGCTCGGTACCATTGATCACAAAGGTGCCATTGTCCGTCATGAGCGGAATTTCGCCCATGTAGACTTCCTGCTCTTTAATATCTTTGATTGCCTTGTTTGAGGATTCCCGATCGTAAATAATCAGGCGAACCTTGGCACGCAAAGGCGCTGCGTAGGTGACCCCGCGCAACATACATTCTTTTACGTCAAATACTGGCTTACCCAGTCCGTAGCTGACGTACTCAAGCGCCGCGCTGCCAGAGTAGCTCACAATTGGGAATATCGAACGGAAAGCGGCGTGCAAGCCTGTTTCGCCCCGCTCCGCTGGCGGTATATCCATTTGGGTGAACTTTCTGTACGAGTCCAACTGAATCGCCAATAGGTATGGAACATCCATGACGTGTGGCAGCTTGCCAAAATCCTTACGGATACGTTTTTTCTCAGTGTATGAGTAGGCCATCTATATTCCCCAGCTTGTTCACGGGTCCAGCTTTAACCAAAAACAACTGGTGCTTCCGGCTATGCCATGAGACCCTCTGCTATCCGACATCATCGCGTGATAGTCTAGTCGTGACGCCTATGGCGTCATCTGTCCGATCGTTACCGTCGATCGGAAACGGCAAAAGGCTGGCGAACTATTGCCCACCAGCCCCGCGTCCAACTTAGTACCATTGGACTCGCTCATGCAGCAGCCGAAATTATTTCAGCTCTGCAGTTGCGCCCGCTTCTTCCAGCTTAGCTTTAGCCGCATCGGCGTCTTCTTTCGAAACACCTTCTTTGATCGCCTTGGGTGCGCTTTCGACCAGGTCTTTGGCTTCTTTCAAGCCCAGACCTGTGATTTCGCGAACCGCTTTGATCACGTTCACTTTCTTTTCGCCGAAAGAAGTCAACACTACGTCAAAGTCGGTTTTCTCCTCAGCGGCACCGCCAGCGTCACCGCCAGCCGGACCAGCGACCACAGCAGCAGCTGCACTCACGCCAAACTTTTCTTCCATTGCAGAAACCAGTTCAACAACGTCTTTCACTGACATTTCGGCAATAGCATCGATAATATCTTCTTTGCTCAGGGACATGTCTTAATTCCTAAAGTTAAAGAGAGCCTTTGGGCTCAGTTGTTCAAATCAAGCGACAGCCTGGATCAGGCCGCTTCCTGTTCTTTCGCTCCGCCAACGGCCGCCAAAGTGCGGACCAGTTTTCCAGCAGCTGCTTCTTTCATCACGCTCATGAGTTTGGCAATAGCCTCATCGTAGGTCGGCAGGCTCGCCAACACACCGATATTGACCAACTCACCTTCAAACGCCGCTACTTTCAGCTCAAGCTGATCGTTCTCTTTGGCAAACTCGGACAGAATGCGAGCACCTGCACCGGGATGTTCGGTTGAGAACGCGATCATGGTCGGGCCAACAAAACTTTCGGCCAGACACTCGTAGGGCGTACCTTCAAGGGCGCGACGGGCCAGCGTGTTACGGACAACTTTCATCCACACGCCATTCTCACGCGCCTCTTTGCGCAGAGCGGCCATCTTTGAAACGGTGACGCCACGGGAATCGGCGACAACCGCAGAAAGAGCGCTCTCAGCAGCTTTCTGGACTTCAGCGACAATCGCTTTTTTGCCTTCAAGTCCTAATGCCACGGGATTTCTCCTGGGTTTGACAGGCGAACCTGTCGTTAACTTCCGGCCTCGATGGAGCTGAGGCCCTATTAATCGGTGATACTCTTCAGCCAATTGGTCAACCAACTGACTGAAGCGGGTCACACCGTCTGCGTAGGTTTGGCGCCGCCTCGAAAACGACCGGCGCTGGATTAAGGGCTGTAAACCTGTTCAGCTTGCGCCTCCCAGAGAGCCCACCTACGGTCTTTGACGGCCTGCGCTCGCGCGCAGACCCCAAAGTCGGTTACCAATCCGGCCGTTTTAGATAGCCAGACTGGATTGATCGATGACGAGACCAGGCCCCATAGTGGTGCTCAAGGAAACCTTTTTCAGGTACACACCCTTGGCGCTGCTGGGTCTGGCTCTTTTCAAGTCGTTAATCAAGGCTTCCAGGTTCTCTTTAACCGCCTGGGCCTCAAAGGAGATTTTGCCGATGCCGCCGTGGATGATACCGCCCTTCTCTGCACGGTAGCGAACCTGGCCCGCTTTGGCATTCTGAACGGCGGTGGCTACATCCGGCGTGACTGTTCCGGTTTTCGGGTTGGGCATAAGGCCGCGCGGCCCCAGGATTTGACCCAGCTGACCCACCACACGCATCGCGTCTGGGCTGGCAATCACCACATCAAAGTCCATGTTGCCGGCCTTCACTTGCTCGGCCAGGTCTTCCATACCCACCAAGTCAGCGCCGGCAGCAGTCGCCGCTTCAGCGTTGGCACCTTGGGCAAACACCGCGATGCGGACTTCTTTACCGGTACCGTGTGGCAGCGTGGTGGCACCACGTACAACCTGATCGGATTTGCGTGGATCGATACCAAGATTGATCGAGACATCAAAGGTTTCAGGAAACTTTACTGAAGACAGCTCTTTCAGCAACGCAACCGCTTCTTCAATGCCGTATTGCTTGGTGCGGTCAACCTTTTCCTGAATCGCACGCTGGCGCTTAGTCAATTTAGCCATGTTACACACCCTCCACATCTAGACCCATGGCACGGGCTGAACCGGCGATGGTGCGCACAGCGGCATCCATATCAGCGGCCGTCAGATCCGGCATTTTCGCAGTGGCGATTTCTTCCAGCTGAGCGCGGGTTACCTTGCCCACTTTCTCAGTATTGGGTTTTGCACTGCCCTTGTTGACGCTCGCAGCCTTTTTTAACAAAAAGGCGGCAGGCGGGGTTTTCATGGTGAAGGTAAAGCTGCGGTCGCTGTATACGCTGATGACGACCGGAACGGGCGCACCCGGCTCCAGGCTCTGCGTCTGAGCGTTAAACGCCTTACAGAATTCCATGATGTTCACACCGTGCTGACCCAACGCAGGGCCAACCGGAGGACTGGGATTAGCCTTACCGGCCGCTACTTGCAGCTTGATATAGGCGGTTACTTTCTTAGCCATAAGATATGCTCCCCAATGGGTGTTAGCGCCTCGGGGCGGTTGTGGCTCAACCTCCCGTCTCCGGCTCCCCTCTCTGATCTGTTTGAGCCGTTTAAACGCGCTAATGAACGGCGCGATTAAACGCAATGACCAGAGACGCGAAAACCTTTCTCTGCCCTATGCAAAGAAAGGTACAAACTTTTTACAGAGCGGCCTTTTAGCCGGCCGCCCTATCCAACAATCAAGTCTTCTCGACCTGTCCAAACTCCAGCTCTACTGGAGTCGAACGACCAAAAATAAGGACCGCCACGCGCAGCCGGCTCTTTTCGTAATTGACCTCTTCGACAACCCCGTTGAAGTCGTTGAAAGGCCCATCAATGACTCGCACCATTTCACCGGGTTCGAATATGGTCTTGGGCTTCGGCTTCTCGATGGAGTCGTCAACCCGCTGCAAAATAGCTTCTGCTTCTTTCTCGGTAATCGGTGCCGGCTGGTCCGCTTTACCACCGATAAAACCCATAACCCGGGGAGTATCTTTCACCAAATGCCAAGAAGCGTCATTAAGCTCCATCTGCACCAGGACATAGCCAGGGAAGAACTTACGCTCGCTTTTCCGCTTCTGACCGGCGCGCACCTCAACCA
>DAHVRW010000053.1 GCA_027322215.1 Marinimicrobium sp.
GCGGGGGTTAAGCCAAACTAAAATAAGGTCGGCAATGAGGTTAAACAAAATAATTAATGCCGCTAAAAATATCGTGGTTCCCATAATCATGGTGTAGTCGCGGTTGAACGCGGCTTGAACGTAAAAGCGGCCCAGACCTGGAATCTGAAAAATGGTTTCGACCACGAAGGAGCCGGCCAGGAGGCCCGCCAACGCTGGGCCCAGATAGGAGATAACAGGGGTGATGCCGCCGCGCAGCGCGTGCACCATAACCACTCGAAAGGTGGAAAGGCCTTTGGCCCGCGCGGTGCGAATATAATCTTGCGACAACACCTCCAGCATGCCGCCGCGACTGATACGGGCGATGTAGGCGGCGTAGGTGGAGCCGAGGGTAATGGCGGGCAAAATTTTATCGCCGGGACTGCTGCCCCACCCCGATACCGGTAGCCAACCGAGCCAGATGCCAAACACCAGTATCAGAAGCGGCCCCAAAACGAACGATGGTAAACAGATGCCCAGCATGGCGGCGGACATGGGTATGTAATCCTGCGCGCTGTTGGGCTTCATGGCCGCAATAATTCCCGCAGGCAAACCGATCAATAACGCAAAAGCCAGCGCGTAGAGCCCCAACTCCAGGGTGATGGGGAAGCCGCTGGTAATCATTTCGTTGACGGAGCGGGTGGTATAGCGGAATGAGGGGCCTAAGTCACCGCGCAGCAAATCGCCCAAATAATCCACGTATTGCCGCAGCACCGGGGCGTCGAGATTGTACTGCGCGTGGAGGTTGGCCATAACCTCCGGCGGCACGTTGCGCTCCTGATCAAATGGCCCGCCGGGGGCGAGTCGAATCAGGAAAAAGGTGATGGTGACCACGGTCAGCATGACCGGTATCGCCAGAGCAATTCGCTTACAGAGAAAACGCAACATCGCGATCGATTAAGGCTCCAGGTAAACCCCTTTGTAATTCACGTGTTTCATCACGTTGCTATGCCAGCCTCGAACCGAAGGCGACACCAAGTGGTTGTACTGATAAAAATAGATGGGTGCCACTGGGGCTTCGTCCAGCAGGATGGCCTCGGCCTCCTGAAAATACTCCATGCGTTGGTGCTGATCTTCGGTGCGCGCGGCCAGGCCGATCAACTCATCGTAACGCGCGTTGGACCAACCGGTGTCGTTGTTACCACCTTCGGTAACGAACATGTCCAAAAAGCTGTTGGGGTCATAGTAATCGGCCACCCATCCGGAGCGGGCGATGTGATAGTCGCCGCTGCGTTTGCTGGCTAAGAAGACCCGCCAGTCCTGGTTGCGCAGGGTAACGTCGATGTTTAACGTTTGGCGCCACATTTGCTGAATGACCACCGCAATGCGCTCATGGGCATCAAGGGTGTTGTACAAAATGTTCAGCGTCGGGAAGCCTTCTCCATTAGGGTAGCCCGCCTCGGCCAACAATTGTTGTGCGCGTTCAGGATCGTACGATACCCGGGCATTGGCGTGGTAGCCGGCGCCGGGGGGTGTGAAGTGTTCGGCAGGGCGCTGGCCGCCGCGCAGCATTTGTTCCGTGATCTGCTCGCGATCAATGGCCAGGCTTAGGGCACGCCTTACCCGCGGGTCGTTTAAAGGCTCAACTCGGGTGTTGAACTCATAATAGTAGGTGGCGTAATTAGCAAAGCTGCGCAGCGCAGCGTGCTCCATCTTCAAGTATCGGGGCACACGCTCCTCGGTCAGCAGGTTGATGATGTGCAGCTGTCCTGCCCGGAACATACGTTCTTCAGTGGTGGGCTGTTGTACCGGATAGAAATGAATTTCGTTTAGACGCACTTGATCGGCGTCCCAGTAATGCGGGTTCTTTTCAACCACCAACACCCGGTTGGGCTCCCAGGATTTCAGGGTAAACGGGCCGTTGCCGACGAAATGCTCCGGCCGCGTCCAACGTGTGCCGCGCTGATCCGGGCGGCCGAATTGTTCAATGGTGGCGCGGTGTACCGGATAAAAACTGTGATGATCCAACAGCTCTAAGAAATAGGGCACCGGCGCTTCCAGTTCGATGCGCAGGGTGTGATCATCGACGGCGGTCACGCCCACGGCGTTAAAATCGCTGATGCGTCCAAGGTGAAACGCTTCGGCGTTCTTGATGGTGTACAGAGAGTAGGCGTACTGGTTGCCCAGCGCGGGCAGTAGCGCGCGATGCCACGACCAAACAAAATCCCCCGCGGTTATAAAATCGCCATTGGACCAGCGGGCCTGCTCGTTCAGATAGAAGGTGTACACCAGCCCATCATCGGAAATGTCCCAGTCGCGGGCAACACCCGGCTGAGGTTCCAGCGTTTCGGCGCTTTTGCTCGTCAGACCTTCAAACAGCGCCACTTGAATCTGCCGTTCCGGGATACCGGTGGTGACATGTGGGTCCACGTCGGCCGGCTCGTCACCGTTACCGATATGCAAAATCTGCTGTTCATTGCCGATATCCACTGGCGTGCGCTGGCCGTCACTGCAGGCGCTGAGCAGCCAGACGGCCCCGAAAGCCAGTATCACGTGAACCCAGGAGAAGCAAAAACGGCGCGCACAATTCATGGTGTTAAAGGTCCTTTAATCGTTCTGCAAAAGCATCAAAACTGTAGGGTCGACCCAGGAAGTCCTCCACCAGATCAGCGGCATCGCGGCTGCCGCCCGGAGCGAGGACTTTGGCCCGGTAGCGCTGCGCCACCTCGGGGTTAAGCAGGCCCTGCTCATCAAACTCGCTGAACATATCCTGAGCGATAACCAGTGACCACATATAGGTATAGTAAATGGCGGAGTAACCGTACAGATGGCCGAAGGAGGTATGAAAGTAGGTATCTTCGACGTAGGGGAAGGGCGAGTATTTGGTTTGCAGCTCGCGCACTGTGTCGGTCAGATTCAAACCCTCTGGGTCGCGGTTGTAGAGATTCAGCGACAGTGCGGCATAAAACATCTGGTGACGCACAAACAGACCCTGACCAAAATCGCGGCCGGCATTCAGGCGCTCGACCAGCTCGGCGGGAATCGTTTCACCCTGGGCATTGCGGGCGAACTTGGACAGGCTGTCCGCATCCCACACCCATTCTTCCAGCATCTGTGAAGGCGCCTCGACAAAGTCCCACTCGGTGCGCACGCCGGACATGCTCAGCCAGCGTTGATGCCCGCCAAAAATGGCGTGCAACAGGTGCCCAAACTCGTGCAGGAACGTTTTCACATCGCTATGCTCCAGATACCCGGAGCCACCGGTGCCGCCGGGGAAGTTGCATACCAGCGCGACGATTGGCAGCTGCTGCCCTTTGACGCCACTTTGTTTGGTGAATGCCGCCGCGTGATTGTATTTACCTTCACGAGGGTGCATGTCCAGATAGAAGCGGCCGATAACCTCATCGCCGTCCAGCATCTCGTACGCGTGGACCGACTCGTGCCAGGTTTCGGTATCCCAGGGAACGATACGCACATCGAAAAGTGCTTCGGTCAGGTCGAAAATTCCCTGGCGAACGCGATCGTATTGAAAGTACGAGCGCAGCTCCCGAGAGTCGATTTCGAACAGCTCTTGTTTAATGAGCTCTTCCAGATAGGTTTTCTGCCAGTCGCCCACCACCTGTGCGCTTGGGTCGAGTTCCTGCTGACGGGCGAGCAGAATTTCGTAGTCGTACTGCGCCCGGGAGTCGGCAATGTCAGTGATTCGGTCGATAAATTCCTGCGCATTTTCCGCCGTTTTGATCATTTTATCTTCGGTGACGTACTCCGCGTAATGGCGGTAGCCGAGCAGGGTGGCCAGCTCGTGGCGGGCACGCAATAAATCGAGCAGTACCTGCTCGTTTTCAGGGTAGCCGCGTTGGCGGAACAGCTTGTAGAGCTCAAAGCGCAGCTCATCGTCGTGGGCGTACTGCATCACGGGAAAGTAATCCGGGTAATCGGTGGTGATCACCAGTGTGCCGTCGTCTTGCAGGCGGGCCTCAATGTAATCGTCGGGCAAGCCCCGAAGCCGTTCGGCGGAGGCGACTTTCAGGGTGCGTACGTCTTCGCGGATATTGGCATTGAAGCGCTGACCCAATTGGTTCAGTTTACGGTTTAACTCGCGGATGCGCTGCTGGGTCGCCTCGGGTTGATTGACGCCACTGCGCTGAAAGCCGAGCAACATATCTTCAACAAAGCGGCGATCCAGGGCGTCCAGCGCTTCCAGATCCACTTGGCTTATGCGTTCATAAAGAGGCGCCGACAGCCCGATGTCGGTACCGAGGGGAACAAGGTTTTGCTGACAGCTATCAGCGGCGGCGCGCACCTGGGCATTGGGGTGTACGTTGCGATACAAACTGGCACGGCCGGCGATGGCGTTGGTGGTAATATCCAGCTCGTTGATCTGTTGCAGAAGCTGCGCATCGGAAACCGGAGCTGAAGGCGTTTCCAGAGCAAGAAATTGCGCCCGGGCGGCGTCCAGCTCGCTCTGACATCGTTCGATAAAAGCCTGTGCCGCCTCGTCGTCGAATTGCGGCCAGTCTTCGGCAGCGTCAGGTCGTGTCGAATGTTGGCCGCAGGCCACCAAACTTACACACACGGCCGCTAAGAAAGTGTCTCTGAAAAGGCGGCGTCCGTGTTTTCGAGTCAATGGAGTGGCCATGCTATATCCCCGCAAATAGTTGGTTGACATTATTCTCAGTGCGAATGGGTATCTTCGGTATTCTATGTTCGGTGTGTGGCCTTCACAAGCGGCTCAATGTTGGTGCCTATTTTTCCAACAGGGATGCCGGCGGCTGTTTTTTCAATAGGGGTGCCGGCAGCTGTTTTTTCAATAGATAGTACACCTCTGAGTTCAAGCTGGGGCCCAGTAACGGAAACGGGCTGAACCAGCGCGCTTCGCGCCGAAAGTATGGCCGGAACTGGGATTCAAGCCGCCGATAATCAAAACCCAGGTGGTGCGAGTGATAGGCCTGCCCCGGCGCTATTTCTGTAGTTGGACGCTCCGTTGGCGGTTTGCCCCTAAACGCGGCGAGAATGTTGCGGGGGCGGGCATCGAAGGCGCCAAAACGACGGCTCATACGAAACGCGCCCTTGATCAGCGCCGGCACGAACAACTCATGGGGCACGCCGATCACTGCCACACCTGTGGGTTTCAGTAATCGTTGAATCTGCGCAAGCGCCTGCTCGGTCTGTTCGGGAGGCAGGTGCTCAAACACCTCCAGACAGAATACGTAGTCAAAATGATCCCCGGGCGCCTCTGTGGGCGTGCGGCAAAAGCTGACGGCGTCCAGGTGGGACAGGTGCTGCCTGGCCTCCTTCATGAGTGTGGGGGTAGGCTCAAATACAGTAGCCTCGATGGGGCGCAGCTCGGCGAGCTGTCGGATCAATTCGCCGTTACCCGCGCCATAATCCATGACTTTGAGTGGCGCTGGCGCTGGCGCGGCCCGATCAAGTGCTTTTAAGGCGTCGTCGAAGCGCCGTCGTTGCAACCAACGCTTGATGGGGTTTTTGTCACTGATGGTAAGGTTTGCGTAAGACATAAAATCCAACAGAAGTAGCCGTGTTATCTGTCCGCTATAACCGAACGGCGCGACCGACTATAGGGTATTTATGCGCACTTGCAAACCATACTGGATTATTGCCTCTGCGCTGTCTGAGCAGGTGCCTGGGGCTTTAATCTCACCAATACTCGATTGTTCTGGCGGGCGGCGGCATTCCAGTCCTGAGCCAAAGTGCGTGCGTCCGCTTCCGGGTAGCGGTCAAAGAGTTCGTTGCTGGGCAACACGGTAATGGCTATGCGCCGCTCATCCAGTGCCGCGGCATTGGCCAGAGCGGCGCGCAAGTACTGAGCGGTACTTTGGGTGGAGTCGGCGCCGTACAGCTCGCTTATCAGCATACAGTCACGCATCTGGGCACCGTTGTGGGGTAACCGGGGCTTTCCGCTCAGGCTGGTGACCACACAAAAGTCACCACCGGTGACCTGCAGCTCGATAACGCCCTGAAAGTTTTTGCTCGCCAGACGGGAGGCCAGCTCGTCCAGGCGCTTCGTCAACGCTGGGTCCACGCCGTCTGGGTGATACTCCTGAATGCTGTTTTGGTTAAAGGCCCAGGCAAGATCGGGCAGTAGGTCCATTTGCGGCGTTTCCCCTGGCATAGGGAACAAGCTATTGTAGGGCGGAAGATTGGTGACGGCGGCCGCCGCTAGAGCGTGTGCCTGGGGCTGGGCTTGAGTTTGCGGCGCGCTTGCCCGGGTGTGCTGATATTGACGGATTTCTTGTTGCACGAAGGCGACCATTCGGTCAACTTTTTGCGAAATCTCCGGGGCCCAGTACAAAGATGCGCCCACCGCGCCGATCAGGGCTATGGTGGCCAGCGCTGACCAATAGCGCCCAGCGCGGCGTTTTACCGCCGGTGCCTGAGCGGCTGTTCTGGACAGGCCCTGCTGTTTTAATTCCGCCACCTCGCCCAGAACTTTGCGTACGGTTTGACGTACCATTTGTATTTCTTTAAGAAGGCGTGTGGTCACGATCCGGCGGTTGTCGTCGATGGTACGCTCGAGTTCGCGCATACGCATATCCAACGCCAATAACTCATCGCCACCGGAGCGATTGCTCGACGGTGCGGGGCGTGTCAGCGCAAGGTTTTCCGGGGTTTGCGCACCGGGATAAATACCGATGCCGCTTAGTACGGACTGCAGCTGCTCCGCGTCGACATTGTCCTTGTTGAGAATATCCAATGCGCCAAGCGCGCGCGCTTCGCTCGCGTATAGGTCACCGGACTTGGAGGTATACATAATGACGGGAAGGTCGGCGGTGACTGGGTGGGACTTGATGATCTGCAAGGCGCGGAAACCATCGAGGCCTGGCATCATGTGATCCAAAAACACCACATCGGGCAGGTTGCTGGCCAAGTGACTCAAAGCGGCTTCCGCTGAATCGACGGCGACGATCGCTAAGTCGTATTCGCGCAGCATTTTTCTCAGACGAAACTGAGCGGTTTTTGAATCGTCGACAATGAGGGCGCGTTTGGTGGCCATAATTATACTTCCTTGAATGGTCGATTACGCTTAAATGATCTGTTAATCGGCGCACTTCGGGCGACAGCGTGATAGCGATACTGGGCCGCATCACAAACTGTGGCTTTATATATCCTATGAATCCTAACTCGACGTCGATATTTGCTTGTCGATACAGGAGCAAAACGCCGGCCATCATATAGCGTAACAAGTGGTTTAGGCAACGCGCATTGGACGTCTTTCCCGGGCGTTTTTACCAGCGATCAGGGCACATTTGAGGGGCATGACGTCTCTATAAACAGGCGCGGCGTTTAAATTGTGATATAAATCACGCGCCGGGCACTTGTTGAAGAGGGGAGGGGCCGTTAATCGTTACCTTATTAAGGTTCGCTACCAATAATCAATGCGCACCTCGTCCCCCACAACCAATACGTCTAACTTAACGTTCCGGCTCATCACCTCGACTTCCTGCTGCGGGTCGCGACGAGCGCGATTGATCAACTCAATTACCCGCACTTCTTCAGCGCTCGGCTGCGGCCCGCTGAGGGTGTCCACCGGGGTGGCATTAACGCTGAAGCCGGGCGGGGATTCAGCGCCGTCGATCATGGCGGTGACGAGAAAGTAATAGGTCGTGTTGTTGGTCAGGCCTGTGATTTTATAAGGCGAGCTCACATCCGCTTGCCATTCACCATCGCGATACGCGTGAATGTTGTTTACGTCTTCGAAAGGTTCGCCGGCGTAATACAGGTAATAGGCTTCAGCCGCCTCTATGGGCTCCCAACGCAAGGTGACCGATTCGCTGGCCACGTCGATGACAGTGAGGTTCCTCGGCACCGCTGTCGGTTCGGGCGCTATCTCAGGGGGACCGGAGCGAGATCCGCTGCCGCAGGCCGATACAAAAAGTACAAGCAGGCACGTCAATAACAGTCTGGCTGTAAACATAAAGTCGGCCCTCCAAGTTGGCCAGCGGTTTTATCAACGGCGACATAAGCTTTGTAATGCGCCCATCTCACTGCAGCGGTTATGAGGGGCGAAAGACTTCATGCTAGTATGATTACTCCAGTCCAATCAATGCCGTAATGCACGCAGCTGGGAAGCTGAATTCAGGTAATGATGCCGACAGATGTGCTTATGATTGACGAACCCTTAACGATTCGAGTACTGACGGTTAATACCCATAAGGGATTTAACTTTTTTAACCGAAAACTCGTTTTGCCTGAGCTTAGAGAGGCCGTGCGCACCGTAGGTGCCGACGTGGTTTTTTTGCAGGAAGTTCTCGGTGCCCATGAGGCACTCTCCCTTCGTCACTCCAGCCGGTGGCCCGAAGGAACCCATTACGAATACCTCGCTGACCAAATGTGGCGCAGCTACGCCTACGGCCGCAATGCGGTTTACCCGGAGGGGCATCACGGCAATGCACTTCTGAGTAAGTTTCCAATTATTTCCTATCAAAATGTCGATGTTTCTGTGCACGGCACGGAAAAGCGCGGCTTGTTGCACTGTCGACTTGACACCGTATCCCGGTTAACCACTGTCCATGCCATATGCGTTCATCTTGGTTTGCGTGCTGGGCACCGAGATCATCAGCTGACGCTATTACGGAATCTGGTCAACGGGTTGCCTGAGGGTGAACCGGTCATTGTTGCGGGGGATTTCAATGACTGGCGGGGTAAAGCGGAAGCGGCTTTATCTCAATGCCAGCTGACCGACGTGTTCAGCACCTACTATGGCGCTCCACCAAAAACGTTTCCCGCTATATTCCCTCTGCTGAGACTCGACCGAATTTACGTTCGAGGCGTTGAGAATTTTGCGCCGGTGCGATTGCCGAATCGGCCCTGGGCGCATCTATCCGATCACGCACCTTTAGCGGCGGAGATCGTGTTATGACATTCGATTGGATTTCTGGCAATGCGATTACGCTATTGGAAAATGGCGATGAGTTTTTTCCCAGTATGATCGCCGCGATTGACGATGCGCGAAAAGAGGTCTTACTGGAGACCTTTATCTTGTGTGACGATCCTGTGGGGCAAGCGTTAAAGAATGCGCTGGCCCAAGCGGCGCAACGCGGGGTTTGGGTATCGGTGCTTGTGGATGGCTATGGTTCGCATTTCTTGCCTCAGGAATATATCGAGTTTCTGCAGACCGCCGGTGTGCACTTTGAAATTTATCATCCCCAGCCCCGATGGTTGCGGGTGAGAGCCAATATTTTCCGGCGCTTGCACCGCAAGTTGGTGGTGGTGGATGGCGTCACGGGATTTATCGGTGGCATCAATTTGGCACATAATCAGCGCTCCGATTCGGGCCCCGACTTTAAACAGGATTACGCCGCGCGGCTTCATGGGCCCATTGTTACGTCGATGCGCCGGTACATGCATAGGGCATTGCAGGAGTACAAACGAGGCTATATTGCGTTTCCCGAGGTGACTGAACCCACCGGCCGGGAAGGAAATGTCAGCATGCGTTTTATGGTGCGCGACAATACGCAATGCCGAACCGATATTGAGGATGAGTATGTAGCGCGAGTGCGCAATGCCCGGCACACCATCATTATGGCGAATCCGTATTTCTTTCCCGGCTACCGCCTGTTGAAAGGGCTGCGCGATGCGGCGCGGCGCGGGGTGAAAGTCTGCGTACTGATTCAGGGTAAGCCTGGCTCACCTTTGGCTAAAGCAGGTGCCCGGCTTCTGTACGATTACCTGGTGGAGTCTGAAGTCAATGTCTATGAATATTGGGAGCGACAACTGCACGCCAAAATTGCGGCCTTTGACGATGATTGGGCGACGATCGGCTCCAGCAATCTGGACCCTCTGAGTTTGTGTCTGAATTTGGAAGCGAATGTGTTTGTCCGTAGTGCGGAGTTTAACCAAGAGGTGCAAGAGCGCATCCAAACGTTGATCGATCACAGCTATGTGCGTGAGATTAATAGCTCCTGGTTGATGCGCCGGACGTTAATCAAAGGTTTTACCAGCTTTCTGGTATACCATTTTCTGCGGCACTTTCCCGGGTTGAGCGGCTGGGTACCACCGATAAACTCCAAAATTCCTCTGGCCCCCAGAAAGGGGCGCAATGCGGAAAACGACATGAGCGATGGAGCATAGAGTGTGATGCCGACCGATACGCAAAGCCACGCCCCGATACGCTTGCGACGTGCCTACAAAAAGGTATGGCCGTATCTTCGCCATGTACTCACCTTGGGCTTCATTTTGTTGGTACTGGCGCTTTTGGTCCATCATGCTAAAGAGGTTGAGTGGCGTGAAGTTGTCGACACCCTCAAAGATTATTCATGGCTGACCACCCTTGCGGGGATCGGCTGCGTCTTGGTTACCTACTTGATTTACTCATCCTACGACTTGTTCGGCCGCTTTTATATAAAAAGTAAAGTTGCAAAGATCCGCATGATGGTGATCGCGTTTATAAGTTGTGCGTTCACATTGAACCTTGGGGGGGTGATCGGTAGTTTCGGTATTCGATTCCGGTTGTATACCCAAAATGGCGTAAGCTCGGCCGACGTGACCCGCATTATCGGCGTGACGCTGAGCACCAATTGGCTTGGGTATATCTTTCTCGCCGGTTGGGTGTTTGCTACCGGAAACATGGTCATGCCTTCCAGCTGGCCCATCAGCACGTTGTTCCTGCGCGGAATCGGTGTGGCGTTTTTAGTGTTGATCGTGACTTACTTTTTGTTGTGCCACTTCGCCAGCACCCGTGCCTGGCATATTCGCGGTCAGCAGATCGTTCTGCCGACCGTGCGTCTGGCGTGGGTACAGCTGGTGGTGGCCAGCGCACACTGGATGTCCATGGGCGCCGTTATTTATACATTTTTACATTCAGAGCTAAGTTACTTCGAGGTGTTGGGGGTGCTTCTCGTGAGCGCTATTGCGGGCCTCATCGCTCATATACCCGGTGCCTTGGGTGTGCTGGAAGCGGTGTTTATCGCGTTGTTGTCGGATCAGGTGCCCTCGAGCAAAATCTTTGCGGCATTGTTCGCCTACCGCGCGGTGTTTTACCTGCTGCCGCTTATTGTGGCCGTGACGCTTTATGCTTTTATGGAAATCAGTGCCCGCAAAAAGTCGAAGCAGAAGCACTGACTGTTCACTTTGGCACCCGCTGAAAGAATGGTTTGCACACTCACCCAGTACAGGAAATAGCACCATGTCCGAGCGCATTAACCTGACCGGTGTTCTGGACCTTATGGACGACAAAACGGATGGGGAGAAAATGACCGTTGGCGCCATTATGGAAGCTTTTGGCAGCCGCGGGTTTGGCCCCTTATTGCTGGCGGCGGCCTTGGTTGAATTGCTCCCCACGGGCGGCATTCCCGGTGTGCCCACCGTTGTGGCCATAATTGTTATTCTTTTTGCTAGCCAGATGGTATTGGGGCGACGCACCCCCTGGATGCCAAAAAAGCTGTGTAATAAAGGCTTCAAGCACGCCAGCTTTAACAAAGCCCGGGATAAGATTAAACCGGTGACGCGTAAGGTCGATGTACTGATTAAACCCCGCCTGACGGTTTTCGTGACGCCGGCGGCGGCTCGGGTGGTTGGGGTGATTTGTATTTTGATGGCCCTGACTATGCCACCGCTGGAAATTATTCCCATGGCGGGCTATATACCGGCTGTTGCCATAGCACTGCTGGCGGTGGGTTTATGTGGTCATGATGGCTTGATTGTTCTGCTGGGGTCTCTGGTAGCGGTGGCGGGAATCGCATTGACTTTCTATTGGCTGTTTTTTTAGGGCAAGTTTTGGTATTTCGTTTCGCAGGCCGGTCTGGCCGCCCCCGTTAGGGGGCACGTTGCACGCAATAAACCTCCGCACACCCAGCCTTGGGATCCATGCCTTCGGTAATCCGGCAAGGCGCAGCCAGATCGGCTCTGTGTCCTGCCGTCGCCTTTGGCCCCTTACCGTGATAAATAAAACGCCTCTGGCGTTCAGGCGCTATCTGCGCTATACCGGCGTCAATATAGTCAAAACTCAGGAGGTAATATGCGAATTCCCGCTCTGGCCGCAACAGCGGCGATGTTAATGGTTGGGTGCAGCCCGGCGCCGGACTCGGTGGACGAACGCCCCATATGGGCCCGGGGAGCGATAGTGGAAGCCCAGGGCCGGGCCTATGTGGAAATGCCGCCCAACCGGGCAAGGTTCACCGTGACCTTTGAAAGCAAGGATGAGCGCAGCGAGGATGCGTCCGCCACTGTGGTGGAGCAGGCCAACACCGCTACAGAAGCGATTCGCATGGCCAGCGACGAGCAAGTGCGGATTACCTCCGACCTGTCTGTGAGACCTTATTACCGCCAGGTGAAGCGGCGCACCGGCGAGCACAGCGAGCAGTTGGTGGAAAATGTTCACCCGGATGCGCTTCTCGGTTACGTGGCTACCGTCACGGTCAATGTGACCGTGCTCGACCCTGAATTCGCCGCCGTGGCACGAGGCGCCGCTTTGGCCGCGGGCCCAGTCAACTCGTCGGCCATGGGCTTTTATCTTGAACCCACCACTGAAAATCAGCGCGCGGTGTACGAACAGGCGGTACAGGATGCGGCTCAGCGAGCGCAGTTAATTGCCGACGCCAGCGGTGCCACCTTGGGGAATCTGTTGGTGTTGCAGGAAGGGCCGGGGCCCTGTTTGGGGACACCCAGCAGCCAGACCGGCTACGCTCAAAGCGCCGCTTTTGATAGTGCTCGCATGAACGCTGTGGCGGCGCCGGAAAGCCGCGCCCGAGCGACGGCTGAAACAGCTGAGCAGTTCGCCTTGGCGGCCGACCTACAGCCTCAGCGTGTAGAGGCCCGGGCCTGCGCGGTCTATTCAGTGCGTTAATTTCGAAAGTACGCATCGGGCCGGGAAGTTTTCCAGCCCGATGCCCGACCGGTTAAGGTTGTGCTTTTTCCAAATAGGTGGGTGCAACTTCCGTGGCAAAATACACCACCGGTAACAGGGCCGCGTTTGCATCAATGGCCACTTCCCGTGAAGCCCAGCCGGTGCCCGTCAACGCAAACATTTTCATGCCCGGTTTTGAGCCAAATTCAGGCATATCGCCATCGTTGGAGTTGGTCCAGTTGTTGGGCCCGAGAACCATTTTGCCGCTTTTAGAATCCGGCACCAAGGCATCGTGGGTGCGGGTTATGGCATGTTCAATGTTTGGATAGTCGCCGGCAGTGTACATGGCCAGCGCCACGGCATTGGTGCCGGATATCTGGTCCAGCACCCGCAGCACGCCGTTGGTGTAACGGGCGGCCTGCTTATAATTACCGCGCTCAAATTGTAAGTCCGCCGCCGCCATCAAAACGCGCGCATCGTTTAGCTGCATGCGGTTGGAACCCCAGCGGAAGTTGTTATCCACCTCATCCCGGTCGTTGCTGTCCCAATAGTCGGACTGGGTATCGAAGGTCACGCCCGGGTAACCCACCTGCTGATAGCCCAGAACCTGGTCGGCATAGGCGAACAGGTTGCTCTCCGCCTGCCGCAGATCGAGCCCTTCGGGGCGGTTGGTCAGCAGCGATAGAGTGGCTTCGGTGGAAACAGCGCCCCAGAAAAACGCATCCACCCGCTGGTGGTGGTTGTGCGCCAGCATTTTACTGCGTAGCGCGCGAGCATCCTCTTCATGGCCCAATTGCTGCGCCGCCAGGAACAGCTCCACGATGGCGGCGTAGTGGTCGTCGTTGACGTTGTTGTCCTTCGGGTCCGCCTCTGGCCCTTCGGCACAGGGGTCACGGTGGGTGCGCGGCTCACGCCACAGGCTCCAGTTATCGTTGTTGGGATAATAGCCGCCTTCACCGCCGAAAGACTCTGGCCCCAGGCAGACAAACTCTTCCGTCTCGGCATTATGCAGCGCGCGGCGGGCGTAATCGTAGGCTTCCTGAACCTGCTCCTGGCTGCCGTACTCGGCGTGCAGGCGCGCCATGGCCGCCAAGCTGCGTGCCACCGCAAAAGTGGCCTTGGTCTCTGGCATGGAGATACAGCTCGTACCCGAGCCGGAGGCTTCAGGGCAGGGAGCCCAATCGGCCGAGTTGGTGTGCAATTTGGCTACGGCCAGTTTCTCGCCGGGGAAGATCAGCTCGTACATCGGGCTGGCAAAGAACGCCAGCTCTTCGTAAACGGAGTTTTCACCGCCCTGATGGTCCTGATAATAGGTGTTGATGTCCGGGTAGGTTTCCAAAAGGTTGATCAGGCTCCACTTGGCTTCGGCGGCGTTGGTCGGGTAATAGCCCTGATCACCCGCATCGGCGATAAAATTCATGGTCACTTCATGATCGGTCCAGTCGTACACAGCCCGGCTAAAGTGGTCCCCCTCACGGCGGTGATCACGGAAGTAATCAAAAAACTCATACTTCAAGGTGCCGTAGGGGTCATTGGTCAGATCGAATGCGTGGGAACGCTCATCCTCAACCACCAGGTAGTAACCTTCGCCCGGTGTGGTGTAGTGGGAGAAATCGATGAGGTAAAAACTGTCGCCGGAGGCATGATCGTTACGCCGATGATCCGCGGAAACACCGCTGGCCACCAGTTTGTGGTTGCGGTCGCGCAGCTCCCACGTAATGGCGTAATCCGCATCACTCAAATAAACCGCTATTTTGTCCTGCAAAGGCAGATAACCGGCGTAGTTAATGCGAAAGGGGTTTGATAACTGCGAGCCGTCATCGGGGCTGCCGCCCAGAGGCTCCTCAAGAATCGGCGGGTTGGCGGTACAGGCCGCGATAACCGCCAGGGTGCCCAGACTCGCGATGCAGCGCATTACCGGGCGACTCAAACCGGCGATAAAAGCGGCTAGCTCACGCCGTTGTCGGGTAGAGAAGCTCATGGACATAGTGACAACCTTATTATTTAGGGATGTTTGTGATCAGAGAGATGGCGGGGCGGTTGGGGATGGTAGATGCGTTAAGCCCGCGCGACCCGGTCCGCCTCACAGAGCCCACAGAGAATAGCCAGATTCCGATGCTCAGTCCACCCGCGGGAGCGGGGAGCCCGAGATCGGCACGCGGCCGAGACGCCGCTTGTATTGGATGCCGTTTGCCTAACCATGATACCTTGGCTCAACGCATCCAAACGCAACACAACCAGAACGAGAAAGGAGCGAAATATGAAAGGTCAATGGCTACCATTCATTTTGTTCAGCCTTGGGCTGATGAGTTTCAGTGCGGCTGCCGATTCTGACGCTACAAACGGCGGTGTTTCATTGGATATCCAAATGGTTTATGAGCCAAAAGAGAACGCGATCTGGTTTGGCACAGACAGCAACACCATCGGTATCGC
>DAHVRW010000054.1 GCA_027322215.1 Marinimicrobium sp.
AATGGTACTGCATCTGGAGCCGGGTGATTTGCTTGGGGTAAGCGACGCCATGGGTTTTGACGCTGGCCAATACGGCACTGAAGCTCCGGTGACGCTCGAACCCTACGCCCTGACTCACCTGTTGGAGTGGGCGGCACAATCTCCGGGCCAGGGACACATATGGACACGCTATCTGGTGTGCATGGCCAGTTTTTATCGCGCCGCACTGGCTCAGGAAATCCGCGCCGAGTTCCAGCCGTCAGCGGGCTTTATGCATTTCAGTGCCGGGGAAACCATTATTGCACAGGGCGCCGAGGCGGACCGGGTCTTTACACTATTGGAAGGCAAGGCTGAAGCTCTGCGGGATGGAGTTAAAGTGGGTGAGGTGCACGCCGACGAAATATTCGGCGCCCTGGCCGTATTTACCCGCCAGCGACGCATGGCTTCCGTTGTCGCAATCAGTGACTGCACCGTTTTGGCCGTGCCCAAAGATGAGTTTATTGATTTAGTCGAGCTCCAGCCCCAGATCTGTGTCGGTTTAATCGAAGAAATGGCCTCAAAAATCAATGAGTTGAATACCCAACTAACCGCCTTACAACAGCGGAACTGAGCCTAGGGTATCCGAGCCTTTTTGGAAATTGGCTAACATTTTCAGGGTTAACCTGGTCGCTTGAGCGTTGAAATTTTTTTCGGGGCACGCATATAAACGGAAGTGGTGCTGTCTATCACGCAGTTACACATGAATACGCGCCTTTATCGCCAAAGGACGCCTTTTGTTGCTTTTTAGGAGAATTCTGAGTGCTTCGCATTGGATTATTTTTGCTAACCAACATCGCCGTACTGCTCGTCGCTGGCATTGTCATGAGCATACTGGGCGTGGGCCATTATCTGGACGAAACCGGTGGCATTAACCTCACCTCTTTGTTGATTCTGTGTGCCGTTTTTGGTTTTACCGGATCGTTTATTTCGCTTTTTATGTCCAAGTTCATCGCCAAGCGAACCACTGGGACACGCATTATTACCCAGCCGCGCACAGCGGATGAACAATGGCTGGTACGCACCGTGGATGAACTGGCCCGCAAGGCCAACATCAAGTGCCCGGAAGTGGGCATTTTCCCCGCCGCGCAAGCCAACGCTTTTGCTACGGGCTGGAACCGCAACGCCGCCCTGGTAGCAGTAAGTGAAGGTATGTTGCAGCGCTTTGATCGAGAAGAAGTGCGCGCCGTAATGGCCCACGAGATCGGCCACGTTGCCAACGGCGATATGGTGACTTTGACCTTGGTGCAAGGGGTGGTGAACACCTTCGTCATGTTCTTTGCGCGCATCATCGGCCACACAGTGGACCGAGTGGTGTTTAAGAATGAACGCGGCCACGGCATCGGCTTTTGGGTGACCACCATCGTGGCTCAGATGGTACTGGCGATACTCGCGTCCATGATCGTCATGGCGTTTTCCCGCTACCGGGAGTTTCGAGCCGACGCGGCCGGCGCCAAGCTGGCCAGTCGTCAGGGCATGATCAGCGCCCTGGAGCGCTTGCAGGCCGAAGTACAGGCCGGTGTGGAAACACCAATGCCCGACGCCATGAAAGCGTTCGGCATCAGTGGCGGCTTCAAGCAGAACATGAGCAAACTGTTTTCTAGCCACCCACCGCTGGATGTACGTATTGCGGCGTTGCGTCGCGGTTAATTCGTTCCCCGGAGCTCTGTATGTCTGTACGCTCGCTGCTGTTCACCTTATTGCTGATGGCGCCCTTGGCGCAGGCGGCCGCGCTGCCCGATTTCGCCACCGATGATGAGCGCAACACCATCGAGATTTTCGAGTACGCCAGCCCGAGCGTGGTATTTGTCACCAATCAACAGCTGGTGCGCGATCCACGCTCATTCAGCTTGCAAACCGTGCCCCGCGGCGCAGGTACAGGCTTTGTCTGGAGCGAGGACGGTCACATAGTGACCAATTTTCATGTGATCGAAGGCGCCCGGGAAATTATTATCACCCTACCCGACCAAAGCACCTGGTCAGCCCGGGTAGTGGGTTTGGCACCCGAGCGGGATTTGGCGGTGCTGCATATCGACGCACCCAAAGAAAAACTTCTGCCACTGCGCCGGGGCGATTCCAGCAAACTCTCCGTGGGCCATAAAGTGTTGGCCATCGGCAACCCGTTCGGCCTGGATGCGACCTTGACCACTGGCGTGGTCAGCGCTTTGGGACGGGAGATCGATGCACCGAACCGGCGCCGAATACGCAATGTGATTCAGACCGATGCCGCCATTAACCCCGGCAACTCCGGCGGGCCGCTGCTCAATTCACGGGGCGAACTGGTGGGCGTTAACACGATGATCTTCAGCCCCAGCGGTGCCAGCGCGGGCATCGGTTTTGCGATTCCGGTGAATACGGTCAAAGACATAGTGCCGCAGTTAATTGAGCACGGACGCATTGTGCGCCCGGTCATCGGCATCGACATCGCGCCCGATCACTGGGCCCAGCGGCTGGGAGTCGAAGGCGTACCGGTGCTGCGCGTTGCGCCCGGCATGCCCGCCGACAAAGCCGGCCTGAAAGGCATCGAGCGCAACCGGCGCGGCGTCACCGTGTTAGGGGATATTATTATTGCCATCGACGAGCACGACACGCGCAATTACGACGAGTTGATGACGGCCCTCGAGCGCTACGAGCCGGGCGATAAAGTTCGTCTGACTCTGATTCGCAACGGCAAAGCGCTGAAGCGCAATCTCACTCTCGCGGCTCCGGAGGAGTAAACGAATGGCCACACAAAACCCCTTGTGCCGCCTCGAGGATATCCCCGATGGCGGCAGCTTGAGCCTTCAATCCGGTGGCCATGATCTGTTTGCGGTGCGTACCCGTGACCAAGTGTACCTGTACCGCAACAACTGCCCGCACGATAACGTTCCGTTGAACTGGGAGCCGGATCAGTTTATGGACGCGAGCGGCACGATGATTGAGTGCGTCAACCACGGCGCACTGTTTGTCATCGAAACCGGCGAATGCGTGGCCGGCCCCTGCCTGGGGGACTGCTTGGAAGCGGTGGCTTTCACCCTTAAGGACGATCAAGTGTACCTTGCCTCAAAGGCATGATGCCTGCCTGAGTCCCTGCCCGCCTATCATCTACAGCTTACCTCTCGGTTAACGCCGACCTGTCGTTTAAAACCTACCTATCGATTAAACCGCCAAAAAATATTGTAAACTGCACGCGCAATGTTATCATATAACACCTTTCACTGATTCCGAATTTTGCGGTTACGGAGCTTCTGATGCGCGCACGCCCCCATTGGCCCAAGCAGTCCAATTGGTTATGTACCCTGTTGTTTTTCACTCACGTGGCCGTGGGCGGAGAGATCGAAGGCATTATCAAAGACCCACAGGGCGAACCCATTTCTGGCGCCGTGGTTGAGGTGGCCGGCACCCATCAGCGGGCCAGAACCGATGCCGAGGGCGTATTTGTATTGCGCGACCTTAGCCCCGCGGAAGTAGAGCTGCACATTAAAGCGCCCTACCACAATCACGCAAACCACCGGGTTCAGGTTGGCCGCGACACCCGGCTGGAATTTACCCTGGCGCGCAGCCCCCTGGAAATCATCGATATCACCGCCCTGCCCTGGCACGCCTCTGACCTGGAGTCGGCCACGCCGGTGGATGTGGTGACCAGTGATGCGTTACGCGACCGTCCCTCAGCCACCCTTGGCGACGTATTGCGCAACCAGCTGGGCGTACACAGTACCTCTTATGGCCCAGTGGCCAGCAGCCCGGTCATTCGCGGCCTGGAGGGCCCGCGAGTGCTGGTCACACAAAATGGTCTTGATGCCGGTGACGCCTCGCGGATCGGGCCGGACCATGCGGTGGCGACTGAGACCTCAACCGCTGAGCAAATCGAAATTCTGCGTGGCCCTGCCACTTTGCTGTATGGCAGCGGCGCCATCGGCGGTGTGGTCAACGTTGTCGACGGTCGCATACCTCAGGACAATGCCACTTTGGGCCGCTGGCAAATGCAGCACGATACCGTGGCGGATGAAAATCTGATCGCGGGCAGTCTCACCACGGGCACCGGAGATATTGCCGTGCACCTGGATGGTTTTTGGCGCGAGTCCAACGATTACCGCATTCCCGCGCCGGCGCGGTTCGACACGCCCGATTACGGTGGCACTCATCGCCTGGACGACTCGGCCTACGAGAGCAGCGGCTTTAACCTCGGCGGCAGTTATTTACTTAACAACGGCTTTGTGGGGCTTTCCTACGGAAAGATCGATCGTACTTACGGGATTCCCGGCCATGAGCACCATCACGATCACGACCATGAGCACCACCATAATGATGAGGGCGTGTATGCCGATCTGCAACAGGAACGGGTACAGTTGCACAGCGAGCTGACGCTGAACCACCGTCTGTTTAACTCACTGAACACCCGCCTGGGCTATACCGAGTACCGCCACCACGAAGTCGAGCACGATCAGATCATGACCACCTTTGACAGCACGCTGTCGGAGGCCCGGGTGGAGCTACAGCACCACCCTTTGGGAGATTGGCACGGCGCGTTGAGTTTGCACTATAAGCACGACGATTTAGTGGCTGAAGGCGCCGAGGCGTTTACCCCGCCTTCGGTCACCGAAAGCATGGCGGTGGCGCTGGTTGAAGAGCGTCACTTTGGACCCGTACAGGTTCAATTGGGGGGACGACTGGAACATGTGACCGTACGTTCAGGGGACGTCATTCTGGACTCGCATCAGGCAGACCCGTTGAGCGTTAAACGCGAGTTCAACCCCGTGAGTCTGTCCGCTGGCGCTATCTGGCACTTTACCCCAGGCTACACCGTCTCGGCCTCTATCGCGCGCGCCCAGCGGGCGCCCTCCGCAGGTGAGCTGCTTTCTTACGGCCCCCACCTGGGCACAGGTCTTTTTGAAGTAGGGGCGCTGTTTGAAATCGTAGGTGAAAACGACAGCCACGCCCCGGCGCATCCGACACTACGCCGCACTCCGCTGGAAACCTCAAACAACATTGATGTCTCGCTAAAGAAATACTCCGGCGATTTTGGTTTCACCCTAAATGCGTTTTTCAATCAGGTAGATAACTACTATTCACTGCGCGCCACCGAGCCGCACGCCGAAGACCACCAGCACCACGACGATCAAGATGATCACGCCGACGAGCACAATCACGACGGCCTGCCGGTGTATACCTACCGCGCTCAAGATGCCCGGTTATACGGTTTTGAGGCCCAGGCAGTGTGGCAAATTAACGACCGATTCCAACTGAAAAGTTTCTCGGATTACACCCGTGCCACGTTGCACGGCGGAACCAGTCTGCCGCGCATTCCACCGCTACGTGTAGGTGCACAATTAAACTTTAGCGCAGGCCCATACAGCGCTGAACTGGGGGCCAGTCATTACTTCGATCAGAATAAAACCGGACCTCTGGAAAGCCGCAGCGATGGTTACACTTTATGGGATGCCCAGGTGGGCTACGATTTGAACGTCGGCTTGCAGGCCATCACGCTGTACCTGCGCGGGCACAACCTCACCGACGAAGAAGCGCGACCGCACACGTCTTTTTTAAAACATTTAGCGCCCCTGCCCGGACGCTCGTTTGCGCTGGGCATTCGCTCGGCATTTTAATTAGAAGCTGTATGCGCTTTGCACATGTTCGGCCGGTTATCCCCCGGCCGCTGCAATCTCGTCAACCGGGTAACGACAATTTACAGGCGCACTGGCAGCGCTTGACTGAGAGCCACCGCCCCTCGTTCAGGCATAATCGTTGCGCTGTAGGCCAACACTTCCACCCCCGCCTCTGTCGCTAAGCGCAAGGTTTCGCCATACAGGGGATCTATGGCGTCAGCGGGTTCCACCCAGCGGATGCCGGTGTGTTGTACGCAAAATAACAACACCGCCCTCTGCCCCGCGTCCACCATAGCCATCAACTCACGTAAATGTTTCGTGCCTCGGCTGGTGACCGCGTCAGGAAACAATCCCTGGCCCGGTTCATCCATTAGAGTCACGTTTTTCACTTCCACAAAGCACTGTTCGTCGGTGCGCTCCAGCAGAAAATCAATGCGCGATTTTTCGGCACCATAACGCTGCTCTCGTAACAGGCGCTCGTAGCCCTGCAGCTCTTGAATCACGCCACTACGCAGCCCGGTCTCCACCAGGTCATTGGCGCGCCCGGTATTAATACCCGCCCAAAATCCACCCGGAGTGGTGACCACTTCCAGCGTGTGCGGGTATTTCCGCTTGGGGTTTGTGGAGGTCGAAAACCAACACGGGCTCTCCGGCACCACGCAGTTTTTCATAGAGCCCGTATTGGGACAGTGAACGGTAATTTCGGAGCCATCCGCCAAACGCACATCGGCCAAAAAACGTTTGTAACGCCGCAGTAACACGCCTGACTGCCATACTTCGCCGACAGATATCGGCGACGAGCCAGCGCCCGTTAAATTCTCTTTTTTCACGATAACTCTCTATTGCTCTCAATTACCCGCAATTACGCGTTATTAAATGCGCGCCACGGGTGGCTATCCGCCGCCACAACAAATGCGCGGCTCGGACGCTTATACTCATTTAGCGTGCTATTCTTGCAGTGTTTGTCGTCAGTCACAAACCGTGGGTGCTTGTACGCCGTGGCGTTACCGCCATCAGACGGTCATTCGCCAACTGGGGCTGGCGAAGGTTTTTGATATCTGGTAGCTTTCCACTCCTTAAAAAGTGGCGGCCGCTATTTGAGTTCGCCGTAGATTTCTATAGTATCCGTACCCTGGACACTGCGTGTTGGCCCCGCCAGCCGGGACGCTGTACGCAAACCGTCCAACGACATACTGATTAGTTGCTGTTAACAATGCCGGACACCCGGCTCAGGGACTTCACACGAGGCTAGACCATGCCCAAGAGTTCAAGTAACGCGGACAACTACGCTCTGCACTCCGTTAAGCCGTATAAGCCTAAAAAGGGCGAGGAGTACATGAACGCCGCACAAAAGGAGCACTTTAAAGAATTGCTGCTGAGTTGGCGGCGTGGTTTGATGGAAGAAGTGGATCGCACCATGAGCCACTTGAAAGACGAAGCAGCCAATTTCCCCGACCCGGCCGACCGCGCCAGCCAGGAGGAAGAATTCAGCCTGGAATTGCGCACCCGCGACCGCGAACGAAAGTTGATCAAGAAAATTGATAGTACGCTGGAGCTGATCGAAAACGATGACTACGGTTACTGCCACGCCTGCGGCGTCGAAATCGGCATTCGTCGTTTAGAAGCGCGGCCCACCGCTACTTTGTGCGTCGACTGCAAAACTTTGGATGAGATCAAAGAAAAGCAAGTGGGCGGCTAGCCAGCCGCCCACGCTGGGGTTTCTCCGGCGCGCGCACCAACGTCGTTCCAAACCATCATGAGGGCGACGCCACGCTTTTACCGCATGCCCACTACATCGGCCGTTTTGCCCCTTCACCTACCGGCCCTCTGCATTTCGGCTCGCTGGTCAGCGCTCTGGCCAGCTACCTGCACGCGCGCGCTGCCGATGGCGAATGGCAGGTACGCATAGAGGATCTGGACCCGCCGAGGGAGCAACCGGGAGCGGCGGATGCGCTGCTCAACGGCTTGGAACAGCACGGCCTCCACTGGGACGGCCCGGTGCTTTATCAAAGTCAGCGTTGTGAGGCCTACGAACATACCCTGGAGCAGCTGCTCCAGCAGGGGCTGCTCTATGCTTGTGATTGCACTCGCCGCGACCTTCGGGTCATGGGCGGCATTTATAGCGGCCGCTGTCGACACCGCGCGGCGAGTGGTCGGCAACAGCACGCCTTGCGCCTGAAATTGTATGATCTACCATCAGGCGCACCGCCTTTGCCGGAAGTGTGCCAATTTGAGGATTTATTTCAGGGGTCATATACGCAGAACCTGCGGCACGAGGTGGGAGACCAAATTATGCGTCGCAAAGACGGCCTCTTTGCCTACCAATTGGCCGTGGTAGTGGATGATATTGCCCAAAGCATCACTCACGTGGTGCGCGGCGCGGATTTACTGGGGGCCAGTGCGGCGCAAATAGCGCTGTTTCGACTTTTGGGCCACACTCCGCCCCATTACGGTCATGTGCCCCTTGCCCTGAGCCATGAAGGGCAAAAACTGAGTAAGCAAAACGGCGCCCCCGCCTTACTCGGCGCTCACGCGGGGGCAAATCTGTGGGGGGTGCTGGTGTTTTTAAATCAAAATCCCCCAGAAGAACTGGCGTGCGCAAATGCCGCTGAGATATTGAGTTGGGCGGTGCAGCATTGGTGCCCGTCACGTATACACGGTTTGAGCCGCGTGGCACCTGTGGTCGCCACCCGATGCCCAGCCGAGGAGCGGGACCCATGAACAATCAGCGCTTGGTCATCTTGCTGCTGCTAATCGCGTATATTTTTTCTCCAACCCTGTTCAGCTGGATTATGAATCCCGAGGGCGCCTGGTTCCGGCCCTACATTGTCTGGATCCTGGTTATTATTATTGCTTACGCCGTGCAGGCCCGCCGAAACCGAAAGAGACCCCATGACTTTTGAGCTCACCCATGTTGCGCTGATTTGCGTCGGCTATTTATTGGTGATCTTCGGCGTTGCCTGGATCACCGAGCGTAAATGGGTTCCCAAAGCCATTACTCAGCACCCGTTAACCTATGTGCTCTCACTGGGTATTTTTGCCAGCGCCTGGGCCTTTTATGGGGTTATCGATCTGGCATTCCAGTTTGGGTATGGTGCGCTGGCTTATTACGTGGGTACTGGCGCGCTGTTTCTGTTCGCACCGGTTGCCCTGGCCCCCTTGGCGGAGCTGTCGCGCCGGCACCAGCTGCACTCGCTCGCGGATTTATTGGTATTTCGTTACCACAGCCACGGCGCTGGCGCGCTCACCACGGTGTGCATGCTGCTAGGCATTCTGCCACTGTTGGCGCTGCAGATTCAGGCCATCGCCGACACCATGCACATCCTCACGGTTAGCCGCAATCCGACCGTGCCCATGGTGGGCACCGGCTTTACGTTCAAAGATCTGATGGCTATGGCCTACTGCGCGGTTTTAGCGCTGTTCACCATTCTGTTTGGCTCGAGCCGGGAACAACACCGGGGTCTGGTCACTGCCATGGCCTTTGAGTCTTTGCTCAAGGTTTTTGCCCTGTGCGCCATCGGTTTGCTGGCGGTGTACGGGATATTCGACGGTCTGAGTGGCTTGGACAACTGGTTATCGCAAAACCCAGAAAACCTGGCCCTGCTGCACGCCCCTATTCGCGATGGCAGTACACACACGCTGTTGCTTGTTTTTGTGGCCACAGCGGTCACCATGCCGCATATTTTCCAAATGGGTGTGGCGGAAAACCCCATGATGCATAACACACGTACCGTGACCTGGGCTTTTCCGCTGTTCTTGCTGTTTATGGCCCTGCCCATATTTCCCATCCTGTGGGCCGGCTTTGAGCTCGCTGTACCTCTGCCCGCGCAATACTTTACTCTGGGTGTTCCCATCATGGCCGAGTCGCCCAGCCTGACGGTCTTGGCGTTCGTTGGGGGGTTATCCGCCTCCACCGGAGCCATGGTGGTTATTACGCTGGCCTTGTCCACGCTGGTAATGAACCACTGGATTTTGCCCGCCCGGCGACTCCCCAGCCGTGACAACATCTATTTACAATTGCTCTGGCTGCGCCGACTGCTGATTGCCGCTGTATTTGTGGGAGGCTATCTGTTTTACTGGCTGCTGGATAACCGCCAGAGCCTGACTAACCTGGCCCTGCTGGCATTTATCGAAACGTTGCAGTTCCTGCCCAGCATGTTCGCCATCGTATTCTGGCCCAAAGGCAACCGACGCGGCCTGATAGCCGGGCTGGCCGCCGGAACGCTGATCTGGTTTGTGGGCTTACTGGTGCCGGTATTCACCGGCGTGAGCAGTTTCACGGTGCCCGGCCTGGACCTCACCATTCCTCTGGGCATGCAGTTTTGGAGCGGTGTAGCGCTGCTGTCGTTAGGGGTTAATACCTCATTTTTTGTCGGTGNATCCGCCCTCACCCGCCAGACCGAAGCCGAGCAGTACAGCGCCGAGCTGTGCGCGGCGGACGAACTCAGCCAGCCCGCACGGCAATCACTGGATGTGCACAGCGTTGCTGAGTTTAAGACCCGCCTGAGCAAATCACTCGGTAAAGTCACCGCCAGCCGTGAGGTGGATATCGCCCTGGCGGAGTTGAATTTGCGTATCACCGAGCGCCGGCCCTACGCGCTGCGGCGCCTGCGCGATCAAATTGAAGCCAATCTGTCGGGCCTGATGGGTATACACGTGGCGGGTGAGATCATGGACCGACACCTGCCTTACACCCTGGCCGAACGTCGGGACGCTCTCGATATCAACCTGATTGAAAATCGCCTGAACGAGTACCGGGACCATCTGACGGGCATGGCGGCGGAGCTGAACAACCTGCGCCTATACCACCGCAAAACGCTGGAAGATTTGCCCATGGCTGTGTGCTCGCTGGGGCGCGATGGCGAAATTCTCATGTGGAACCGGGCCATGCAGTTGCTAACCCAAATTCCCAGCGAGGACATCACCGGCTCACGCCTACAGGATCTCGATGAGCCCTGGCGGGGCCTGCTACTGGATTTTAGCCAAAACAGCGAGCCCCATTACTACCGCCGCCCCATCGAACTGGACGGCCGCCCGCACTGGATCAGCCTGCACAAGGCCAGCATCGACGGGGGGCTTAATGCCGGGGAGTATGATCAGGTTATTCTGCTGGAAGACGTCACCGAGACCCAGTTGCTCGAACAGGAACTGATCCACAGCGAGCGGCTCGCCTCCGTGGGCCGTTTGGCCGCTGGCGTGGCCCACGAGATCGGCAACCCCATCACAGGTATCGCCTGTTTGGCTCAAAACCTGCAGTACGAATCGGAAAATGCGGAGACTCTGGAGGCGGCCGAGCAAATTCTTAGCCAGACCGACCGGGTGAGCCGCATCGTGCACTCTCTGGTGAGTTTCTCCCACAGCGGACAAAACAAGCGCAGCGAGTTCGAAGCGGTCAATCTGCGTGAATGTGCCCACGAGGCTATTCAGCTGCTGTCTTTGCAAAAAGACTACAACGAGGTGGTTTTTCACAACAATATTGCCCCTAACGCCATCGTGGCCGGCGATAGCCAGCACATTATCCAGGTGTTTATCAACCTCTTGTCGAATGCCCGGGATGCCAGTCCACCCCAAGGACGTGTTATGCTGGACAGTAGCGAGGACGAATATAGCATTATGTTCTCGGTAACAGATGAAGGTAGCGGTATCCCACCCGACAAGATGGATCAAATACTGGAACCGTTTTTCACAACCAAAGACCCCGGGGAAGGCACAGGTCTTGGGTTGGCGATGGTTTACAGCATTATCGAAGACCACGGCGGCAATTTGGAGATTGTCAGCCCAGTGGACAAAGTCACGCAGCGTGGCGCACAATTCACAATCAAGCTTCCGCGCCATATTGATTCGATGCTGTGATGCTGTAAGGATCAGTAGTGTTGGGGCCTGGCAGCCGCCAATCCCCCCTGATAGGTAGGCGATGAAAGATCGTTATGAGTAAAATCCTGATTGTTGAAGACGAAACCATTATTCGCACAGCGTTGCGCAAGCTCCTCGAGCGCAATAAGTACGAGGTGTCTGAGGCGCCCTCTATCAAAGAGGCCACCAGTAAGTTTGAGTTGTCCGAATTCGAACTGATCATCAGTGATTTACGACTGCCAGGGGCGCCGGGAACGGATCTGATCAAGCTTGCTGGCGACGTGCCCGTGCTTATTATGACCAGTTACGCCAGCCTGCGCTCGGCGGTGGACTCCATGCGCATGGGGGCCGTGGACTACATTGCCAAACCCTTCGACCACGACGAGATGGTCACCGCGGTAAAGCGCGTCATCGGCAAGGCCAGCGCGGCCAAGCGGCAGAATCAGGACGCCGCGACCGCCAGCCACACCATTGCCGGCATGATCGGCACCAGCGACGTGATGCAGGCGCTCTATAACCGAATTCACAAAGTGGCCCCCACCAAAGCCACTGTGCTGATTCACGGTGAAACGGGCACGGGCAAGGAGCTGGTCGCAAGGGCCCTTCATGAAGAGAGCCCGCGCCGCGACAAACCGATGATTTCCGTCAACTGCGCCGCCATCCCCGAAACTTTGATTGAATCGGAGCTGTTCGGCCACGAAAAAGGCGCCTTTACCGGTGCCGCCAGCACCCGCGAAGGCCTGGTCGCCGCCGCCGACGGCAGCACTTTATTTCTAGATGAGATTGGTGAGCTCCCCCTGGAAGCTCAGGCCCGCCTGCTGCGGGTACTGCAGGAAGGCGAGGTGCGCCCCATCGGCTCAGTGGAATCGCGCAAGGTGGATGTTCGCCTAGTGGCGGCGACCCACCGAGACTTGCTCAAACTCGCCCGGGAAAATAAATTCCGCGAGGATCTGTATTTTCGCATCAATGTTGTACAACTGGAGCTGCCGCCGCTACGCGACCGTGGCCGAGACATTATCTCCCTGGCCGAGAGCCTTCTGCAGCGTTTCTGTCGTGAGCTGAATAAACCAAACCTGAAACTGTCGCCCGAGGCGGTGCAGGCGGTTACCACCTACACCTGGCCCGGTAACGTGCGGGAGCTGGAAAACGCCATCCAAAGGGCGGTAATCCTGTGTGAGGACAAATCGGAAATCAGCCACGAATTGCTGGATATCGACCTGGATCTGGTGCCCTTTGAAGCCGAGAACGCCGAAGGCGAGCCCAAAAGCGCGCCCAAGCGCACGAGCAAGCCCGACCCCAGTGAAGATTTATCCCTGGAGGACTATTTCCAGCGTTTCGTTCTGGAGCATCAGGACACCATGAGCGAAACCGAACTGGCACGTAAGCTGGGCGTAAGCCGTAAATGCTTATGGGAGCGCCGCCAACGGTTCGGAATCCCCCGGGTAAAGAGCACCGCCGCCAGTAAATAACCCCTCTGATGGCGTTATTTGTTCCTGATCAGCCCTAAAGTACCCCCGCCTGCCATCCGGCGCCCAGCGCGTGCACAAAGCACCCGGCGCCGGGGTCACCACCCAAACCCCAAGCCCCGTTACCGCTCGTTGTCGTCAGGAAAACAAGTGTTACCGCGCCTCCGCCCAGTAACAACTTTGCGCGACTTTGGTAACAGATCGAAATAACAAAACTTAATAAGTAGTTACACGAAAAATGTAAGCCACTGATTTATAAGGATATTTTATTTTTGGCACAAGACGTGCTTTATAGATTTGTAAATAACAACAACAAACAATAAGAAAAGTTCCAATAACAACAACAAACAATAAAAATTGGCAAACAAGAATAACAACAATAGACAATAATAAAGCAGAAACAGAACCTGCTAGCGCAAGAAAAAAATAACAATAATACAAAATAAAAAGCGGAAAGACTGACTAATACTGGAGCGGGGTTGCAGGCACGCAAACAAACGAAAAAGCACGGACGCACGCTCTTTTGCTGCCGCACACAAACAAAAAGAACAATCAAAACAAATAAAAAAAGACCCTCCACTGGGAAAGCTTCGGCTTTCCCTTTTGCTTTCTGGGCCCAACGATTTTTGTTTTGTCGCCATATATCAGTGCAAAAGCCCTCAGCGGCCCCATCCCCCGCAAGTCGTCGCCCTGTCCACGCGCGAGGCCTCGTGCTAAACTTCCGCCCAATTTTTTATCGGAGCCCTTTAGGGGCCACCCAACGACCATGAACGCACCAACCATGCCCTACTGCCCATGCTAAAACGGCTACTCAACTACCTGTCGCCTCGCTCCGGTGCGGCCACCCCCTCCAATCCGGTGATCGTCCCCCGCGCTCAGCACCCCATCTCTCGAAAAAACATCAGCTCCGGCGCCCTGCGGATCATGCGGCAGCTGCAAGAGGCCGGCTTTGCTGCCTATCTGGTAGGCGGCGGTGTGCGCGACTTGTTGCTGGGCGGTCACCCGAAAGACTTTGATATCGCCACCGAGGCCCGGCCAGAGCAAATAAAGCGGCTGTTTCGCGGCGCGCGCATCATAGGTCGGCGTTTTCAAATCGTGCATGTGCGCATGGGCCGGGAGATCATCGAAGTGACGACCTTTCGCGGCCCACATGATCAGTCGGTTAATAATGACGGGATGCTGCTTCGCGATAACGTTTACGGCACCGTAGAAACCGACGCGGTACGCCGAGACTTTACCGTCAACGCGCTCTATTACACCCTGGATGGTTTCGCCATTCATGATTACACCGGCGGCTTGGCGGACCTGGAAAAACGCCAACTGCGCATCATCGGCGACCCGGTGACCCGTTATAAAGAAGACCCGGTGCGCATGCTTCGGGCGATACGGTTTGCGGCCAAACTGGGCTTTCGCATCGAAGAGAGCACAGCTCAACCGATTTTTGAGCTGGGCCCACTGCTGCGTAACATTCCCCCGGCCCGGCTTTTTGAAGAAGTGCTCAAATTGTTTATGAACGGCTCCGCTGCAGCCACCTTTGCCCTGCTGCGGGACTACCGCCTGCTGGAGCATTTGTTCCCGGCCACCGCGGCCGCGTTGAACAAAGGGGACACCATGGGACTGGAGCTGATTGAGCAGACCATGGCCAACACCGATAAGCGGGTGCGCGCTGGCAACCCCGTGACCCCTGCCTTTATTTACGCGGCTCTTCTCTGGCCCCCACTGCAAGATCGCACACGATCCCTG
>DAHVRW010000055.1 GCA_027322215.1 Marinimicrobium sp.
GAGATATGGAGTCGGGCTTGACGATCTACCTCCGGGACATGCCGTAAATACGCCCCTGTAGTCTCGTGCTCGACATCCATGTCTCACACGGTCCCGGAGGTAGATCGCCAAACCCTTTGTGGCGCGTTGGGTGCCCATAAGCTTTTGGCACAAGCGTTAAAACCGCAAAGTCCCCTGTAGAGCCACGCTGCGCGGTCGCTCGTAAAAGGCGTAGTAGCCGGTGCCGGTATTCTGGGTTAGAACGGTGGCTACGGGCAGGCCATTGGCGTGGGTGACTATGGCTTCGTCGGTCAGGTTTTTGCCTATGAGTGCCAGCTCCCAACGATCATGCGCACCCACCAGCGCCACCCGGGCGTTGATTTTGATGTAGTTGCTCTGGCGCATTCTCGGATCGAGAGTGGGGGAGGTGTAGTAATCGTCGCTATAGATCACATCCAGCGTGCTGTTTAGCCCCAACCGGCCCAAGTTTAAATGATGGTTTAGGCTGATATTGCCTTGCCACTCGGGGGTAAATTCACGCGGCTGGCCGCTGGCATCGCAGTGGTTGGTACCGGGTTGAGCCTGGCCAAAGTAACATTGGGCCGTGGGGAAGCGGTCGTATTCAAAATCGAGCCACGCCGCGCCACCGCTGAGGGTCAGGTCGTGGCTGAGTCGCCAGCGGCCATCCAATTCCAGGCCCCGCACGGTGGCCCGGGCGGCGTTGGTGACATTAAAGCTGAAGGCGCCGTCAAACTGACTGGTTTGCAAATCTCTGAACTCGGATTGGAACAGAGCCACATTCACCTCGGCGGCGCCCTGTGCGAGGCTGAATTTACCGCCCAGCTCGTAGTTAGTCACTTTCTCTTCTTCGAACTGGAAAACGCCGGTTATGGGGGCAGGGGTGCCGGTCTGAATGTTAAAGGCATTGTTGACGGCGGGGTTCGGGTGGGCATTGGAGCGCACATCAAAACCGCCCGATTTGTACCCGGTGGTGTAGCTGGCGTACACCATATCGGTAGGGGTCAGGTCGTATTGGAGCACGAGCGATGGGGTAAAGCCGGTTTCGCGCCGCCGATCCCCAACTGTGTCGTAGGGCTCAATATTAAAAAGCCCGTACAGAATATTGTGGGCGTCGAAGGGGGTGCCTAAGGGCAGAACCTGACCATCGTGTACATGATGTTGGCTGCGGCTGGCGGTTTTCTTTTCGTCGGTGTAGCGCCCGCCCAAGGTGATATTCAGCTGATCACTCAGGCTCCACGTGAGCTGACCAAATAGTGCCCAAATTTCGCCGTCTTGTTCAAACGCTCGGTGGCTGGCGCTATTGCTCATCTGGTCCGCTCCGGCCACGCCACTCATTACCAGCGCGGGCGGTAACGCACTGTTGGCGGGTACGCGCGTTGCGTCGTCGAACGTCAGGTTGTTGTTTTGGTAGAACAGCCCCGCTAAATAGCTCAGGGGCTGATCCAGGCCTGAGCTCAGGCGCAGCTCCTGACTCCATTGCCGATGCTCTTCGGCGGAGGCGATATCGAACAGCGGTACGCCGATGAAATCGCAATCGCACAGCTCGTCATAATCGTAATGGCTGTAGCCGGTGATCGAGGTCAGGGTATGCTGGCCCAGGTCGGCGTCAACAGTGAGAATGCCGTGGCGACTGTTGTTGTCGCTGTAATCCCCTTGGGATTGGCGGCGGAAATCCTGCTGGGTATCCAATTGGTAAACATGGCTGCCGCCACTGAGAAAGCCGGTTAATTGGGCCAGCACATCTGCATAAGCCACGCCGCCGGGCAGGGTGACCGGCTCGATCACCTCCATATTCCGCCCCCGGCGGTTAAAAGAGGCATCTTCCAGCTTCAGCGAAGCGCGCCAATAACCGGAAGGCGTCCAGTTGAAGGTGGCGCGTATCACCCGGTCCTCTTCGGCGGTCTCATCCCGGTCCAGGGTGCTGTTGTACATGTAGCCGTCCAGCTTGCGGTCTAACAGGGCGACTCGAGCGCTAAGCTGATCGGTCAGTGGGCCGGACACCACGGCGCGAATGTCCCGCTCGCCGTGTTCGGGCTCGTACAGTGCGGTAATAGAACCTTCAACATAATCCGTAGGTTGCGCGCTGGTGATGCTGATGGCGCCAGCGGTGCTGTTCTTACCAAAGAGGATGCTCTGCGGACCCCGCAATATTTCCACTCGCGCCACATCTAAAAACGGCGCCCTGGCCTGTTGTGCCCGACCAAAGTGCACGCCATCCACAAACTGTGCAGCGGATTGTTCAAACCCCTGGTTTACGCCCGAGCTGATACCGCGAATGGCGATGGTGGTTCCCAGGCCGGTTTGGGTAATGTTGAAGCTAGGAATGTAATCCCCCATGTCCTCCAGACTGGCGATGCTCGAGTCATCAATCTTGTCACCCCCTACGGCGATCACGGATACGGGCACGTCCATCAGGCTTTGCTCACGCTTTTGAGCGGTGACCAGGATTTCTTCAAGGACGGGTAGGGCGGGGCGGGTTTGGGCTGCGGCGATACTACTGCCGCTCGCCACGAGGCAAATGATCAGGCTTCGAATCGCGCGATGTTTCACCAGAGGCTCCTTATGATTTTTTTGCCAGTGCTCAAGTGAACGATGAGTGGTTACAGAATCCTCCTGTTGTTTGAGTATCGCCTCCAATGCCCGCTAAGCGTCCAATGAGCGTTGCGATAATAAAGGTAATGATAGACAAGAGTTTACGCTAAAGTGGGGATATAGGCGGCATTGTGTGGGTTTTGGCGACAAAGTTTATGCTCATGCTCCCTTGCGCTTTCAACATCACAGCGGTAATCTGCTTACGGAGTCGGCTCGGCAGTCGCTTCAGTGCTCAGGCAAGGCTCTGGCTTTGTCGCGGTATTGGGGAGGAAAGTCCGGGCTCCATAGGGCAGAGCGCCAGGTAACACCTGGGGGGCGTGAGCTCACGGAAAGTGCAGCAGAAAGGAAACCGCCTAAGCGATTGGCTTCGGTCGATCGACGGTAAGGGTGAAAAGGTGCGGTAAGAGCGCACCGCGCAGCTGGTAACAGTCTGCGGCGATGGTAAACCCCGCTCGGAGCAAGACCAAATAGGAACCCATAGGTGCGGCCCGCATCGGGTTCGGGTAGGTCGCTAGAGGTGTACGGTGACGTGCATCCCAGATGAATGACTGTCCTCGACAGGACCCGGCTTACAGGCTGACTCCATTTTTAAACCTCCCGTTATACGCTTTAGTTGTAGTTCCTGTCCGTTTTTAATACTAAAAGATTGCAAACTTAATGTAATACATTAGGTTTACTCGCCATCCCCTTCATTCTTTTCCTCTTTGTTTAATTTCCTGTTGAACCGTTCGTTCAAATCCCTGTTTATCCCTACAGGTTTCCAGCACGTTCGCCGATATTTCACTCCTTTTTGACTATTGCTTGCTTGACTTTGCATGGACCGGATTTATAGTGTGCTCAGTGGTAAAAAGTGGGTAATAGTGGTTTTTTGTGGGAATTCACCCAATAACAAATGGTGAAACGTGTTTACAGGCAGCCATTCCATCAATATGGACCCAAAAGGTCGCATGGCGATACCGACGCGCATCCGCGATGCCCTGTTGTCGTCCTGCGCTGGCCGCTTGGTTTTGACCGCTCACCCCGAAGAGCGCTGCCTTTTAGTGTATCCCGAACCCCGATGGCAGGAAGTTCTTCCTTCTATTCAGGCCCTGCCCACCATGCAAAAAGCCGCGCGCCGGGTTCAGCGCCTGTTGATTGGTTACGCCTGTCCCCTGGAGTTGGACGGTAACGGTCGCGTTCTGGTGCCGCCGACACTGCGCAGTTACGCCGAACTGGACAAAAAACTGATGCTGGTGGGGCTGGGAGACAAACTGGAGCTGTGGAGCGAAGACAGCTGGGGTGCGCTCCTGGATGAGCCCGGCGAGGAAGACTTGCCGGAAGAAGTGCAGTCACTGGTTTTCTAACAGGATCTGCCCATGAGTGAGTCGCAACATCAAACGGTGCTTCTTGATGAAGCCGTCACCGCCTTAGTCACCCGTCCCGATGGTTTTTATGTGGATGGCACGTTCGGCCGTGGCGGGCACAGCCGTTTAATTCTTGAGCGTTTGTCGCCAGCCGGCCGCCTTCTGGGCATCGATAAAGATTGGGCGGCTGTGGCCGCGGCCGAGGAACAGTTTGCTGATGATGAGCGCTTCGCCATCGCTCAGGGTTCGTTTGCGGATTTATCCCAGTTGGTGACTCAGCGGGGCATGAACGGCCAATTGGCTGGGGTGCTGCTGGATTTGGGGGTGTCCTCGCCACAGTTTGATCTTCCCGAGCGGGGCTTTAGTTTTTCTCAAGATGGCCCCCTTGATATGCGCATGGACCAGCGTCGCGGTCAAAGCGCCGCCGAATGGATCAATAGTGTCAGTGAAGCCGAACTGAGTCGGGTATTGAAAGAGTACGGCGAAGAGCGCTTCGCCCGGCGCATGGCGCGGGCCGTTGTGGCCGAACGGCAAAAAGAACCGTTTACCCGCACCGGGCGTTTGGCGCAGGTTATCAAAGACGCCAATCCGGCCTGGGAGAAAGGAAAGCATCCAGCCACGCGCGCTTTCCAGGCTATTCGTATCCACATTAATAACGAGTTGTCTGATTTGGAGGCGGTGCTGGAGCAGGCGGTACAGGAGCTGGCCCCCGGTGGGCGCCTTGTGATCATCAGCTTTCACTCGTTGGAAGATCGGCTGGTGAAGCGATTCATTCGTCGCCAGGAGCAGGGCGATGCGTTGCCCGCAAACCTGCCTGTACGAGATGAGCAGCTGAATCGGCGCCTGCGCAGTGTAGGTAAAGCACAACGGGCCAGCGACGCCGAAGTGGCCAGCAATGTGCGAGCCCGCAGCGCCATTATGCGCGTTGCGGAAAAATTGGCTCCGTCCGTCCCAGGCACGATTACCCGGGACGCGCGGGAGCATGAGAGGTCAAATGGTTAGAGCGATCCACAGCAAACCCCGTTCGTCGGCGGTTAACTGGCTGGTGCCGGTGGTGGTGCTGTGGCTGTTGGTTATGGCCTCCGCTCTGGCGGTAGTGGCCTCCACTCAGGAGGTGCGCCAGCGGGTGGATGCATTGCAAACGCTGCGCCGCGAAGCGGTGGAGCTGGAAGTGGTATGGGGACAATATTTGTTGGAGCAAAGCACTTGGGCGGCCTACGGACGAATTGAACGGATTGCCGAAAACGATCTCGCAATGAAGGTGCCCGAGGCGGAGCAAATTGTGATGGTGAGACCATGAGTCGGGCGCAATCACTGACATTGCCTCGCTGGCGCGCTTACCTGGTGGCGTTGGCCGTGCTTTGCCTTTGTGGGGCGTTGCTATGGCGGGTGACCAGCCTGCAAGTGCTCCCTCATCAAGACCGGGGTTTTCAGTTTTTGCAAAACCAAGGGCAGGCGCGCACCTTGCGTACCGAGCCCATTAGCGCCTATCGGGGTGTAATTACGGATCGCAACGGTGAGCCTTTGGCGGTGAGTACACCGGTCGAAAGCTTGTGGGTGGACCCGCAAGTGCTGGTGCAAGAGCCGCACCGATGGGCCGAGCTGGCACAAGCTCTGGGTTGGGATCAAGCGCAGCTTGAATCTCGCCTGGCTCGTTTCAGCAACCGGGAGTTTATGTACTTACAACGCCATTTGCCGCCCCATCAGGCAGAGCAGGTGATGAGCCTGAAAATTCCGGGCGTTTACAGCCAACGAGAATACCGACGTTTTTATCCCGCTGGTGAGGTGACTTCTCACCTGGTCGGTTTCACCGACATCGATGATCGCGGTCAGGAAGGCATGGAGCTGGCCTATGACGCGTGGCTTTCCGGCGAAAGCGGCGCCAAGCAGGTACTGAAAGACTTGCGCGGCAATACTGTAAAAGAAGTGCAACTGCTGCGCGCGGCTCGTCCGGGACGCAGCTTGGCATTAAGCATCGACCTGCGCCTGCAATACCTGGCTCACCGGGAGTTAAAAGCCGCGGTGCAAAGTCATGGCGCGGCCGGCGGTTCGTTAGTGATCTTGGATGTGCACACCGGCGAAGTGTTGGCCATCACCAATCAGCCCGCATACAACCCCAACGACCGGACCCGCATCAGCGCGGCCGGTTTGCGCAATCGAGCCCTGACGGACCTGTTCGAACCCGGTTCAACCATCAAGCCTCTGGCGGTGATGGCGGCATTGGAAGCGGGCGAATTTGCCACGAACTCAGTCATAGACACCAGCCCCGGCCATGTGAACGTGGGGGGCAAAATTCTTTTGGATCCGGTCAATTATGGCGCTCTGGATCTGCCCATGATTATCGCAAAGTCGAGCCAGGTGGGTATGACCAAGCTGGCGTTGGCCATGGAGCCTGAGGCCATACACCGAATGTACAGCCGCCTGGGCTTAGGGCAGTCCCCAGGTACGGGCTTTCCAGGCGAAGGTGTTGGCTTGCTGCCTTCATACAGCCGCTGGCATCCGATCCAGCAGGCCAACTTTGCCTTTGGTTACGGTTTGAACCTGAGCTCTTTGCAGTTGGCGCAGGCCTACGCTGTGCTGGCTACTCGTGGGCTCAAGCGCCCCGCCTCTCTATTGCGGTTAACCGAGGCTCCGCCCCCTGAGCGAGTGGTGGACGCACAACTGACCGAATCCGTCGTCAGCATGCTGCAGTTGGCGGTCAGCCGCCAGGGAACGGGAAGCCGGGCCAGTTTAAGCGCTTATCCAGTGGCTGGAAAAACCGGCACTGTGCGAAAAGTGGGCGCTAACGGCTACATGGACAATAAACATCTGGCCTCTTTTGCGGGTTTTGCGCCAGCGGATAACCCACGGATTGTTGCGGTGGTGGTCATCGATGAGCCTTCGGAAAGTTCTTACTTCGGTGGCCTCGTAGCAGCGCCCGTATTTGCTCGGGTGACTGAGCGAGCCCTACGTTTGTTGCAGGTTCCGCCCGAGGCGAGCGCCGTGCAAAACCTCGTGGAACGACCCCGAAACGGGGGACCATTGTCATGACGAACTCCGCAATGACCTCCATTGTTTTGAGCCAGTTACTGCCCGAGCTTAACTTGGGCCAAGCGGCCGAAACGCTCGTGACGGGCTTAAGTCTGGACAGCCGGACGGTACGTTCGGGGGAAGTGTTTGTGGCTCTCAGCGGCGCGCTTCACGATGGTCGAGATTATATCGAGGCGGCTTTGGCTCAAGGCGCCGCGGCGGTTCTGGTCGAGGCGGATGATCGTTGGTCCGAACCCGTGTTCGAACCGGTACCCATTATTCCAGTCGCTAATCTAGCGGCGCAGCTGAGCGCCATCGCTGGCCGTTTCTATCAACAGCCCAGTGAGCGGTTATGGGTGGTGGGCGTTACCGGCACCAACGGCAAAACCACCTGCTGCGTACTTCTGGCACAGCTCACGGCCTTACTGCAAGAGCGTGCCGCTGTGCTGGGTACGCTCGGTTACGGCGTGTTGGATAGCACCTCGGGTGTGGAGCTGAATAAACTCACCACCACCGGACTCACCACGCCGGATGCCATTTCTGTGCAGAGAATCGTGGCCGAGCTGGTGCAAGACGGTGCGTCGGCGCTTGCCATGGAAGTATCGTCACACAGCTTGGTGCAAGAGCGTGTCGCCGCACTGAGTTTTGATGCCGCGGTTTTTACCAATCTTAGCCATGACCATCTGGATTATCACGGCGATATGCACCGCTATGGCGAGGCCAAACAGCGCCTGTTGAGCTTGCCGGGGCTGCGCTACGCCATTGTTAATTTGGATGACCCTTGGGCGGCTGCTTTGCTGGAGCAGTTGCCCTCGGGTGTCACCGGGCTCAGCTATTCCGTAAGTAATCCGGAGGCGGATCTTTACTTGGCCGAACGCGTCGACCAACGCGCGGGCGTGAGTGGTTTGCTGGTGTCTCCCTGGGGCAAGGGCGAAATCCATACACGTCTTCTGGGGCGGTTTAATTTGGGCAATTTGCTGGCTGCCATCGCGGCGGCTTGCTGCCAGGGACACCCGCTTGGTGCAGTGCTCGGTGCAGTTTCTCGTCTTCAGGCGGCACCGGGGCGCATGCAGCCCGTGGTGGTGGATGAGGATCGCCAGGATATTCAGGTAATCGTGGATTACGCCCACACACCGGATGCGTTGCAAAATTCATTGCAGGCGCTGCGGGAGCATTCCACCGGACGCCTATGGTGTGTGTTCGGTTGTGGCGGTGATCGAGATAAAACCAAACGTCCCGCTATGGGTGCGTTGGTGGAGCGGCACAGCGATTACAGCATCGTGACCAATGACAACCCTCGCAGCGAAGATCCGGCTCAGATTGCGGCGGATATCGTGCGCGGCATGGACAACCCCAGTAACTGTCTGGTGATTGCCGATCGTGCCCAGGCTATTGATCTGGCGGTGCAGCAAGCCCGCGCTGGCGATACCGTTCTGATTGCCGGCAAAGGTCACGAAGATTATCAATTGTTCGCCGATAAAACAGTGCACTTTAGCGATGTGGAGCAAGCGCACCAATCGCTCCGGCGCCGGCTCGATAAACAGCACCAGGAGGCTCTGCCATGATTAAGCCTATAGCGCTGTCACGGTTAACGGAGCGTTTGCCCGAATCGCTCGGCCCGCGCTTGGTGAATGGCGACACCGAATTCACGAAGGTGAGCACCGATACGCGAACCCTTGAGCCCGGCGCTTTGTTTATCGCCCTTCGAGGTGAGAATTTTGATGGCAATACGTTTGTGCAGCGAGCTGTGCAGGCGGGCGCCTGTGCGGTCGTGGTGGAAAAGGAATGCCCAGATATCAATGTGCCGCAGCTGATTGTCTACGACACTCTGGCGGCGCTCGGCCATCTTGGGGCGTTAAACCGAGATGCGTTTACTGGCCCTGTGATTGCGATTACGGGCAGCACGGGCAAGACCACCGTGAAGACGATGGTAGCCGAAATTCTCAAGCAGATGGGCCCAACCTTGGCGACTCGGGGCAATCTGAATAACCACATCGGCGTGCCCCTGACACTGCTGGAGCTCGAAAGCCAACATCGCTATGCGGTGATCGAGGTGGGGGCCAGCGCTCTGGGTGAGGTGGCCTATCTATGTTCGCTCGCCAAGCCAGATGTGGCTTTGGTCAACAATGTGATGCCGGCCCATATCAGTGGTTTTGGTTCCCTGGAGAACATCGCCAAAGCCAAAGGTGAAGTTTACCGCTCGCTCGGCCCCAATGGCACTGCGGTAATTAACTTTGACGACGTATTCGCGCCCCGTTGGCGGGTTGAAACGGCCGATCGAAACATCATCGGCGTGTCCCTGTACGAACCAGCCGCCCAATGTCGGGCTGAGGCCATTGAGCAGGGCGATGATGAGATTAACTTCCAATTGGTAGCTCCGGCGGGCAAGGTCGCCATCCAGTTGCGCGGTGCGGGGCAACACACCGTGTGCAACGCGTTAACCGCCGCTGCCTGCGCCCTTGCCGTTGGGGCATCGTTAACGCACATACAAAATGGCTTGCGGGCCTTTGCCCCGATCGCTGGCAGGCAATCCCGGGCGCGCGGTTACGCCGGCGCGTTGATTATTGACGACAGCTACAACGCGAATCCCGGTTCGGTACGCGCGGCCATCGATGTTTTGGCGCGCTATGACGAGGGACAAATTTTAGTGCTTGGTGACATGGGTGAGCTTGGCGATGAGGCTGAAGCTCTGCACCGGGAAATGGGCCGCTACGCGGCCGAAAGCGGAATAAAAAGCTTGTTTACGCTCGGACCATTTAGCGCCTGGACGGCGCAGGAATTCGGTGCCGGAGCGCACCATTACGAAACACACGACGCATTGATCAGCGCACTTAAGGAGGCTGTGGGCAAGACCAGCAAAGTGTTAATCAAAGGTTCTCGCAGCGCCAGAATGGATTTGGTGGTACGCGGCTTGAGCGAATCTGGAGAACAAAAATAATGTTATTGTGGCTCGCTGATATGTTGCAGGAATACGTGCGCGCTCTCGCCGTGTTCCAGTACCTCACAACGCGCGCGCTGTTTGGCGTGATTACCGCGTTAGTTCTTTCCTTGTTGTTCGGCCCATGGATGATTCGCCGGCTCAACTATTTGCAAATAGGTCAGGCGGTGCGCACCGACGGGCCGCAAACGCACCTCACCAAATCAGGCACGCCCACTATGGGCGGCACCTTGATTTTAGCCTCGATTTTTATCAGCACACTGTTGTGGACGGATTTAAGCAACCGCTATGTTTGGGTCGTGCTGCTGGTTACTGGCGCGTTTGGCGCGGTGGGGTGGGTCGATGATTACCGCAAGGTAGTGCATCGAAACCCACGGGGTTTGCCGGCACGCTGGAAATATTTTTGGCAATCCGTAGCGGGTTTGGGCGCGGCAATTATTTTATATTGCGCCGCGGTTATTCCCGCGGAAACGCAGCTGTTCATACCGTTTTTTAAGAACGTCGCGTTGGATATGGGTTGGTTCTACATCGTGTTCAGCTACTTCGTCATTGTGGGCTCAAGCAACGCCGTCAACCTGACCGATGGTCTGGACGGTTTGGCCATTATGCCCACGGTCATGATCGCCGCCGCCCTGGGCATTATTGCGTATCTGTCTGGCCACGTTGAGTTTGCCAACTATTTGCAAATTGCCCATATCCCCGGTGCCGGTGAACTGGTGGTGTTCTGTGCGACGTTGATAGGCGCTGGGCTCGGGTTTTTATGGTTCAACACCTATCCCGCCCAAGTGTTTATGGGCGATGTGGGCGCGCTCGCCCTGGGTGCGGCGCTGGGCGTTATGGCCGTGATTGTTCGCCATGAGATTGTGTTTTTTATCATGGGCGGAATCTTCGTTATGGAAACCGTTTCGGTCATTTTACAAGTGGCCTCGTTCAAAATGACCGGGCGGCGCATCTTCCGTATGGCGCCGTTGCACCACCATTTTGAATTGAAAGGATGGCCCGAGCCACGGGTCATTGTGCGCTTTTGGATTATTACCGTCATGCTCGTCGCGTTTGGGCTGGCAACATTGAAACTGCGTTAAGCAAAGGGTAACTAGAGTGTCTGAGCTGATCGCCACAAACCAAGTGACTGCCATCGTCGGCGCCGGTGTGACCGGCCTGTCTGTGGCGCGCTTTTTGGTGCGTCAGGCTCGGCCGTTCGTGATTTTTGACACCCGTACTGATTTGCCCAGCGCCGCGGCGATTCGTGAAGAATTCGGCTCGGCGGCACTGCAATTGGGCGCACTGGATGCGGAGACACTGGCGCTGGCCCATCAAGTCGTTGTCAGCCCAGGCGTGCCGTTAAGTACCCCCGCGCTGGTGCACGCGGCTGAGGCTGGTGTGCCGCTGCTGGGCGACATCGAACTATTTGCCCGCCATGCCCGGGCTCCCATCGTCGCCATCACAGGTTCTAATGCCAAAAGCACGGTTACCACCCTTGTGGCTGACATGGCACTTCGCGCCGGTATTCGAGTAGCGGTGGGCGGCAATCTTGGCGTAGGCGCGCTGGATCTGCTGGACGAAAAGGTCCAGTTGTATGTATTGGAGTTATCCAGTTTTCAGCTGGAAAGCGTGCAGAAGCTTAACGCCACGGTCGCCTGCGTACTGAATGTCAGTGCCGACCATATGGATCGCTATCCCAATCTCGGCGCCTACCATGCCGCCAAGTTGCGCATTTTCTATGGCGCTCAGCATCTGGTTGTCAATCGGCGCGACGTTCTGACCCAGCCACCACTGGCGGCGGGTGTTAAACCCATCGGCTTTGGTGGCCCCGCGGAGTTTAATAACTTTGGTGTGTTGGAGCGCGACGGTGAAACTTGGCTGGCCTGGCAGTTCGAGCCTTTGCTGCCGGCCTCAGCACTGAAAATCAAAGGTACGCATAACGTCGACAACGCCTTGGCGGCTTTGGCAATCGGGCATGCCGCGGGGCTCAAACTCGACGTGATGGTGGAGGCTTTGCGCGCGTTCACTGGCTTGCCCCATCGCTGCCAGTGGGTCGCGCAGCATGCGGGTGTGGACTACTTCAACGACTCCAAAGCCACCAACGTGGGCGCTACGTTGGCCGCTATCGAAGGCTTGGCTGCGGATTACCCGCAACTGGTTCTGATCGCCGGCGGAGAAGGCAAAGGCGCGGACTTTGCGCCGCTGGCGAGCGCGGTGCAGAGTCATGTGCGCGCCGCCGTGCTCATGGGAGCCGATGCGCCGCGTTTGGCTGACGCCTTGAGCGGCGCGGCCCCTATTGTTCGAGTGACGGACATGCCTAACGCCGTTCGCCAGGCGAGCGCTCAAGCCCGCAGCGGCGATGCCGTATTGCTGTCGCCGGCTTGCGCCAGCTTCGATATGTTCAGCAATTACGAAGACCGGGGTCGCGCTTTTTGCGCAGCGGTTGAGGAGCTGAGCGCATGACCATCATCCCGTTTCGTCAGCGAGCGTTTCAAGGCGATTGGCTGTCCGTCCCGACACGTCTTGACCCGGTGCTGTTGTTGCTGTGGCTGGGACTGATGTCTATCGGACTGATCATGATCGCCTCCGCCTCGATTGCCATTACCGCCGAGCAGTACGGCGACCCTTGGTACTTAACCAAACGCCATGGGGCATACCTGTTAATGGGATTGGTGCTGGCTGGAGCGGTACTGCTGGTGCCGGTAGCGTTGTGGCAGCGTTACAGCGGCTGGCTATTGTTGGCGAGCATCTTTTTATTATTGTTGGTACTGATTCCCGGCGTGGGCAAAGAGGTCAATGGCGCGCGGCGTTGGATCGACCTGGGCATTATCTCGGTGCAGGTATCGGAGGTGGCCAAGTTTAGTACTGTGGTGTTTTTTGCCAGTTATTTTGCCCGCCGCCACCAAGAGCTCGATACCGGTTGGCGCGGTTTTATAAAGCCTTGTCTGGTCATTGGTTTACTGGGGTTTTTAGTTGTCGTGGAGCCGGACTTCGGGAGCGCTGTGGTGCTGAGCGCAACCGCCTTTGCCATGATGTTTGTGGCCGGGGTTAAGCTGCGCCACTTCCTCCTTCTGTTGGTGGCGGCGGGGGCAGTCCTGGCATCGGTGGCGGTGCTCTCGCCGTATCGGATGCAACGTTTGATTACGTTTATCGACCCCTGGGCTGATCAGTTCAACTCCGGATATCAGCTCACGCAATCGCTGATTGCCTTCGGGCGCGGCGAATGGTTCGGTCTGGGCTTAGGCAACAGTTTGCAAAAGCTTTTTTATCTGCCCGAGGCCCATACCGATTTTATTTTCTCCATCCTGGCCGAGGAGCTGGGTTTGGTCGGGGTGGTGGTTGTGATCGGACTGTTCTCGGCCTTCGTTGTACGCATGTTTGCCATTGCTAATCGCGCACTGAAAACCGGTGCGGTGTTCTCCGCGTTGGCCGTGTTCGGAGTGGCCATACTGATTACCTTCCAGGTGTTTATCAACATCGGAGTGGCGGCCGGACTTCTGCCCACTAAAGGTTTGACGTTGCCCTTTATAAGCTATGGCGGCAGTAGTTTGTTAATCGCCTGTGCATTGGTGGCAATGGTGTTACGCGTGGATGCGGAGCTGCCTCGTGAGAGCGCTCAAGCCAAACCTCAGGTACGAGCCCGCAATAGCACAGGTCGCGTCCGGCGCACCGTACTGGCGGAGGCAGCATGATGGCACGGTCTTCTGCCCACATTATGATCATGGCCGGCGGTACCGGAGGCCATGTGTTTCCTGCGCTGGAAGTCGCCCGAGTGTTCCAGAGTCACGGTGCACGGGTGTCCTGGCTGGGCAGCCCACGGGGGATTGAGCAGCGCTTGGTGCCCGCGGCCGGCCTGCCGCTTTTTACGCTGCCGATTGAAGGCGTGCGTGGTCGCGGTCCACTGGGCGTATTGAAAGCGCCCGGGTTGATCACGCTGGCAATTTGGCGAGCGCTCGGTGTGCTTCGGCAAAGCCGTCCCGATCTGGTGATTGGCTTCGGCGGTTTTGCCAGTGGCCCCGGCGGCGTCGCGGCCTATTTGATGCGCACTCCTGTGGTGATTCATGAACAGAACGCCGTGGCCGGAACCGCTAATCGGTTGTTGGCCCGCATGGCTAAAAAAATATTTACCGCCTTCCCCGACGTGTTTTCCGGGGCGCAGGTTGTGGGCAACCCGGTGCGTGCGGAGATCGCGAGTCTGCCCGAGCCGCAACAACGTTTTGCTAACCGAAAAGGGCCTTTGCGGCTGTTGGTACTGGGAGGCAGTTTGGGGGCGCGCTTTATCAACGAGCTGTTGCCTCAGACTTTGGCGCGACTGCCTGAAGCCGAGCGCCCCGAAGTCCGTCATCAAACCGGTAAAGGCCACGGAGAAAGTACGGCCGCGTTGTACCAACAGCAGGGTGTGAAGGCGGAGGTAGATGAGTTTATCGATGATATGGCGCAGGCCTATTCATGGGCTGATTTTGTCATCTGTCGCGCTGGTGCACTGACCGTATCCGAGCTGACGCAGGTGGGCCTGGGGGCCATTTTGATTCCGTTCCCCCAGGCCATTGACGATCATCAAACGCACAACGCTCGTTTGTTGACCAATGCCGGGGCGGGGCAAGTAATCCCGCAGACGGATCTTAATGCCGAACGGTTGGCAAAACTTTTAACGGAAGACTTCAACACACGGGACAAACTGTTGCACATGGCTCAAAGCGGCCGTGCGCTGGCCATGCCCGATGCGGCGGAGCATGTTGTACAAGATTG
>DAHVRW010000056.1 GCA_027322215.1 Marinimicrobium sp.
GGTACACTTGGAAGAACAAAAGCGTTTCATCAACCAGGCTTTGAATATTTAACGACCTTCGCTTGTTAATACGTGCGACAAAAATCACAGCGAAAGCTAAGGACATTTAATGAGTACTGATATTAAAGCTCCCCAGTTTCCAGAGTCCGTGCAAGATGGCTCCATCGCCACCTGGCACAAGAAAGTAGGCGAGCCGGTTTCGCGCGACGAATTGCTCGTCGACATTGAAACCGACAAAGTTGTGATGGAAGTATCGGCTCCTGCCGATGGCACCTTGACCGAGATACTGAAGCAGGAAGGCGATACGGTAGAAAGTGCAGAGGTGATTGCCAAATTTAAAGCAGGTAGTGTCGCGGCAGCGCCCGCGGGAGATGACAGCGCCCCCGCCGCCGATGACAAATCCGCCGACACCGATGCAGCCGCGGCGAGTCAGTCTGACGGTGATAAGTTGCTCAGCCCGGCGGCGCGGAAAATCGCCGACGAAAACAACATTGATCCCCAGAGCGTTCAGGGCACCGGAAAAGATGGTCGCGTCACCAAAGAAGATGTGATGAACCACCTAAGCGCCAAAACGAAAAGTGCCAGCGCAACCAGTGCACCCGCTGCCCCCGCCGAGACGGAGCAAGCTCCAGTAGGTGATCGCCCGGAAAAACGCGTGCCCATGACCCGTCTGCGCAAGCGTATTGCCGAGCGTCTCCTGGAGGCCAGCAACACCACCGCGATGCTGACCACGTTCAACGAAGTGAACATGGCGCCGATCATGGAACTGCGCGCCAAATACCGGGATCAGTTTGAGAAAACCCACGATGGCACACGCCTGGGCTTCATGGGCTTTTTCGTCAAAGCCGCCGTAGAAGCTCTGCGCCGTTTCCCCGCGGTGAATGCGTCCATCGACAACGACGACATCGTGTACCACGGCTATCAAGACATCGGCGTTGCCGTGTCGACCGATAAGGGTTTAGTGGTACCGGTAATTCGCAATGCCGAGCAGATGGGGCTAGCGGATATCGAAGCCACCGTCCGCGATTTCGGTTTGCGTGCCCGCGACGGAAAATTGGGTATCGACGAAATCACTGGCGGTACCTTCACCATTACCAACGGTGGCGTATTCGGCTCTTTGCTATCCACACCGATTCTGAATTTACCTCAGTCCGGCATTCTGGGTATGCATAAAATTCAGGAGCGTCCCATGGCCGTCAACGGCGAGGTAAAAATTCTGCCGATGATGTACCTGGCACTGTCTTATGACCACCGCCTGCTGGATGGTAAAGAGGCTGTGCAGTTTTTGGTCACCATCAAAGAGTTGCTCGAAGATCCAGCGCGCATCCTGCTGGAAGTGTAACGAGAGTACGGGCAGCTCCGCTGCTCGTTCGGTTTACGGGCTGGGTTTAGGGGTGAAGCGCACCGACCAGTTCAGATTACAAATTTGGGAATTAAAATATGTCTGACAAATACGATGTGATAGTCATTGGTTCCGGGCCAGCAGGGTATGTAGCGGCCATTCGTGCGGCGCAGCTGGGCCTGAAAACGGCTTGTGTGGAAAAATGGGAAAATAAGGAAGGCAAGCTCGTCAACGGCGGTACCTGCTTGAACGTCGGTTGCATTCCGTCTAAGGCACTTTTGGATAGCTCCCACAAATTCTACGAAGCCCAGAACGACTTTGCGACCCACGGTATTTCCACCAAAGGGGTCAGTGTTGACGTGTCGGCCCTGTTGGGGCGCAAAGATAAAATTGTTAACCAGCTGACTGGCGGCATTTCCGCCTTGTTCAAGGCCAACGGAGTCACCTCAATCTTTGGTACCGGTAAACTGCTGGCCAATCGCCAGGTAGAAGTCACCGACAAAGAAGGCAAAAAGCAAACCTACTCCGCCGAAAACGTCATTCTGGCGTCCGGATCCAGCCCTATTGATATTCCCGTGGCCAAAGTGGACGACAAGCTGATCGTCAACTCCACAGGTGCCCTGGAGTTCGATGCCGTACCTAAGCGTTTGGGTGTCATCGGTGGCGGTGTGATCGGCCTGGAACTGGGCAGCGTTTGGGGCCGACTCGGCGCCGAGGTGGTCGTGCTGGAAGCCATGGACGATTTTCTGTCGATCATGGATCAACAGATCGCCAAAGAAGCCTACAAAATACTCAGCAAGCAAGGCCTGGATATCCGGCTCAGCTGTCGGGTTACCGGTACCGAAACCAAGGGCAAAAAGGTCATCGTGACCTACACCGACAAAGACGGGAAAGAGCAGCAAGAAACCTTTGACAAGCTGATCGTCTCCGTCGGCCGTCGCCCCTATACCGAAGGCCTGCTGGCCGAAGATGCCGGCGTCAATCTGGACGAGCGAGGCTTTATCTACGTCAACGACCTGTGTGCCACCGATGCCCCCGGCGTTTGGGCGATCGGTGACGTGGTGCGTGGTCCGATGCTCGCCCACAAAGGCTCGAACGAGGGCGTGATGGTGGCTGAGCGCATCGCCGGCCAAAAAACCTCGATGAACTACGACATCATTCCCAACGTTATCTACACCCATCCTGAAGTCGCCTCGGTAGGACGCACGGAAGAGCAAGTCAAAGCCGATGGCGAACCTTACAACGTGGGCACCTTCCCCTTCAGTGCCAGCGGTCGGGCCATGGCGGCCAATGACACCGTCGGGCTGGTGAAGATCATCGCCCACGCGGAAACCGATCGGATCCTGGGCGGCCACATTGTAGGCCCGAGCGCCGCGGATCTGATTCAACAAGTGGCCATTGCCATGGAGTTTGGCTCCAGTGCTGAGGACCTGGGCTTGATGGTGTTCGGTCATCCCACACTGTCTGAAGCTGTCCACGAAGCCGCGTTGTCGGTGCACGGTCTGGCGATTCATACCGCCAACAGAAAAAAACGCAAATAATAAGAAAATACGATCTACTGCGAGCGACCGCGGAGTCAAACGGTGTTTTGACCTGTCCGAACCTGGACAGAGCGCAAAACACCGTTTCAAGCTTTCCGGCTCGTCGGTAGCTATTCATCCAAGGGGGTGGGCTACATAGGCCTGCCATTGGTAAATCATAGGTTGGTATGCCATGAAACCATGTCAGACCAACAATGGACTTTTGGAAAAACGTCATGAATTTGCATGAGTATCAAGGCAAGCAATTGTTTGCTCAATACGGCTTACCGGTGTCCATCGGCGTAGCCGCGCAAACACCAGCGGAGGCCGTGGCCGCAGCCAGTACAATCGGCGGCGACACCTTTGTGGTCAAAGCCCAGGTGCACGCGGGTGGTCGTGGTAAGGCTGGCGGTGTAAAGCTGGTGAACTCCAAGGCGGAAATTGAAGCCTTTGCCAAGCAGTGGTTGGGCAACAACCTGGTGACCTACCAAACCGATGAAAAAGGTCAGCCGGTGAGCCGTATTTTGGTGGAAGCCTGCACTGATATCGCTCAGGAACTGTACTTGGGTGCCGTAGTGGATCGCTCCACTCGCCGTATCGTATTTATGGCCTCTACCGAAGGCGGTGTGGAAATTGAAACCGTAGCGGAAGAAACCCCCGAAAAGATCCTCAAAGCCACCATCGATCCACTGGTGGGTGCACAGCCTTACCAAGGGCGCGACCTGGCTTTTAAACTGGGTCTGGAAGGCAAACAAGTGGGCCAGTTTGTAAAAATTTTCCTGGGCCTCGCCAAAATGTTCCAGGAAAAAGACGTGGCTCTGATCGAAGTCAACCCGCTGGTGATCACCCCGGCCGGTGACTTACATTGCCTGGACGCCAAAGTGGCCATCGATGGCAACGCGCTTTACCGCCATCCGGATCTGCGCGAAATGCACGACCCCACGCAAGAAGATGAGCGCGAGGCTCATGCGGCCAACTGGGAGCTGAACTACGTTGCGCTCGATGGCAACATCGGTTGCATGGTTAACGGCGCGGGTCTGGCCATGGGCACAATGGACATCGTCAAGTTACATGGCGGTGCGCCAGCGAACTTCCTGGATGTTGGTGGCGGCGCTACCAAAGAGCGGGTGGTGGAAGCGTTCAAAATCATTCTTTCCGACGAAAACGTCAAAGCGGTGCTGATCAATATTTTCGGTGGCATCGTGCGCTGTGACCTGATTGCCGAAGGCGTCATCGGCGCAGTGGAAGAGGTGGGCGTTAAAGTCCCGGTAGTGGTTCGCCTCGAGGGCAACAACGCCGAACTGGGTGCCAAGGTCCTGGCGGACAGCGGCTTGAACATCATTGCCGCAACCAGCTTGACTGACGCTGCGGAGCAAGCGGTTAAAGCTGCTGCGGAGGGGAAATAATGAGCATTCTGATTAACAAAGATACCAAGGTTATCTGTCAGGGCTTTACCGGCTCACAGGGCACCTTTCATTCCGAGCAAGCCATTGAGTACGGTACCAAAATGGTGGGTGGCGTCACCCCGGGTAAAGGCGGTCAGGTCCACCTGGGTCTGCCCGTGTTCAACACCGTGGTGGAAGCCGTGGAGCAAACCGGCGCCGAAGCATCGGTTATCTATGTGCCGGCACCGTTTTGTAAAGACTCCATCCTTGAAGCCGCCAACGCCGGCATCAAGCTGATTGTGTGCATTACCGAAGGTGTGCCCACGCTGGATATGCTTGAGTGTAAAGTAAAGTGCGACGAGCTGGGTGTACGCCTCATCGGTCCCAACTGCCCCGGCGTGATCACTCCGGGCGAATGTAAAATCGGGATTATGCCGGGCCACATTCACAAGCCGGGTCGCGTTGGTATCGTGTCTCGCTCCGGTACCTTGACGTACGAGGCGGTCAAGCAGACCACCGATTATGGTTTCGGCCAGTCTACCTGTGTGGGCATTGGCGGGGATCCGATTCCTGGCTCCAGCTTTATCGACATTCTCGAAATGTTCCAGAACGATCCCCAGACCGAAGCCATCGTCATGATCGGCGAAATCGGTGGCAGCGCTGAGGAAGAAGCGGCGGCGTACATCAAAGCCAATGTGACCAAACCGGTGGTGTCTTACATCGCGGGTGTTACGGCGCCTCCCGGCAAGCGCATGGGCCATGCCGGTGCCATTATCTCCGGTGGTAAAGGCACCGCCGATGAGAAGTTTGCCGCGCTGGAAGACGCCGGTGTAAAAACCGTGCGCAGCCTCGCTGATATTGGCGCCGCACTGAAAGAAGTTACCGGCTGGTAACAACGTAAAAGGGCGGCCACAGGCCGCCTTTTTTATGACCCTACCAAGGCCTGTATAAGGGCTGCCCTAGCCGGCAGGGTTCTGGATACGTCCAGCCCTTGAGCTAACTCCGTGTCATGCGCAAAGCCGGCGGCGCTGGTACAATAACGCGCAATTTTCTTCGGGTTCTTTCTTCGGATGCCTCTGTGCGAGTGCAACTTATCGGGTAACAAGAGCCTGCGCGCGTTCTTTACGATACTTATGGAGTAACCATGTCCGACCCAAAAATTATCTACACCGAAACCGACGAGGCCCCAGCTCTGGCCACATACTCGCTGCTGCCTATTGTGCGCGCGTTTGTTGAGCCCGAGGGGATCAAGATCGAAACTCGCGATATCTCATTGGCAGCGCGCATCCTTGCTCAGTTTCCTGACTATCTGAGTGACGAACAAAAAGTGGCAGACCATCTGGCCGAGCTGGGTGAGCTGGCTACCACGCCGGAAGCGAACATCGTCAAGCTGCCTAACATCAGTGCTTCTGAGCCGCAGCTGGTAGCGACCATTAAGGAACTGCAGAGCCAGGGCTACCCACTGCCCGATTATCCGGAAGAGCCCGCCAACGCCGAGCAGCAGGACATTAAGCAGCGCTACGACAAAGCCAAAGGCAGCGCGGTGAATCCGGTGCTGCGCGAAGGTAACTCCGACCGGCGTGCGCCGGCTTCAGTTAAACAATACGCTCGCAACAACCCGCATTATATGGGCGCCTGGCAAGCGGACTCCAAAACCCATGTGGCGCACATGAGCGACGGTGATTTTTACGGCAGCGAGAAATCCGTACTGATTGATCAGGCGGGCGCGGTCAAAATCGAACTCACCACGGCCGATGGCCAAACACAAGTACTGAAAGAAAAGGTGCCGGTACTGGCTGGCGAAATTATCGACGCCGCCGTGATGAACGCCAAAGCGCTGCGTGAATTTTTGCGTGAACAAATGAAAGACGCTAAAGAGCAGGACGTACTCTTTTCCCTGCACTTGAAAGCCACCATGATGAAAGTGTCCGACCCAATTATCTTCGGCCATGCGGTATCGGTTTATTACGAAGAGGCCTTTCAGACACACGCAGAAAAACTGAAAAAGCTGGGTGTTGATGTCAATAATGGCGTGGGTGATCTGTACGCAAAGCTACAGGAACTGCCCGAGGCCGAGCGCGGCCAGCTGCTGGCGGATATTGAGAACTGTTACAAAACTGGGCCGCGTCTGGCGATGGTGGACTCGGACCGCGGCATCACCAACCTGCATGTTCCCAACGACGTGATTATCGATGCGTCCATGCCCGCTATGATTCGTGATTCGGGCAAAATGTGGGGTGCCGATGGCGAGCGCTACGATACCAAAGCCGTCATCCCGGACCGATGCTACGCCGGTATATACCAGGCGACGATTGAAGACTGTAAAGAGCACGGCGCCTTCGATCCGACCACCATGGGCAGTGTTTCTAACGTGGGCTTGATGGCACAAAAGGCCGAGGAGTATGGCTCTCACGATAAGACCTTTGAAATCCCCGCTAACGGCACCGTGACCGTGACCGATGCCCAGGGCAACGTGTTAATGGAGCACTCGGTGGAGCAGGGCGATATCTGGCGCATGTGCCAGGTCAAGGACGCGCCGGTGCGTGACTGGGTGAAGTTGGCGGTGAACCGCGCTCGGGAAAGCTCAGTGCCGGCGGTATTCTGGCTCGACAGCAATCGTGCCCACGATGCGCTTTTGACTCAAAAAGTGGAGACCTATCTGAAAGATCACGACACGAGTGGCCTTGATATACAGATACTGGCGCCCTCGGAGGCCATGCGTTACTCCCTGGAGCGAATCCGCAAAGGCCAGGACACCATTTCAGTGACCGGCAACGTACTGCGTGATTATCTGACCGACCTGTTTCCCATCATGGAATTGGGCACCAGCGCCAAAATGCTTTCCATTGTGCCTTTGATGAACGGCGGCGGTTTGTTTGAAACCGGCGCGGGCGGTTCAGCGCCCAAGCTTGTACAGCAGTTTTTGAAAGACAACCATTTGCGCTGGGATTCTCTGGGCGAGTTTCTCGCACTGGTGGAATCGCTGCGTCATTACGGCAAAGTGGCCCAAAAACCCCGCGCCCAGGTATTGGCACAGGCATTGGATGAGGCCAACGCCCAGTACCTGCAACACAACCGTGCGCCGTCATCCAAGGTCGGCCAGCTGGATAACCGCGGCAGCCATTTTTATCTGGCGTTGTATTGGGCTCAGGCACTGGCGGCACAAACGGACGACAGCGGATTACAGGAGCGCTTTAGCGGCATTGCCAAAGCCTTGGCGTCGGAAGAGGAGCGCATCGTGCGCGAATTGAATGAGGTCCAGGGTAGCGCGGTAGAGCTGAAGGGTTATTACCACCCAGATCAGGAGCAGCTGACCAAAGTGATGCGTCCCAGTGAGACCTTCAACCGAATCCTGGCAGACGCCCACGCCTAGTGCTTAACCCCGGTGCTTACCAAGCACCGGGGTGCCAAGCCTTGGAGTAGCGCTAACGACCAGCCGTAACTTACCGGTCGTAACGTACTAGCCCTAACAACGAAACCCGGGTTTAGCCCGGGTTTTTCATGCGCCGCCACTAAGGGCGCTAGGGGCGAATATCGCCGGAATATCAGGGGTCGCTGGTGGCCAGCTCATCGGAACGGGTGACCGCCGTTGATTTAGGCGTAAGGGCGCCGTTTGTGGGCTCCGCCGACTTGATTTGCGTGGCGTGGAGGCCTTTTTCTCCGGGCGTGATCTCAAACTGGACGGTTTGACCGGCTTTCAGTGTCTTATAGCCGTCCATCTGTATCGCTGAATAATGGGCGAATAAATCCTCGCCGCCCTCATCCGGTAGAATAAAACCATAGCCTTTGGCGTTATTGAACCACTTGACCGTACCTGTGGGCATGGGTTGAATCCTTCTTAGCCTGGGGGCGGGGTGCTAAGCCCCGACACCTCATTATGATGATTTTTATTGGTTGTGCTGCCCGCTAGTTTGGTGTTTTTTTGAGCAACGTAAGGTTTTGTAACGGATCTTGACATTATTGTCAAGTCGCGTTCCTGTATTCGTGTGGCCCCGGTGCCGATCAGGTATAATGTGGCTATGCTGACAGGTGGAGCCCAGCAGTGATTGGCCCGCCGACGTCCCAACCCGATTTGGTTTTACTGTGGGAAAAATGACTGATTTTCGATTGACCTTGATCACAGCCTCGACGCAAGATCACGAGCAGGGAGACGTGGCTGTTCAGGTGGAAAAACCGCGGCTTCGGCGTCCGTCTTTATATAAGGTGGTGATGCTGAACGATGACTATACCCCTATGGATTTTGTGGTTGAAACCCTGGAGATGTTTTTTTCTATGTCCAGAGAAAAAGCCACAAAAATTATGATTCAGGTGCACACGCAGGGCAAAGCTGTGTGTGGAGTCTATACTCGGGATATAGCGGAAACTAAAGCCGCCCAGGTGAATCAATATGCAAGGGACAATGAGCATCCGCTGTTGTGTGAGATTGAAGCGGTGGAGGACGAAGACCAATGATTCCGTTGCTAGAGGTTGTCAGAGATGTTGAGTAAAGATCTGGAAGTTACCTTGAATCTGGCCTTCAAGGGCGCACGGTCCAAGCGCCACGAATTCATGACGGTGGAGCACTTGCTGCTGGCGTTAATCGACAACGAATCAGCAGCCAATGTCCTGCGTGCGTGCGGTGCGGACTTGGGAGTGTTGCGTCAGGAGTTGATCGAGTTTGTGGACTCCACGACACCGCTCATTCCAGAAGGTGATGCCGAGCGCGAAACCCAGCCCACGTTGGGATTTCAGCGCGTACTCCAGCGTGCGGTATTCCATGTTCAATCTTCCGGCAAACAGGAAGTAACAGGAGCCAACGTGCTGGTGGCGATCTTCAGTGAGCAAGAGAGCCAAGCCGTTTACTACCTCAAGCAGCAGAGCGTCGCTCGCATTGATGTGGTGAACTACATTACCCACGGCATCCACAAGGTTGCCGGCCACTCCGAGCACGGTGAAGAAGGGGCGCAAGAAGCTCAGGATGAAGAAACACTGGGAGGCGAATCATCCGCCCAGAGTCCGTTGGAAAGCTTTGCCTCAAACCTCAATGAGCTTGCGATGCAAGGGCGCATTGATCCGCTCGTTGGTCGTGAGTTCGAAGTGGAGCGGGTGTGTCAGATTCTTTCGCGCCGGCGTAAAAACAATCCGCTGCTCGTGGGCGAGTCCGGGGTTGGTAAAACCGCCATTGCCGAGGGGCTGGCCAAACGTATTGTCGACGGCGATGTTCCCGAGGTACTTGCTGACAGCGTCGTGTACTCCTTGGATATGGGCGCACTGCTCGCCGGTACCAAGTACCGGGGCGATTTTGAAAAACGCTTCAAGGGTTTGCTTGGTGAACTGAAGAAACAGAAAAACGCCGTACTGTTTATTGACGAAATTCACACCATTATCGGTGCCGGCGCCGCATCGGGTGGCGTCATGGATGCCTCGAACCTGCTTAAACCGCTGCTGTCTTCCGGAGAGCTGCGATGCATGGGCTCGACGACCTATCAAGAGTATCGGGGCGTGTTTGAAAAAGATCGCGCGCTCTCGCGCCGCTTCCAGAAAGTGGACGTGCCCGAGCCCAGCGTCGACGAAACCTATCAGATTTTGAAAGGCCTGAAATCCCGTTTCGAGGAACATCACGGACTGCGCTACACCGATCCGGCGTTGCGATCTGCGGCCGAGTTGTCAGAGCGTTACATCAACGATCGATTCTTGCCCGACAAGGCCATCGATGTGATTGATGAGGCCGGGGCCTATCAGCAACTGATGGCACCGAGTAAGCGCAAGAAAAGCATCGGTGTACCGGACATTGAAAAAATTGTGGCCAAAATCGCTCGCATACCGCCAAAGAGCGTGTCCTCGTCTGACAAAGAGCAGCTGCGCAAGCTGGATGAAAACCTGAAGATGACTGTCTTCGGGCAAGATGAGGCTATCGACACTCTGACCACTGCCATTAAACTGTCCAGGGCCGGTTTGAGCTCGGAAGAAAAACCCATCGGTTCGTTTTTGTTGTCCGGGCCCACGGGCGTCGGTAAAACCGAAGTGAGCCGACAGCTGGCTAAGGCGATGGGTGTGGAGCTGATTCGCTTCGATATGTCCGAGTACATGGAGCGGCACACAGTCTCCCGGTTGATCGGTGCTCCCCCGGGCTATGTGGGTTTTGATCAGGGCGGTCTGCTGACCGATGCCGTGACCAAGCACCCGCACAGCGTGTTGTTGCTGGATGAAATCGAAAAAGCCCATCCGGAAGTGTTCAACCTGCTGTTGCAGGTGATGGACCACGGTACCCTGACGGACAACAACGGTCGCAAGGCGGACTTCCGCAATGTGATTCTGATCATGACCACCAACGCCGGTGCGGAAGCCATGAGCCGTCCGTCCATTGGCTTTACTCAGCAGGATCACAGCACCGATGGCAGCGAGGCCATTAAGCGGGCCTTTACCCCAGAGTTTCGTAACCGGCTGGACGCCATTGTACAGTTCGGACCCTTGTCTCTGGATGTCATCAAGACGGTTGTTGACAAGTTTCTGGTGGAGCTGCAAGCGCAGCTGGACGAGAAACGAGTCAGTCTGGAAGTCAGCGACGGTGCCCGTCTGTGGCTGGCCCATCAGGGGTATGACGAAAAAATGGGTGCCCGCCCGATGGCCCGCTTAATCCAGGAGAAGCTGAAAAAGCCACTGGCCGAAGAGGTATTGTTCGGCGATCTAGCCAACGGCGGTTCCATCAGTGTGGACGTCACCCCAGAAACCGACGAGCTGACGCTGGACATACGCGCAAAAGAGCGGGAGCTGGCCTAACCGGCCATCCCGTTTTTGAACAATCACTCAATGGATAGAGTTGCCACTAAAGGGCCTTCGGGCCCCTTCGCAAATAGTGCTGGCAGATTGCGCAAACAAATAATGCAGGCAGTGCAGAGCGCACAGATCGTTTGTCAGCAGCCTGTTAGCGCGCTCGGTAGGTAATGCGGCCCTTCGTCAGGTCGTACGGGGTCATTTCCACTTTTACCTTGTCGCCGGTGAGGATGCGAATATAGTTTTTGCGCATCTTGCCGGAGATGTGTGCCGTGACCACATGGCCGTTTTCAAGTTTCACGCGGAAAGTGGTGTTGGGCAGAGAATCAATCACTTCCCCTTCAAATTCAATATTGTCTTCTTTTGCCATTCGGCGATTTCCTCACATGTTCTACATTCGGCATCGACTTGCTGCCCACCAGAGGGTCAGCGATGCGATGAGTGGTTGAATTTAGGCCGTGGATTGTGCACTAAATGCGCACAAAGGCCAAGTGGGGAGCATGTGAAAATCATTACATGCCCCCCGTTTATACGGCGCAACGCGCTTAGCGTAACGCCAGGGATAAGAGTCTAACGAAGGCGTTGCCAGCGGCGTTCGATCAATAGCTCAAGCGGGCGATATTGGGTTTTGTAAGCCATCTTCTGGCACTGTTTGATCCAGTAGCCCAGGTATACATACTTCAAACCCTGCTCCCGCGCTCGATCGATTTGCGCAAGTATTCCGTAGACCCCGAGACTGCGGCGTTGTTCGCGGCTGTCAAAAAAGGTGTATACCGCCGACAAACCATCCTCTAGCTGGTCACACACCGCCACACCCAGAAGGCGCTCGCCCAAGCGGAACTCCAAAAACCGGGTCAGGCCCCACTCGCTGCTGAGAAACGCGTCGTACTGGTTGCGCGAGGGCGGGTACATATCACCATCCCGATGGCGAGTGCTGATGTAGTCAGCGTACAACGCATAGTGCTCATCAGTGCTGATATCGTCCACAAAGGCCAGGGCCAGGTCCTGATTGCGTCGCCAGCAGCGCTTCTGGTTGCGCGTGGGCTCAAAATCCCGCACCGGAATCCGGCACGACACGCACGCCTGGCACGTGGCGCAATGGGGTCGGTACAAATGCCGACCGCTACGACGAAAACCCAGGCCGGTTAATTGGCTGTACAAACTTTTGGTGACGTGGGCGTCCGGGTCGATAAACAGCGTGGTCGCCTCACGATCATCCAAATAGCTGCACGGGTGGGGTTGTGTGGCGAAAAGCTTCAGGTTGGACAGATCAGACATCACGTGATCCTCCCAGTTGGGCTGCCACCTGGCTGGCTACCAATCGCGCGTAGCGCTTAGCGACCAAGGGCCCATAAGTGACGGTCGGTCCACATAGTCTACCAGTATTTGCTCAAACTCTTCACGAGCAATCTCCCGGGCGCCCAGCGTGAACAAGTGCGCGCTGGCCACCTGGCAGTCGATTACGCCGAAGTCCCATTGCGCGAGCTGGCGGGCCAAATGGGCAAAGGCAATTTTCGATGCATTGTCGGCACCGCTGAACATGGACTCGCCAAAGAACACCCGTCCCAGAGCCAAACCGTAGAGTCCGCCCACTAACTCATCCTCTCTCCAGACTTCCACCGAATGGGCATAACCCAAGCGGTGCAACTCGCAGTACGCCTCAATCATGGCGGGCCCGATCCAGGTGCCCGAAGCGCCGTCACGGGGCGCGGCGCAGGCCCGCATCACAGCCTCAAAAGCCTGATCTGTACTAAGCGTAAATTCGCCACGGCGTAACACCTTGCGCAAGCTCCGGGCAATGTGCAGCTCATCGGGGAAAATAACCGTGCGTGGGTTTGGGGTCCACCACAGAACGGGTTGGCCGTGCTCAAACCAGGGGAAAATACCGCGCCGATAGGCGCTGAGTAAACGAGCGCTGGAAAGCTCGCCGCCCACCGCCAACAGCCCATCGGGTTCCGTCAGGGCTGTGGCAGTGGGAGGGAAGGTTAAATCGTCAGCGCGCAGCCAGGGGATCTGGATCATAAGGAATCCTAGCCCCTTAGCCAGCTCGCTTACAGGTTGTCCAGATACTTCTCAGCATCCAGCGCTGCCATACAGCCGGCACCTGCAGAGGTAACCGCTTGACGATAAATGTGATCCGATACGTCGCCGGCGGCGAATACGCCCGGTACACTGGTTCCGGTAGCGTTGCCATCAAGGCCGCTGGTCACTTTAATGTAGCCGTCTTCCATATCCAGCTGACCGGCAAAAATGTCGGTATTGGGTTTGTGGCCAATGGCGATAAACACACCTTGAACGTCGAGTTCTTGAGTGTCGCCGGTCAATGTGCTCTTAACGCGCATGCCGGTTACACCCGTTTCCTCGCCGAGGACTTCTTCCAGCGTATGGTCCCAAAGCAGGCGAATGTTGCCGGTTTCGGCTTTGGCGAACAGTTTGTCCTGCAGAATTTTTTCCGCACGCAAGGTGTCGCGACGGTGTACCAAGACCACCTCACTGGCGATATTGGACAAATACAGAGCTTCTTCCACGGCTGTGTTACCGCCGCCGACCACGGCGACTTTTTGGTCGCGGTAGAAGAAGCCATCACAGGTGGCACAGGCGCTGACGCCTTTACCCAGAAACGCCTCTTCTGAAGGCAAACCCAAATATTGAGCCGAGGCTCCGGTGGCGATAATCAACGCATCACAGGTGTACGTCTCTGAGCCAATCAGCTTGAACGGGCGCTGGCTCAGATCCGTTTCATTGATGTGGTCAAAAATGATTTTGGCATCAAATCGTTCCGCGTGCTCCTGCATCTGTACCATCAGATCAGGGCCCTGCAAATCAGGCGCACCACCTGGCCAGTTTTCTACGTCTGTGGTTGTGGTAAGTTGGCCGCCTTGCTGCATCCCGGTAATGATTACCGGATTCAGATTAGCGCGCGCGGCGTAAATGGCCGCTGTATAGCCCGCCGGGCCGGAACCAAGAATAATCAGACGGTGATGCTGTGGGTTACTCATGTAGGGGTCCTTATGATAGTAATGGGGGGATAATTTTCATGGAACACATCATAAGTGAATCACCAGGGGTGAGCAAAATTGTATGTATCAATGCGACGTATTGATGCAGGCTATAAGCCCCTCAAATGAGATAGACTAACGCCTAACCTTGGGCCGGGGCTTTAGACGCAGGCTCCAGTGGCCTAGAATGCAGCTCGTAATCATCCGCTGTTTATCGATAAGAACACTTTTAACAGGAACGCCGTTTTGAGATCCAAATCCAGTCAGGCCGCCGCCAAAGCCGCTCCGAACCCGGAAGGGATGGCCGTGCGGATTCTGAAAGAGGGCGCCTTGATCGGCTTGGCGGCCATCAGCCTCTATTTATTGCTTGCCCTGGTCAGCT
>DAHVRW010000057.1 GCA_027322215.1 Marinimicrobium sp.
CAGATGAGCGAAAACGGTACTTTCGATAACATTCAGAACTGGTACGAAACCGTCTCCGAAAACCAGTCTTTCGGCCTGAATGTTAACTGGGATCTCAGCGATAATTTCAACCTGCTGTTTGACGCTAACTTTGCCAAATCCGAGCAAAACCCCGGTGGTGAGTTTAACCAGTACCAGGGTATTGTGGGCTACGGTAACCAGCAGACCTTCCGGATCATTGATGGCGCCGAGCTGCCCGCCATTACCGATATCGAATGGGATCCGAATGCCGGTCGTGCACAAGCGCCTTTCTGCGGCAACCCCAACTGGGCTGGTACAAATGCGCAGCAAAACTGTCTTGACTATGCTGCGGCAAACGGTATCGATCCAAATGGTATCGACCCAGGTCCGGCTCAAGCGGGCGGCATTGCTGAGAGCTTGCTGCGTGCACACCGTAACGACATCCAGCACGGCAACACCGTGGATAAACTGGATCAGTTCCGCCTTGAAGGTACCTGGACCGAAGACAATGTGGTTCTAAGCGCTGGCCTGATGTTCACCGACCAGAGCAAAGAAAACCGCGTTATGTACAACGCCCACGAGCCGCGCAACGTCGTTGAGCAGCTGGCGGGTATGTACGGCTATCCGGTGCTGGACGATCTGCCCTACGGCTACACCACCATCGGCAGCGGCTTCCTGGATCAGTTCAGCGGTAATGAGCATTTGCCTCAGCAGTGGATCCACTACAATCCGCAGGACTACTTTGACGTAATTTGGCCTCAAATCGAAGAGGGCTATTCCCAGATCCCAACTGAGTGGTCACCCACCAGCTATAAGATCGAAGAAGAAACCCTGGCGACCTACGTTCAGTTGGCTTTTGATACTGAAGTAGCCAATATGCCGTTGCACGTTCGTACCGGTGCTCGCTTCGAAACTACCGAAATGACCTCGCACGGTAATGGTCAAGTGCTGGAAGCTCTCCGGTTTACCGACCCGACCTCCATGGCCCCGGTGTATCAGGCCGGTGGTATGACTGTGATCACCGAAACCCAGAAGTACAATGCGCTACTGCCGAGCTTGGATCTGCGTTTGGACATTACCTCTGACCTGACCGCTCGCTTCCACGCTGGTAACTCTCTGAGCCGTCCGGGTATTGGCGATCTGCAAGCGCCGATTAACATTGGCGATACGCGTCCGGGTGGTGCGATGACCGCCAGCGGTGGTAACCCCGCGCTGAAGCCGTTCTCCGCGACTAACATCGACCTGGGTCTGGAGTGGTACTACACCGATCTGAGCTACGTGTCAGCGGGTTACTTCCTGAAGCATATCGATGACTTTATTGTCGGCGGTACAACAGAAGGCACCATCAACAACGTCACCGACCCAAGTTCTAACGGTGGCTCGATGGCGAACCCGACTCCGCCTTCTCAGGCTGACCTGGCTGTATTTAGCATCAGCCAGCCTGTGAACGGTGAGTCAGCACGGGTTGAAGGTATTGAGCTGGCTATTCAGCACACCTTCGGTGACACCGGCTTTGGCGTAGGTGCCAACGCCACCATGGTGACCACTAACCGTGAGCTGCAAACCGAAGACGTTAACCAGCGCTTTGCCATCACTGGTCTCAGTGACTCGGCAAACCTGATTGGCTTCTACGAGCAAGGACCTTATTCCGTTCGTTTGGCCTACAACTGGCGTGATAAGTTCCTGCAAGGCTTCTCGCAGTTGCAGGGCGGTGATGCCGTTATCGTGGAGGACTACGGTCAGCTGGATATCAGCTTGGGCTACGATATCACCGACAACATTTCGGTCCACTTGGAAGGTATCAACATCACGGATGAAGGCTACCGCTCCCATGGCCGTTACAAGGAGCAGCTGTATGAGGCAATCTCCACAGGTCCGCGTTATGCTATAGGTGTGCGCGCGACCTTCTAAGAGTGTCTTGTAAAGTGGTGTAGTAAAACCGCTGAGACCGCCCTTCGGGGCGGTCTTTTTGTCTAAAGTCCGGTAAAATGTGACCAATAAAAGACCTGTAGGTACAACTCAATGATTCAACCGATCAGATCGGTAGTGATCGTCGGTGGCGGAACCGCCGGCTGGATCACTGCTGGGACCGTTGCTGCAAAACATCACGCTTACTCCGAGCATGGAATAAAAGTCACTCTGATTGAGGCGCCCGATATCAAGCCCATCGGTGTGGGAGAGGGCACCTGGCCCACCATGCGTAATACACTGCGGGCGATGGGATTGTCTGAAACGGAGTTCATTCGGGAGTGTAACGTTGGCTTTAAGCAAGGCGCCAAGTTTGCCAAATGGGTCGACGGATCGGACGATGACTTCTATTACCATCCGCTGGTACTACCGGCAGGCTTTTTAGAGGGCAACCTCGCACCTTACTGGCTGCTTCACGGGCAGGGGCAATCTTTCTCGGAAGCAGTGTGCTTCCAAGAGGCTCTCTGTGAACATAGTTTGGCCCCCAAATTGGTGACTACGCCTGAATATGAGGCTGTAGCCAACTACGCGTACCATCTGGATGCGGGACGATTTTCCGAATTTCTGAAAAAACATTGCCTGGAAAAGCTGGGCGTAACCTATATTTCCGATCGCGTGACTAAGGTCAATAGCGCCGAGAATGGCGATATTGCCTCGCTCAGCACGGAGCAGAACGGCGATTTGGAAGGCGATTTGTTTGTCGATTGCACGGGCTTTCACTCGTTGCTGTTGGGCAAGCACTATAAGGTACCGTTTGTGGACCGCAGCGATGTGTTGTTTGTAGACCGCGCGCTGGCGGTACACGCGCCCTACCTTAATGAGAACGACGATATCGTATCCCACACGGTTTCAACCGGTCAGGAGGCGGGTTGGATTTGGGACATCGGCCTTCAAACCCGCCGCGGAGTGGGGCATGTTTACTCCACCCGCCATACCGATCGAGAGCGCGCCGAAGAGGCGCTTATGGCCTATCTGGAGCCGACCATCGGCCGGTCGGTGGCGCACAACCTCAGCGTTCGAGAGATTCCTATTACGTCTGGCCATCGGGCACACTTCTGGCAGAATAACTGTGTAGCGATCGGTTTGTCGTCGGGCTTTTTGGAGCCCCTGGAGGCTTCTGCACTGGTGTTGGTGGAGCTGTCCGCCGAAATGCTCGCCGAGCAGATGCCCACCTGTCGCCAATCGATGGATATTATTGCCAAGCGTTTTAACGATACGTTCCGGTATCGCTGGGATCGCATCATCGACTTCCTGAAACTGCACTATATTCTTACCCGCCGTACCGATAATACGTTTTGGACGGACAACCAGGATCCCGATACCATCCCCGACAGCCTTAAGGAGTTAATGGAGCTGTGGCGCTATCAGCACCCTTGGGACCATGACTTCACCAACCGGCGTGAAGTATTCCCGGCGGCGAGTTACCAATATGTGCTTTACGGTATGGGTTTTAAAACGGAAAGTGAACATATTCGCTTGACGGAAGAAGAAATAGCGTTTGCCCAGCGTAATATGTACGAAAACCAGCAACGTATTCGTCAGCTGGTTGCGAATATGCCCACACACAGAGAGCTGGTCAATAAAATCAAAGAATACGGCTTCCAGAAAATTTGATCTCGAATAATAAAGGCAACCTTATGAGCAAACCCGTTTTAGTCGATAGCAAGACCCACCAGAATGTACGCGTGAAATACGCGCCCAGCGTCGTGGTGACGCCTATCGGGCGCAACTGTCCGGTGATCGTCCAAGAGTTTCAGCACTTAGCGGCTGAATACCCCATTATGATTACCAAAAACCAAAGTACCGGGCGCTTTGTATGCGTGGCCCTGTTTGGTTTTGAAGAGGATGAAAATCTATTTATTGAAAACGCCCGCTGGCAGAGTTCCTATGTTCCGTTGAATATTCAGCGCCAACCGTTCCTGATTGGTAACAAACCAACCGCTTCGGGTAAGGACGAGCACGTGGTGCTGCTAGATGAGGATGACGAGCGGGTGGGAACCACTGAGGGCGAGGCACTGTTTAATAACCGGGGTTTCCCCACCCCGTTTATGGACAAGATCACCTCGATCTTGCGGGCGCTACAGGTTGGCTATGAGGTGAATGACAAGTTCATTCAGCGCATGCTGGACTTGGACTTGATATCGCCAGCAACATTTGAAATCAAATTTGATAATGGTGAAGAGCGGGAAATCCAGGGGCTCTACACAATCAACCAAGACCGTCTGCGCGCGCTGGATTCCACGGTAGCAGCCGAATTGCACGGCGCTGGTTTTCTTGAGCCCGCTTATATGATGCTGGCGTCCCTGGGGCAAATGCAAAAGCTCATCGACCGCAAAAACCGAGTGCTTAACGCTAACGGTTAATCATCGCGAGCACGTGCCCTTTGATCTTGCGATAAAGCTCCGGCGTCATGTTTCCTAAAATGCCTCGTTTGCGTTCTGGAATATGCGCCGTCGCTTCGGCCTCGCTACGAAATAGGTAATGGTTGAAAAATGCCTGCCACGCCTGCTTTTCCTTCATCGGAAGATGGCGGAGCGTGAGCAGGCCATGCATAAGCGTGGTGAACGCCGTGTCGCTACCGAGGGCGGTCTGATCCCACCAGTAGTTGACGATTGCGTTAAACGGATCGAGGGACTCCACGTGGTGCCACCAGAGCTTCGGTAAGTACAGTACGTCACCGGGCTCAAGCTCGGCCACTTCCGCGGCTGCCAGGGCTTCTTTAAAGCGCGGAAAACGGTCGAAATCCGGATTCTGTAAATTCACCATGCTGACTGGCTGACCCGATAGCGTAAAATCCAGTGGACCCACGTAAAGGTTGGTCAGCTGTTCGGGTGGAAATAGCGTAAAGCGGCGGCGGCCCGATACCACGCACACGATGTTGTCCAATAAGTCGTAATGGGTTGAGACAGTAGCCGCATTGCCCACCCAAATGCGAGCCACCGCCGTGCTGCCCACAAGATCGCAATGGTTCTCCCGGGCAAATCCGGGAAGGTTGTCCTGCAGATTAACCGCGCCGGTATAAATGGACGGGGGCTCAGGATTGTCCCGGTGGGCGAGGATACTTTCCAACGCTTGAGCGAAGGTTTCTTGCACCCGATCGAAATTGAAACCCTCCATCTCATCCTGATAAAAAAACCGCCCGCCAATGTCCGGCGCGCCCCGGTAGGTCACGACGTTGTTGCCTGAATCGAAGCGGCCAATGTACTGGGCCAAAGCGTCGATGGATTCATTTTGGGCCTGAAGCGCCGGCCAGTCCTTCAGGTACTGCCTAATCACCGCGGGCCGATATAGCGGTGCTATCTCATTCTGAAATCGTTCGGGATCGACATCGCGCCATTCTCGAATGGGCTTTTTCACCAAGCTCATGTAAAACTCCGCCGCTCATGGGGTGTAACCTAAGCGTTGATACTACCGCCGATAACAAGGCTTGTAAAAGTGCGCCAACGCGTCCCTTACCCTAAGGCCACACGTTTTTTGCAGGTTAAAAGCGCATTTGTAGTGGCTCACATGTACTATAGAACTCTTCGATACGTGAACCATCGAGCGGAGGTGATCCGGTGTCCCAGCACAATCCTGAGATTCAGCCCATACCCCACGGAAAGCGCATTGCCCTGGTACTGGGCTCGGGCGGCGCCCGAGGCCTTGCGCATATCGGCGTGATCCGTGAGTTGGAAGCACGTGGTTACCGTATTGAAACCATCTCCGGTTGCTCCATGGGCGCTCTCGTGGCTGGGCTCTACGCCGCTGGCAAGCTGGAGGATTATACCGAGTGGGCGTTGACACTAAAAAAGTACGATATTTTTAAGCTATTGGATGTCGGTGGTGGCAGCGGTCTTATTGCCGGCAACAAAATTATGGCCAAATTGGAGGAGTGGCTTGCCGATATCCAGATTGAGGATCTGCCTATACCGTACTCCGCCGTGGCCGTGGACATTGAGCGCGAACGTGAAGTGTGGTTTAACGAAGGTCCGCTCTGCGACGCCATCCGCGCATCCATTGCGATCCCCGGGGTGTTCACGCCTCACGTTTATCGGAATCGAGTTTTAGTCGATGGCAGTGTTTTAAATCCCATACCCGTCGCGCCCACGTTCAACCGTATTACCGACGCCACCTTTGTGGTGGACGCAAACGGTCCGCCTGTGGGGGTACGACCGGGCGAGCCCGTTGACACTGAGCATGAACACCGGCCCGGCTGGTTCGCGCAGGCGGCTGCAAAAATCGGTTGGAATTATGAGCCCCAAGAGGCACCGCCCGAGCCCGAAAAGATGGGAGTCTGGCGGGTTATGGAGCGCTCGCTCGATACCATGATGGCGGCCTTAACCCGGCACCACCTTGCGGTCTTTCAACCCGACATGGTTTTCCGGGTGCCCCGAAATTTGTACATGATCCACGAGTATCACCGGGCCGAGGAAATCATCGCCCTGGGGCAGAGTTTAGCTCGGGAGCTGTTCGATAACCCCGAGCTGGAAAGAAATCAGAAGATGTAGTGTGTCGTCCCGGCGTTTTATCCTTTTGGCCCCAGAAGCAACCAGAGAATAAAGCCGAGTACCGGTAAGAACAGCAACACCAGAATCCATATCAGCTTGGTCGTGCCTCGGGCACTGCTCTTAGCCGTTTTCACAATGGCGTATATGATGAGAAGGAGCAGGATAAAGCCAAGCACGCCACCTACTTCGATACCCATAACAACCTCCTGTTGTCTGTTTTCGAGCACTTACTCTGAGACCACCGTGCTCCTAAATGGGTTCAAGCCAGCGCGTTTATCTTGCAGTTAATCCAAGCTCATTTATGCGTATGCGAAGCAAAGGGTATGCAGGCGACCACATTGCTTGCCGCGAATAGTGTGCCGATACGAAAAGGCCCCGTCGAAACGGGGCCTTCCAGTCGTATCATCTGAAACGGTTTCAGATAAGTCAGCGACGCTATCGGTTCAGGTACTCCATTAGCCACTGCATGGCTGGGCGCTGTTGGCCATTGCTGTGCATCAGACCTGTCCCTTCACGCCAAGTGGCGCCTACAACATATCCCCAGATGGTAATGCCCACAACATTGGGGTGGTTGTAAAACACTGGAAAGTGCATCTGCATATACTCCAGCTGCGTCTGGTCATTGGTAGCTTCAATATCGTACTCCGATACGTAGATTGGCAAGCCCAATGTGGAAATTTGATCCAGCTTGTCTTGAATTTCCTGAGCACTCCATACACGTGGAGAGTACAAACCGTGGGCCTGCACGCCTATCGCGTCGACGTAACCGGAGTTAACCGCCGGACGGATAAGATCCATAATGGCGTCAGTATCCCAGGTCATGAAGTTAAAGTCGTTATAAATCAAAATGGTGTTCGGGCAGTACTGCCGTGCCAGCCGGAAGGATTCGGTGATCCAGTCGTTTCCAAACGCACTGCGGGCGTAGTTTGCCGGCGCGTGCGAGTCCAACGCTTCGTTCACCACATCCATCATAGCGGTATCGGGGTAGCGGTCGCAGTAATCGCGAATCCATTCCTCAATTTCCGCACGCTGTTCAGCCGGGCTCAGACTGTCGATCCAGTTGGGCTGTTGGCTACCCCACACTAAGGTATGGCCTTTTACCGGAATACCATGAGCGCGCGCGTAATCATAGATAGCGTCCAGCGGACCCCAGTTATAATTATCACGTGAGCCTTCGACGGACCCCCACTTGCCTTCATTCTCGGGCGTAATCTGATCCCAATACTGAATGAAGTCAGACCGTACTTGACCATTGGTGGTGATGTTGCCCACAAAAAAGTCCGGTAACCCGGGTGGGTTCGGATTGGGGTTGGGGCCGGGATCCGGATCGGGGCCTGGGCCAGGGGTACCATCGAACGGGTTGCCGAAGCCGATAGAGCCATTACAATGCAGCATCTCGGTATAAGAGCCTGCGCCGCATTCGCCGTCCCAGGCGCCGGTGTTGTCCGCTTGGTCTTCCGCCTGGTAAGTGACACCGTTAACGATCACATAGTCCACTTGCACATCGCGATCACCGGCATCGTTGGTAAACGCCACGCGAAGCTCGCCTGTAACATCGGTATTAACTGTGTAATCCAACATGCCCACAGACAGTGTCCAGGTTTGCAGCGTTTCGCCACCCACGATCAGGCTGACACTTTCATCGCCAACGAAACCGCTCATGCGTACGGTGATGCTGTGCTCGCCGTCACCCGGGCCAGGGTTCGGATCGGGATCCGGTTGCGGGTCAGGATCAGGGTCAGGGTCCGGATTGGGGTTCGGAGTCCCGCCGCCGTTGACGCTCAGTGCGGCAAGCTCTGCCACATTGTTGCCGTTGGCGCAGAAACCAAAACTGCTGCTACTGCCCGGCGCGACATTTGCGTTATAAACTTCCGGTGTAACCGTGTTGCCGCTCAGGTTGCCGTTCCAGAGGTTGTTAACAACGGAACCGTTAAAGTCCAACTCCACGGTCCAGCTGGTGATGGCGGCACTGCCGTTATTGGCCACGGTCACACTGGCGCAATAACCTTCACCCCAATGGTTGTCCACGTTCAGTGTGGCTTCACCGGGCCCTGACGTTATGGCACTGGCGGCGTGGGCGAACATAGCCCCAGCCAGCGCTACGCCTAGCGTTGCGTGTCTTGATAGTTTCATCCTGCAACTCCTTGTATCGTAGATTATTTAAAGTTTTTAGATGTAATGCACAACAGGTTTTCGACGACATCAGACGACGTTGATGTCAGCGCTAGACTCTCCAAAACTACAAAGGTTTTTTTAACACTATTCTTGGCCGCTAACCGGACAGTCAGCGGTGGGATGACTGCGTGAAAATAGTCCCTTTAATCGAATGGCGTCTCGCTGATTGTGATTCAACTACGACATCATTCGCCTGTCAAAGGAACAGTTCGCTGTTTGAACAATTAACGTCAAAGTGGTGGCGCAGAACGCCGCTAAATATAAAAACCACGGCTATGGTTCAGTCTCTACAGGAATCAATTGGGGACTTTATTGGCTGGTTTTGTCGTCGGATTCTTCGCGCCAATCGGGCGACACCTTTCCTTGCAAACAAGCCGCCACATCATCATCAATCACGTTGCCGGGTTTAATGCACTCATTGAGTGAGCGTGTGTGTTGTGCAGGTACGATACGTGCTGCGTCAGACTCGCGTTGACCACGATCGGCGGCGCTGCAGGCGTAGTCGCGTTGGCTCAGACTATCTCTAGTGGGACGAGCGTTGTGTTCTCGTATCCAATAGTTGCAGGTTTCCAACAGTGTCCGGACTACTTGATCGTTGGTGTTAATACGGCGCGGTTTACGCCGGTCTGCATAGCGTTCACTCCCATCGGATCCCGTGACCATTTTAATAGAGGTGGAGCTCGCCTTGCGTTGACAGTCTTGATAGAGCGCATTGTACCGATTTCTTTGGTTTTGCCATCGCGCCATGCGCGCGCTGGTGCCACCGGACCGACGCAGCTTGGCGTAATGGTCGGCACGATCCTTATAGCGTTCGCAATTTTGTGCGTCGGCCGTGTGGTAACTGAATAGGCCGAGTGAAAGAGCAACGAGCAGAGCTACGCGTGTCATGGTGGGGCTGTCTCATCCTTTTGATTTTTTATTTTTCCGTACTTTATCGCCAATGGATAGCCAATGGCGATGACGTCTTTTACCGTTTGTCACGAAATTGTAATAATAATTTTCTACAGTGCCCGCTCATGAGAGCGAGGTTTGTATGAAAATTGCCAGCCGTTTGATGTTGGGCGCCACAGTGCTAACGGCACTGGCGGTAGTAGGCTCGGCGGGCACTACCGGCTGGCTGGCTTTGAACCACAGCTCACAAGCGGTGGAAGCAGCGCTTCAACGGCAATTTCAAACCACGGCCGCAGGCCGTGAAGAGGCTCTTTTGCGCCAGTTTGAATAGTTTGGCGAATTGCTGCAATCCCAGGCCCACAGCCGTATGACTCAAGAGGCGCTGTACGGCTTCGTGCGACCGTTTGACTCCTACCGTTACGAAGTGCCCGCCACCATCAATATCGCTGAGTTGCGTGAGCAGTTGGGGCATTGGTATCAGGATGAATATATACCCTTTCATCGACGCAACGGCGAATATCGAAATGAGCGTACACCGGATTGGCAAGGCTGGCTGGACAACATGGCGCATGAAGCGTTATTGCTTCAGTATTATTACTTACAGACCAACCCCGGTGGACCGGGTGCTTTGCATCTGATGGAAGATCGTCAAGACAGCACCATCTATTCCCAGCAGCACCGCCGGTACCACGCCAGCTTTCGCGATCTGGTAGAGCGTTTCGGTTTTAGTGACCTTATGCTGATCGATCACCAAGGCGAGCGAATTATTTACTCCGCGCGCAAGGGCCCACACTTAGGGACGTCTCTAAAAACGGGTCCCTTTCGATCGAGCAGTCTGGCCGCATTGGTCCGCCAGCTGCGTGAGCAACCGCCCGCAACGGCTGTACTTTCCGAATTAGCGCCATCGCCGTTTCATAACGATCAGCCCAGTCTGTACTTGGGGCTGAGCGTGATTCACAACCAGCTCAGTCCGGAAACACCCACCGGTTATTTGGTGGTAGAAATTCCCGGTGAACAATTAAACCAAAGCGTCACCCTGAATGGTCAGTGGCAATCACTGGGCTTGGGAAACACAGGGCAGGCCTACCTGGTGGCACCGGATGGTAACTTAGCTACTCGCCCTCGAGTGGGTTATCCAGTGCCCCAGGCGAGGGCGCTGGAACCAGTGCGTGCGGCACTGCGGGGTGAGCGAGGCCTCGGAGAAGCGTTGGATAGCGAGGGCGAGCGACAGCTGTACGCTTGGCAGCCTGTGTCGCTGGGTGGGCAGACATACGCTCTGATTGTCCAGCAATCGCCCAGCGAAATATTCTCCAATGTCCGTGCGCTTCGCACGACCATTTTAAGCAGCTCACTGAGCAGTTCCGTGGTACTGATTGCCCTTGCTTTATTCGGTGCATGGGCCTTCGCACGACTGCTGAGCCGTCCGTTGACTCAGTTGGCTGAACAGATCAACCAGGCCGCTCGCGCACACGATCTGACAATCTCGTTTAACAGTTCGCGTGACGATGAAGTTGGCGCAATAAGCCGAAGTCTGTCGACTTTATTTGAACGCCTCCGGGGCATTTTGTCGGACGTCGCTGAGGCAACTCATCATGCGGCGGATACCGCCTATAACAATGCCACTATCAGTGCGCAGTGCCGCGCAGAAGTTCGTGATCAAAGCGAGGGAATGAATGCGCTGGATTACGCTATACAGCAGACCGGCCTGTCACTGGAAACCATCAGTGACGAGCTGGAAATGATCAACCAGCGAGGCGCCGAAGCGGCCGGCTTTGCCGAGCAGGGCCGAATACAGGTAGGCGATGTTGTTAAACAGGTGGAGCAGCTGCGCGCGCAGATTATGAACTCCGGCGAGAGTATGGCTAAATTGACCCATGCGGCTGACGCTATTGTGGCCGTTGTGGACACAATCAAAAGTGTCGCTGAACAGACGAACTTACTGGCTCTAAACGCCGCCATCGAAGCGGCTCGCGCCGGCGAGCAGGGCAAGGGGTTTACCGTCGTGGCGGGGGAGGTGCGGCGCCTGTCCGCCAATACCCAGGAGGCGACGGGGGAGATTCAGACGTTGGTGGACCATTTGCGGGAAACCGTCGCGCTCACCGCGGCTGAACTACAGGCAGAACAGCACAGCGCTGACATCTGTATGGAGCAATCCCGTTTGGCGGAAACGGCCCTCGGGCGGATCCACGATACGGTAATGGATGCACAGCGCGTTACGCAGAGCCTGCACGGGCGCTCACAGGACGAGCGCCAGCGCGCCGATACATTGCGCCAGCACTTGCAGAAAATGCTGGATCGAATGGGGGAAACTGACGAGGCCATTGTGCGTTTGGCGGATAGTGCCACCAGTCAACGTAAGAGGACGGCGCGCACGTTGGCCGTGGCGCAGACGATAAAAATTTGAGCCGGCTATACCGAGGCTTTTTTTGTTAAAGCGCGGGAATGGCCCAAGGTGACAAGCGCGATCCCGACGGCGATCAACGTCGCACTCACGAATAAACCCCCTGGCGGCGCCTCGTTTTGCACCAATATAGCGATGGGTACGCCTACCACAGCGCCGACGGAACCGAGTAGGCTCAGCAGCACTGGACCACCGGCCTTTTGCAAGTGAAAGAGAAACAAGTAAAACCCCGCGAATACCAGCGCTTGCATGGCGATCAGCAGTAAGGGCTTAGCGCTGTCTAGAGGCACAGCAAGGGAGAAGCCGGGTAAAAGTCCCGTGCACAGTAACATGATCGCCGCGGCCACCAACATTCCCGGGGCGAGGGTGCTTGGGGAAGTGCCCTCGGGCCAGCGCAATGTGCGATAAAGGTTGCCGGCGGCGAGCAACACCGGCCCGATCAGCACCAGCCCCAGCCAAAGGGGTTTCCCCTCGGGAGCTGACAGGTGCTGCACGGCAAGGAAAGCTGTGCCAGACAAGGCGGCTGTGACACCCAGGGCCCGGCTTGTCTGGAACCGCTCCAGTCCAACAGCCAGTGCCCCAATATAGGTAAGCAATGGGGGTGAAGTGACAATCAGTGCGACAAAACTTGCGCCTATGTGTGGGATAGCCGCAAAGAAGATGAGACTGGGGCCGGCCACACCGATTAGGCCGGAGACCACATAATATTCAAACGTGCGCCTGCTAATCGGTAAAGAGCGTCGGCGTACTCCTGCCAACACTAAAAGCATCAGCGCCGCCCCAACAATCGACCACGCCAGCAACGCTAGCGCCGACAGTCCAAGGTCACCGGCAACCTTTGCCAGATTCATTTTGATACCGAGCAATGAGCCGCCGCCCAAAAGGCAGAGCAAAGCGATGAATCGAGCGTGATTAACACCCGGTTTCGCTCGGTTTGACTTGTCTGTGCTGTTAACGCGTCTCATCCAATACCATGCGTCTGCCCTGCAAATGGTGAGGTCAGTGATGGACTCTACAATGGACTCTACAGGCATTTACACAGGTTGAAAATCCGCAGCTTCCATAAAGGGGCAGCCCGGTATTATGCCCTCGGTAAAGAAAGCGTTATCCATTTGGACGGTGTGAGTCGGTAAGCATTCCGGTTAAGCGGAGCGCGGGCGGAGCAATTGAGATGGGGCGGGTTTATATGGCTCTTGGCTTGGCGGTATTGGTGTGGTGGAAATCAACCCAGACACCGGTAAAAGCATTGGCAGCGTCAGCCATATATACGGAGGTGGGTACCAGAGTATTGAGGCGCCTTACATCACTCGGGACGGTAATTATTACTATCTGTACGTCAACCGTGGGACATGCTGCGACGGGCTAAACAGCTCTTATTACGTACAAGTAGGGCGGTCCACGAGTATTACCGGTCCTTATACGGGATGGCGGACTTTGTTGCCCAACAGTGATGGCCGTTATCGTGGGCCAGGGCACATCGGTCTGTTGCAGGAAGGCAGTTGTAGCTACGTATCCGTGCACTACTACGATGCCGCCGATAACGGAAATGCTAAATTGGATATTCTGCGCCTGAACTACAGTGGCGGCTGGCCGCAGCTGACGCGCAATTTTACACCGGGCAATTGCACCGTTACGGGGTCCGCTGTACCAAATGGCACCTATGTGATTGAGGCGCGCCATAGTGGTCGTGCGATCAGCTCGGTTGGGCATGCTTACACAAACGGCGCCATGACGGAACAGCGTACGTATGGCGGCAGCCCCGCTCAACGTTGGAACGTGACCAACCTGGGTAATGGCTATTACAGCATCGTCAATATGGCGTCGGGCCGCAGCCTGGATGTATGGGAATTATCCCCAGACCTGGGTGCGAGTATTGCGCAGTGGGAGTACTGGGCAGGCGATGGCCAACAGTGGGCGCTGGAGAGTGTGGGTGATGGCCACTTTCGTATCCGTTCGCGCCTGAGCGGTCACGTGCTGGATATCGAGTCCATCAGTTCGGCCAACGGCGCCAGCATTATTCAATGGAGCGTTACCGGAAATACTAACCAGCACTTTCGGTTTGTCGCGCCGTGACGGTTTCCGCCTGACGCCGAACCTTTGTTTGGCTGGGTAATCAACCGGCTAGCGAGCGAGTTCAGGCGTTGGTCGCCAATAAACAACCCCATCCCTTGCGGGACGGGGTTGA
>DAHVRW010000058.1 GCA_027322215.1 Marinimicrobium sp.
GCGCTGGTGGCCGACGATTATCAGGTGGGCATTGCCAGTAACTATTATTTTATGGTGGCGTCCACCGTGCTGCTGAGTACCGTGGGGGTTTGGGTAACGGAAAAATTGGTGGTGCCTTATTTGGAGGACCAGAACACGGGCACAGCGGTCGCCATTGAACCATTGACGGCCGCTCAGCGGCGGGGGCTCTGGGCTGTGCTCGCGTGGACTCTGTGTTTTGGGCTGCTCCTGGCGCTGGGTCTGGCCACCGGCTGGCTACATGATCCGGAACAGCCGGGCTTTTTGGCCTCCGCCGCGCTGCAAGGCATCGTGGTAATTATCGCCTTTTACGCGGCTGTGGCGGGCTGGTTGTTTGGCCGGGTCAGTGGCCGGTATCGCGACAGTCGCGCGGCAATCGAGGGCATGGAATCCGCCATGGGTACCCTGGCGACCTATCTGGTACTGATGTTTTTCGCCGCCCAGTTCGTCAACTTTTTCGCCTGGAGCCAGCTCGGCACGATCACCGCTGCCTCCGGTGCGAAATTGCTACTGGGGCTCGATCTGAACGCCGGGCTATTGTTGGTGCTATTGATCTTCATTACCGCCGGGATGAACCTGTTTGTGGGCAGCGCCTCCGCCAAGTGGGCGCTTATGGCGCCGGTGTTTGTGCCCATGTTGTATTTGCTGGGAGTCAGCCCCGAGGCCACCCAGGTGGCCTATCGCATTGGCGACAGCACCACTAACGTGATTACACCGCTGATGCCTTATTTCGGTGTCGTCATCGCCTTTGCCCAACGTTACCGGGCTGACTTCGGCGTAGGGACACTGGTGGCGTTGATGTTGCCGTACAGCCTGACGTTCCTGTTCGCTTGGAGCAGCTTCTTGCTGATTTGGTTCTGGCTGGGCTGGCCCCTTGGCCCGGCGGCATCCGTATTGCTGAATTGAGTGTCTGGCATTGGCATCGGATTTAGGTTTCGGCTTGCAATGGCCGGGTAAACTGCCGATAATGCTTGTCCGTCGGGTGCAAGGCCCGCGGAGCTGAAATGGTGACCTTTCCGGTCCCCTCGCAATGATCAGCTGTGAACCCCGCCAGGCCCGGAAGGGAGCAACGGTAGCAGTCAGTCATGTGCCGGGGTGTGGCTGGTTAGGTCGCCTCCACCATCTCCTCCCGTATTTTTTCATTCCGTGTTATCAAGCTTGCCAGCGTGCGTTTCGCCAGAGGCGATTTGATAGCTTGTCAGGTATAATCCCCTTCCATTATCGATAACCCCCTCAGAGGAAGGCATGAGCTACCAAGTCTTAGCCCGCAAATGGCGTCCGCGCACCTTCCGAGAAATGGTTGGGCAGGAGCATGTATTGCAGGCGCTGGTCAATGCGCTGGACCATAACCGGCTGCACCATGCCTACCTGTTCACCGGCACCCGAGGCGTGGGTAAAACCACCATCGCGCGCATTCTGGCTAAGTGCCTGAATTGCGAATCGGGGGTCAGTTCCGAGCCGTGCGGCCAGTGCACCGCCTGTGTGGAAATTGCCGAAAACCGTTTCGTGGATTTGATCGAAGTGGACGCCGCCTCGCGCACAAAGGTGGAAGATACGCGGGAGCTGTTGGAGAACGTTCAATACGCGCCCACCCGAGGCCGCTATAAGGTTTATCTAATTGACGAAGTGCACATGCTGTCGAGCCACAGCTTTAATGCACTGCTGAAAACGCTTGAAGAGCCGCCGCCTCACGTCAAATTTCTTTTGGCCACTACCGACCCCCAGCGCTTGCCGGTAACGGTGCTGTCCCGCTGTTTGCAATTCAACCTGAAGAACATGAACCCCGAGCGCATTGTGCAGCATCTGCAATTTGTGCTTGATAAGGAGCTGGTGCCGTTTGAAGAGAGCGCCCTGTGGCTATTGGGCCGCTCCGCTGATGGCAGTATGCGCGATGCCATGAGCCTGACTGATCAGGCGATTGCGTTTGGCTCCGGGAAAATAACCGAGACCGAAGTGCGGGCCATGCTGGGCACCATTGACCAGGGCGCCATCAACACTCTGATGACTGCCCTGGCAAACCTCGATGGCAAGGCCTTGTTGGCGGCGGTGGAACAATTGTCGGAACAGTCCCCTGATTACGCGGGGGTGTTGGCGGAGTTACTCACGTTGCTGCATCGCATTGCCATTGCTCAGGCTTTGCCCGAGGCGGTGGACAATAGCCACGGCGATCGGGAGCGGGTATTGGAGCTGGCTCAGGCCATGGCCCCGGAAGATGTACAGCTTTTTTACCAAACCGCCTTGCTGGGCCGGCGCGACCTTCCGCTGGCACCGGACCCCCGTGCGGGGCTGGAAATGGTGCTGCTTCGGATGTTGGCATTTAAGCCCCAGGGCGTGACCGACGTGCCTACCCAGCCGCTGCCCGCTGGTGGCGGCGCGCAAACTCCGCCAGCATCGCCCGGGCAGCAGCTGGCCGATCGCATCAGCGAGCCGGAAGTGGCTCCGACGAACCGGACGGTAGCACCCGCAAGTGCGCAGCCCACACCGGAATCTGTGCCTGACTCCCCACCAGTGGAAGCCGATGCACGGCCGGACCCGGCGGGGAATCTCGCGGCGGATGTCGAGTCCAACCCTGCGACCCCGGCGAGCGTTCCGCCAACGCCCACAAGCGCTCCGGAAGGGATACCGTTTGATGGGCCTTATGACTACGCTCCGGCGGCTGACCACGCTCCGGCGGTCGATAACACGCCGGTGGCTGACGTAGCTCCGGTGACCGATAAAACACCGGAGATTGATCGCCGTGAGCTGGCGATGGATAACGCGCCTGGGCCTACCGGGGAGGGCGAGGGCGCAAAAAAGCCTGATGGGGCGCCGGCCCCCGTGCCGAATGATTCGCCTACGGGACCGCGACTGACGCTCGCAGAAGCTACGCCCGACAACTGGTGCGACATTTATACAGGCCTGCATGTGGGCGGATTGTTGCAGGCCACGGTGTCGAACTGCGTACTGGTTGGACGCGAGGGCAATGTTCTGGATTTTATTTTGGATGAAGCCAATAGCGCGCTGTTTGATGAGAGCCACGAACAGCGTCTGGCCGATGGACTCAGCGATTATTTCGGTGAGCCGGTCCGAGTGCGTATCCAGCTGGGGCCAGTGACCGGTGAAACGCCATCCGCCAGAGCGATCAGACGTCGGCAGGAGCAATACGATGACGCCGTGAGCGCCATTAAAAACGATCCATTAGTGCAGCAGTTGATGACCGAGTTCGATGCAACGTTGCGGGAGGATACTGTCGAGCCGCTGACGGGCGATTGAGAAACGCCATCGGCGAAGTCCGTCCCGAAAACGTTTTCAACAGTCGGTTAATGACACAGTCTGTTAATGAAATAGACATGAGGTTTTTATCATGAAAGGTCTTGGAGATTTAATGAAGCAGGCCCAGCAAATGCAGGCCAATATGCAAAAAGCTCAGGAAGAGTTGGCGCAGGCTGAAGTGACCGGCGAGTCCGGTGCTGGGTTGGTGTCGGTAGTGATGACCGGCCGCTACGACGTTCGGAAGGTGTCGCTGGATGACAGCCTGATGAGCGAAGACAAAGAAATTTTAGAAGACTTAGTGGCCGCCGCCGTCAACGACGCGGTGCGTAAAGTCGAAGCCAACAGCCGGGAAAAAATGGCCGGTATGACCGCTGGCATGAACTTGCCACCGGATTTCAAAATGCCGTTTTAATTCGCCTTGCAAGCCAGACCGTTAACCGAGTCACCCTATGTTTAGTCCTTTGATCGACGAGCTGATGTCCGCCCTGCGCTGCCTGCCTGGAGTGGGCCCAAAGTCCGCTCAGCGTATGGTGCTGCAACTGCTGGAGCACGATCGGCCAGGGGCCCAGCGTTTGGCCGAAGCGTTGACTCAGGCCGTGGAAGGGGTAGGCCGCTGCGAGCGTTGCCGAACATTAACCGAGCAACCCCTGTGCGGTATTTGCGCCAACCCCAAGCGGGATCAAACCCTGCTATGCGTGGTGGAAACACCGGGAGATGTTTTGGCGATTGAGCAGGCGGGCGGTTATCAGGGCCGTTACTTTGTACTGCTGGGACGTTTGTCACCCATCGACGGTGTCGGCCCAGAGGAAATTGGTATCGGCGCGTTGACCCGCCTGCTGCAACAAGAGCCGGTGGAAGAATTGATTTTGGCTACCAACCCTACCGTGGAAGGTGAAACCACGGCGTATTACATAAGCGAGCGTGCCCGCGAACTGGGCGTTAACGTATCGCGCATCGCCCATGGTGTGCCCCTGGGTGGCGAGCTGGAATACGTCGATGGGGGCACTTTGGCTCATGCTTTTTCCAGTCGCAAGGCGCTTTAGCGCATGGCGCGTTCAATTAGTATCCTCGTAGGCCCTTATTCTCTGCATTTATATGCCCTCTATGTTCCTGGCCGGTCGCGCACGAACGTGCACCGAGCCCGATAGGCGATTTACTTATTTATGAGCATTATCCCCACAGACCCCATTTGGATTGAGCAGGACGTCGAGCTGGCCGAACTGTGCGAGCGCTGGTCGCAACAGGCGGCCATTGCGGTCGATACCGAGTTCATGCGCAGCGATACCTTTTATCCCATCGCTGGCCTGCTGCAGATTGGTGATGGTACCGGCTGTTATCTGATTGACCCCCTGGCTATTCAGGATTTTGAACCCCTGCGTCAGCTGCTTCTGAACCCCGCTGTAACCAAAGTGTTGCACGCCTGCTCGGAAGACTTGGAAGTGTTTCAACACTGGCTGGGTCTGGTGCCCGAACCGGTGTTTGATACGCAACTGGGCGCGGCATTTGCGGGCTTGGGTTTTTCCCTGGGCTACGCGCCGCTGGTCAAAGCGTTACTCAATATCGAGATACCCAAAAGTGAAACCCGCTCTGACTGGTTGCAACGCCCACTGGCTGTAGCCCAACTGAAATACGCGGCACTGGATGTGGCGCACTTGCTGGTGGTCTACGGCAAACTGCTGCCTATGTTGCGAGAGAAAGAGCGCCTGGGCTGGGTAAAAGAGGATTGCGCCGAACTGGTGCACAACGCCCGTAAAGAACCGAACTTTGACCACTATTACACCAAGGTGGGCTCGGCGTGGAAACTGCGCCGTCGGGAGTTGGCCATCTTGCAGCGGCTGTGCCACTGGCGTGAAGTGGAAGCGCGCTCTCGGGATCTGCCCCGCAACCGCCTGGCGAAAGAAAACGCCCTGTGGGAAATTGCCCGAGGCCACGTTACTCAAGTGGATGCGCTGCAAGCGATCGGCGATTTACCCCGGCGTACAGTAGAGCGCTACGGCGAACACCTAGTGTCGCTGGTGAAAGCCGTGTTGGCGGAAAACGACGAGAGCGCCTGGCCACAGCGCTTGCCGCCGCCTTTGGGGCGCGAGCATGGGCCCATGCTCAAAGCGCTGCGCCATCACGTGCGTGCCCGCGCGCAGAAGCTACAGGTGCCCCCCGAATTGTTAGTGCGCAAGCGCGAATACGAAGCGCTGGTGCGATCCGGTTTGGAATCGGGGGATTACCGTCTGCCGGAGCGTTTGCGGGGCTGGCGTTACCCAGTGGTTGGGGAGGAGCTGTTGGCCCTGGCCGAGCAGTTTCAAACCGCGCCTTTGATTGAGCCTCAGCCGGGTGAGAGTCATGCCTGAAAATAAAGTGATTTGCCAAATCTATCGCAGCCCACGAGAAGAGGGAATGTATCTCTATACCCGCAAAGAGGACGCCCTGACGCGGGTACCGGAAGAGTTGTTACAGCGTTTTGGAAAGCCTCAGCCGGCTATGGTGCTGGTGCTCACGCCCGAGCGTAAGCTGGCCAGAGCGTCCGCTACCCGGGTTATCGAGTGTTTGGACGATCCCGGTTACTACTTGCAACTGCCCCCCACCGGTGAGCAGGACGCGGAACAACAACTGATTCGACAGCTTAACGCTAAGCTGTAGGGTGAGGTAAACGATGTCGCAGACGGTTTTTTGGCAGCGTAAAACCTTGCAGGAAATGACCCCGGAAGAATGGGAGTCCCTATGCGACGGGTGTGGTAAATGCTGTTTGCACAAGCTGGAAGACGAGGATACCGGTGAGGTGCACTTCACGGATATCGCCTGCCAGTATCTGGATGCCGAAGCCTGCCAGTGCAGCGTATATTCGACGCGGCAACAAAACGTTCCCGACTGTGTGGTGCTGCGTCCGGAAGATGTGGAAATATTTGAATGGTTGCCGTCCACCTGTGCCTATCGGCTGATCGGGCAGGGCGAACCGTTGTACGACTGGCATCCGTTGATCTCCGGTGACCCGAACAGCGTCCACGCGGCGGGCATGTCGGTGGCGGGAAAAGTGTACTCGGAAGCCGATATTCCCGAGCAGGACTGGGAAGAACATATTGTGCGCTGGGTGTTTTAAGGCGCGGGCACAGAATTAATAAACACAAAGCGCAAGGCGAAAAGTGCAAAGTCAAAAATGACAATTGAAGCGTACAGAGGATTGAGAGAATGGAAGAAGGTTTGGCTGTCAGTTTCCTATGGGCCTGGGGCGCCTACCTGTTGGGGGTGGCCGGTCTGTTGCTAACCGGGTGGCGTATCACTCGGCGGCTGTCCTCGGACTGGCGTCATCTGCTGTTGGTATCGGTAGCGGCTTTGTTACTGACGCCGGCGGCTCTGTCTGGTCTGGAAGAGCCAGTATTGGTGCCGGCCCTGTTTGTGTTGGTGTTAGAAGGCATGTTTGACGATGCCGACGGTGCTGCACAGGCGGGTATGTTGATTCTTGGCGTGTGGCTGGTGGCGTTGGTTGTTTCTTTGCTCGTTCAGTTCGGCTTGCGGATTGCGCGGCGCGGAACGGCTAACACCCGCGAGGAATAATCTGCATTGCCAATGGCGCAAAAGATGCTATAACTGTTCTATAACGAACAGTGATAACGAATAAAATTGTTAAGCGGACCACATCACGTTGCGGCCCGTGTTTTAGGAGAAATACATGGCGTATCTTATTTTCATTCTGGCAGCGGTGATGGGCATTGCTGGGGTTTTCGGCGGTCTGATTAACTACTACCAGATGACTCAGGATCGGGACGACGAAGCCGCGTTGCCGCGCTGCATTGTAATGGGCATCGGCGCGTCCTTTCTGGTGCCGGTGATTCTATTTTTCGTTCAGAGCGACCTGATTACCGACATCCAGAGCGACCCTTCCAAACTGCTCATCTACACCGGCTTTTGCCTGATAGTTGCCATCGCCTCGCGCCTGGTACTCACCAGTACGCCTAAGCGCATTTTGAACGAAGCGATCCAGGCGCGTGCTCAGGTTGAGGAAATGCAGCACCAGTTGCGTACGTTGCAGGAAGAGATTCTGCCCCTGATCGATACCGAAACCGAGCAGGAAACCGGCATCGACGACAACGTCGGGCCGTTGGACCTGGAGGAAGAACTGGATATTGCCGGTACCAAAGTCCTGCAAACGCTCGGTCGTGGTCGACACATTTACCGCTCTATGGCGGGGTTGTGTCGCGAGGCGGAGGCGGATGAAACGACGTTGGAAAAATCCCTCAAGGTGCTGGTCAACCGTCAGCTGGCGGGCCGCATCAATACCCGTAAAGGCATGCGTTGGTACCTGACCGAAAAGGGGCGGCGCAGCCTCGATTTATTGGTTTAATTCATGACGGGCCGTTCCACCTGGCGCCTGGCCCGATGGTTTGGGCTCGGGCTGCTTTTGCCGCTGGCGGCCCTGGCCGCCGGCTCCGCGGACGAGCCCGAACAAACTCCCTTCACCGTCACCCTGGAAAAACAGATCACCGACGACCGGGTGCATTATCACCTACGGGTGCACGCCGACCCGAGCCAAGTGGATAGCGCCCGAACCACCGTCGTGGCCCACAGCCGCAGCTCGGCTGGGTTTTCCTCAGTGCGCACCTTAACCCCAAATGCCGATGATCAGTGGCATTGGCAAATCACGCCCGACGAACCGGCCCGCTACCGCATTGACTTAGAAACCAGCGGACGAAGCCCCGAGGGCGAACCGCTGCGCATGGCATTAGGCAGCCAGTATTTTCAATTTCCGGAACCGGGCGACCCCTACATAAGCCCCGAAGAGCGAGAGCTGGAGGCACTGGCCCGAGGGCTTGATGACGACCTGGAGCCCGCGCCGCTACCTGAATTGACACCGCGAATGGACAGCGACGAGCCACCCCCGGCTACGGCCGAAGCGGCGAAAATTTCGCCCAGTCATAACGCGACCGATGCTGTGAGCCGTGTAATGCGATACGGCAGCATCCTGACGGGTTGTTTGGTGGCGTTGGCACTGGTTGCCTTTGGCGCTCAAACAATCGTAAACCGGCGTCGGGCTGAACGGGCAAAAGCGCAGCGAGAAGCGGCCGAGCAGGAGCAGGGTGACGCACCGTCGCCGTCCATGCAGGATATTGGCTCAGAAGACGATGAGCTTGACACCGATAGCGCCGGCCCCGCCGCCGATACACCGACGGAGCCGTCAGCAATACTTGGTGCCGAAGAAGTAGACTTGCCGCCCGAAGTGGTACCCTCCAATATCGAGGCCGACGAGCCTTTATTTCCCCTTGATGACGACGATTGGGCCAGCGCCGAGACGGAAAATGATACCCTCGAAAATGCACCGGGCTCCCCGCCGGCCTCTTCTAAACCTCCGCCCCCGGTGGACGATGAAACGGGCGATCAATAGATTGCGCTAACGTTCGTCGTTGTCCTTTCACACCGCATTGCCTTGAGAAAACAGCGGCCCCATAGGGCATGGCTATGGTGGCTATAGGCGTTGTCACCCTTGAAATGCCGACGTTTCGCCCCCATTATTAATCATGTGTAACGATATTAATTCCCCAGCAAACTGAGCTATTGGTTGAAGCCACTTGGTGCTAGCATGGGGCCAGATTCAGACAGAATTAAACCCAGGTTCGGACTAAATTCAACATAGGAGTTAAGAAATGGAAATTGATATTGGAATTAGCAAAAAAGACCGTAAAGGCGTCGCCGATGGGCTGTCACGGTTACTGGCTGACACCTACACGCTTTACCTGAGAATGCACAACTACCACTGGAACGTAACCGGCCCCATGTTCCAACCCCTGCACGATATGTTTGAAGAGCAGTATAAGGAGCTGGCCGAGGCGGTGGATGAGATCGCTGAGCGTATCCGCTCGCTGGGCTTCCCGGCACCGGGAACTTACCAACAGTTTGGGGAGCTGACCAGCATAAAGGAAAAAACCGATATTCCGGCCGCCGAGGAAATGATTCGTCGCGCCGTGGAAGGCCACGAATCCGTAGTGCGCACCGCCCGTGAGCTGTTCCCCGCCGCGGAAGAGGTGCATGACGAAGCGACCGCTGACTTGCTGACTCAGCGCATACAGCTGCACGAAAAAACCGCTTGGATGCTGCGCAGTATGCTCGCCTAAGAGCATCGTCTTGCCCACACGTTATTTTGGCCATAGTCCGGGGTAGAGCCCTCGGACACACGCTTGAGCCACTCCGCACCCTCGGGTTCGGGTGGCTTTTTTTATGGGCGTCGACAAATGTATTTATCTGCGACGAACGGCGTTTAACAGCGGCGAAATGTCATTAAATTACGGGAAATCTGAAACAATTTCTGTTATCTGGCACAATCATGTAGTGCATTGTCCGGGCTGAGCCGACTTACCGGTTTCTCACGCTTAGTGACGCGTGCTCAATGACGTTGATTTGCTAGAGGTAATAGAAAATTGCGTGAGCTGTTTTGGGAGCGTCTGTCTCTCGGGGAGCTGAACAAAAAGGAGTGGGAGGCTTTATGCGACGGCTGCGGCCAATGCTGTTTACAGCGACAGGTAGAGTCAAATACCGTCACGGTATATGCCGTAGCCTGCGAGCTGCTGGATATTGAGGAGGCCCGCTGCAAAGATTATCCGAAAAGGCTTAAGAAAGTCCCGAATTGCCATAAATTAACACCAGAAAACGTGCCCAAGTATCACTGGCTGCCGAAAACCTGTTCCTACCGGCTGGTGCACCAGGGCAAACCCTTGCCGTCATGGCATCCGCTGCTGGCGGGCGATCGACACAAAATGCGTAAAAAAGGCATTATCGTGAGCGACTATGCGCTGCCCAGTGCGGAGGTTCCCCGCCGCCGCTTGAAGCAGCACATTGTTGATCGCTGGTCCTTGGCGCCCGCTAGGCGCAAGCCAGCGTCAATTCAGTAGCCAAGTCAAACCCCAGCGGACTGTTAACCAGGATCAGCCGCGAACTGCGGCTTCGATCGTCTCGATATCGATCTTTCCCATAGTCATCATCGCCTCGAATGCGCGCTTGGCGGCGGCGCGGTCGGGGCTGGTAAAGGCTTTGGTCAAAGCAATGGGAGTAATTTGCCACGAGAGGCCCCACTTGTCTTTGCACCAGCCGCATTCGCTCTCCTGACCACCGTTGCTGACAATCGCGTTCCAATAGCGGTCAGTCTCCTCCTGGTTCTCGGTTGCCACCTGAAACGAGAACGCTTCACTATGTTTGAACGCAGGCCCGCCATTAAGCCCGAGACAGGCAACGCCGAGCACCGTAAACTGGACCGTAAGCACGTCGCCTTCCTTCCCAGAAGGGTAGTCCCCAGGCGCGCGGTGTACCGCCTCTTCGGCGTCGCCGTCGTACCAAAGGCAAATCGTGTTCTTCGCAATGCTTGTCATGGTCAACTCCCCCTGGTTCTAGCGCTGCGGAAATCACAGGTTGTGGTTGAACTGAGATGGCCATTTAGACAGCGAAAATGGGACCGGTACGCAAATGCTGGCGAAGAAGATGAAACTGTCGCAACGACGCGTTCGTCCGATCCTGCTGCACTGGTCACAGCTCAGTTTACGTTCTCTTTACGCACCGCAGTGATCTTACCTTCGCCTTCGATATGCGCCATTTTCACGTTCCTGACATCATCGATGCCTTGTTCCCGCAGGTGGCTTATCAGCTCTTCTTCCGTAAGAAACTCGCGCCGCATATTTCGTCGCAGAAGTTTGCCGTCACGAATGACCTGCAAGGGAGGGGCTGAAGTCAGTCGCTCGAGAAAGGGTAGGTGATAGCTGAGCACATTGACGAGATAGTCCCACGCCATGAATGTGATAATGATGACAATCGCACCGGAAATCGAGCTGTAATCCCCCAGCGCTTGCGCCGCGGCTTGCGCAATGAGCACGACGAAAACGAGGTCCATGGTGGCAAGTTCGCCCCCGGCTCGCCGGGGCATCAGGCGCATAAGAGCAAGGATGCCAAAGTACAACGCAGAGCTGCGTACAAACAGCTCCAAAAACGCGGTGTCCAGCTGAAAGATGCCTGCCCAGTCGTCCGGAATAAACGTCATGCAGCCTCCTTGTCACGCCCCAGTATCGAAACGAATACCGAAGGGATGCGTATGGGCGCCCCCTAGCTTAAAAGAATCCTATCGAGAATTTTGGCTTAACAAAGCCGGGACCACAGAGAATAGTACTCTCAGGGTGAACGGTGTGTACAGCCTCGGTAGGCTGGGCGGGTGGACTTGCCCTAACGGATGGCATTCACGGCGTCGGCGATGGCGGCCAACTTAAAGCCCAGCCAAACGGCAGTGATCCCAAGGACAACACTGGCGCCAACATACAACGCGGCGATACCGAGATCGCCGCGACGGATTAAGTGCACGGTTTCCAGACCGAACGCCGAGAAGGTAGTAAACCCACCTAACAATCCCGTGAATAGAAACAGTCGCAATTCTTGGCCAAACAGATTATGCCGTTCGGCGATCCCCGCAAGCACACCCACAACCAGGCAGCCAAGCACATTGACAGCGAGCGTGCCGAACGGAAACCGCCCTTGAGCGGTCATGTGAAAGATAAGCTCACCCAGTTTGTATCGGGTAACCGAGCCGATAAAACCGCCGAGACCGACTATCAGAATGTTTTGCATATTGGGTTACGGAGTAGGGTGTCTATTGGTTGTGGCAGCCTAATGCCCGCATCTTAAGCCATAGTGAAGCGCAGCGGAACAAGAGGCCCATCCCCCGCCGTGGGCGACCACGCGCGCTTGGCTTGTTAGAAGCGCTACTGGCGAGGGAGATCAGAAGCCTTATATTTGACCGGCAAAATTTCTTTTCCCTCCTTGTTTATGTAACCCCATAGGCCACCTTCCAGCGCTATATGGCCATCCCCCAACGGAGTCGGTACACAACCGTTACAGACAAGCGCCTGACCCTCGTGGAACGGCCACACCCAGTCATAGTCTGGTGCAAGCACAAGCTCAAAATCCTTGTTATAGAATTCGATCTTCCCGTTCTTCTGGGAGCGAGTCAGCCCTTCCTGAAAGTAATCCGCGCCGTTATCGTAAAATATGACCGGGAGAAACCGGCCATCAGGTTTTACGTAGAAATACTGGCCAGCGGTAAAAAAACTGGCCAACCCCTCTGTGCCAAAATAGAGCCTTTGCCTATGCTCTTGTGATATTCGCAGCAGACCAGCCTTATAAGAAGCGCAGTCATCGAAGAACTCCCATTCTAGATACGGGTATTGCTCCGTTTTCTTTGGAATGTAGCCACAGGACCCCAAGTCGTCTGCCTGCACTGAGCCAGTAAAAATCGTGATTACGATGGCAATGTATCGATTCATAAAACTTTTAAGGTGATGCACAGAAGCGCAAGCTTGCGGCAGCGTGCTTGTATGAATTGGTAGGCATAGCGGCCATAAGCTGCACTTCGTTAAGTGTTATATCCAATGTGAATAGTACCTTTGCATCTACGGAACGATATGCAGGCCAAAAACGTTGACCAACAAACGGTCCGCGTTTAGCTATGCGATGGACCATTGGCTACTGGCATGCAGGACCGGCCGGTTCTTTTCCGACCTCCCAGTTTTAATGAGGCTTGGATTCAACCAGTACTTCGACGGACATTGATGTTCCTTAAAAAATGCATAACTGACTTAAGCAGCGGCGCCGCATGCGGCGTCCTGCTGATTTATCTTGTTCTGTGATATTTTCCGGGTTGACATTTGCCAAAGGCTCAAAATGTATACCAGGACAATTGATAATCCAACAGCTAGAAGCCGTGACCCTGGAAACGAAAACCACACGGTTAAAACTAAAACTGTGCGTAAACATGCGTGGACTACCCCTAACGGATGTTGGATAATCCAGGAATACACGATCCAGTGAAGGCCCAAGCCAATACCAACGCTTAAAGTCAAGAACTCCGGTGAATAGAGAAATAATGGAATATGTACGGCCCACAATAGATTTACCATCAACACGGACATACCCATAAGCTTTGCCAATGGGTTCTTAGAGGAGAAGACTTCTTCCTTAGTTATTTTTGATATCAGCAAAGCAATTGGAAATATCGAACCAGACCCAAAAAGTAACACTAGTAGGCCCACTGTCTCGGGAACTTGAGTTGATACGATTGCAATCGCGAGCCAATATATTGCGCCCGCGATTGGCATCGATAGTGACCGTTTCGCAGAGCATTCAAAATCCGCTCTTAACTCTTCCAGTGTCATTCTAGTCCCTTAAAGATTGGTGTCACATAACGCAGCGTACGACGGCGCGAGCTTGCGAGCCCCGGGCGAACGTAGTAAGCGAACTTGATGTGATTATTAGCTGCATTTTTTGGCCATGTATAGAGCTACGCCGAATGGAGCCGCTGCCGAAATAAGTATAGATAAAGCCGTAATAGCAATGAACGCTACCTCATTTGAAAACAACACCTTCATGCCGATCGAGCTTAGACCGGTAGAGACCATAAAAGCTAAAGCGTTGCCG
>DAHVRW010000059.1 GCA_027322215.1 Marinimicrobium sp.
ATAGGCCTCACTGTTTGTTTTCCGAGCGTTAACGTTGACCCTGTTATTGAGCGTACCATCAAAGAATAACGCGCAGCGAATGGTGACAGATTTTTTGGGGTCATCGCCCTCCTCGTTCGAGCTCTTCGGTGGCGGAACGAACACGGCCTCGCCTAATTGTGGCATTTTCTTACTCTCTACAATTTATCGTTGTTGAACTTTTTGCCTGTTAACCAGCACCGCGCCCCTAAGGCCGTAGTCCGATGAGCTGTATACCAGATGAGTGTTGGCCTCATTCCGCTCAAGCAGATCGGTCGCCGCTAAGGCAATCAAGGCGGGCGCCGTAGCGGCACCGAGGTCGCCATAGCCATCGGCGGGGTGCCGAACAGCCACCGGATCACGGAAGGCTGATTTATTCCGCAACTGGGCCACTCCTAGTTCTTTGGCCCAGAAGTTCTCGCCATTCATGCTGCTGTATATGGTATGAATATCGGATGTGGGATGCTTATCAAGCGTTTCCTTAAACGCTGACGCAAGGCCTTCGCCTCGATAGGCTTCATCGTTGTACATGTGGCCTGGCTCGTGCGCCAACCCCGGCTGGCTTAAGGCAACTATATGGCCGTCTCGAGCCATCGCGTTGGCGGGATTTTTGGTCAGTAACAAAAAGCAGCCCGCCTCGCCCGGGGCAAAGCTATCTTGGCTGCCAGCTACCATTAGGCGGTCATCGGCATCCAACAGATCGAGCCGAGAGTAATGGCGGTACGAATCGCTGCCACCAATCAGCACGTAATCCCCGTAAGGCTCGTAGAGATATTCATACGCAAAGCTCAAGGCCTCTATCCCAGAGGCACGGCCGTTATGCAAACTCCGGGAAAGCTGAGGATCTATCCAAGGCTGGCAGTTATGAGAGAGGTTTTGAATTAACTTCGAAGAGCTAATGAAGTCCGCTTGAGCTTCCACTTCCGGAAAGGCAAGAACCAACGGGATCGGCCCTTCGAGCGGCTGTTCGTCACAGGCCTGACCTATAGCCGCAATCGCCATCTTGATAACGTGGTCTTGCTGCTCATTGTAGCGCTCCCCCTCGTCTATCTCGACGTCCATTTGCTCAAAAGCGAGCGCGGGAACCGCCGCCATGGTGATCGGTTTGCGGTTTTTATTGTAAAACCGGGATTCACCATAGGCACTGATTCCGGCATTCAGCGCCGCTGCGGTCGTGGCGGTGTTCCCACCCACCGGCGTTATCATACCCATCCCGGCAATATAGAATTTCGGCAGAGCACTTGGCTGACGTGTGGTGCTGGTCATCCGTCACTCCCTGATTTAGCCGCATGGTTAATCAAGAACTGATCGGGAGTACTGAGCGCCAATTCCAGGGCAGCGGCCCGGCGCTGCCTTTGATAGCCCGTACGAAGCGTGTCATTCAGAGCTTCGGCGCTGATGGTCTTCCCCAGCAAGTAGCGCTGCCCAGGCTGAAGTCGGTGTTGGTATTTTTGCCAAACGGCGGCCACTTTGGCCACGTCGGGAAAAGGCAGTCTATCGTCTTCGTCCATCGCGACGTTGTCATCATTCGGGTCGTCGTTAGGGAACTGCTCATCCAGGTCCGGCAGGTCATCCAGTGCCAGGGAATTTTGTTCCAGGTCTATACCCGTGATGGTGCTGAACGCTTCCCCCGCCAGGCGGGTGAGCGCCGGCACTCGCATTTGAGCGAGCAACCAGTTTACGGCGTGAGGATCTCCCAGGGCGGACGTTGCTTTAATGACTTGTCGGATTTGGCCCGGCTGCTTGGCGAGGGCGTCAATCCAGGCTCGCCCCTGCTCCACCGGAAGTGCGCGGAACACAAGCTCTATGGCGGCACTTTGGTAAGGCCCAGACGTCAGTACAAAGGGGTGGAGTCTGTTGATTGCCGACGAATCGCCCAGCAGCACGGCAGACCAATTGGCCCAGAAACGAATACTTGGCTCGTCCGCTTGCACAGCGGCACGTAGGGCCGGCATCAGATCGTGACGCTTGAGCTCGCCCACTAGCCGCAAAGAGCGGGCATAGAGTTTGAGATGAGCACGACAGTCTTCACGCTGAAGCAGGTTCGTCAGGTAATCCTCGGGGTTCTCACGACGAACGCTGCATGCGGCTATGGCGAGATATTTATGGTCCAGCTCCTTGCTGGTCAGGAACTTTTTGATCCAGGAATGGCAAAGCCGGCCCGGCAGCCAACCCATCGCCGATATCAGACCTTCAACACCCACTTTATTGGCTAAACCGATCTCTACAGCGTCCTGGATTTTGCGAACATCCAAGCTACGAAACGCCAGCACGGCCCCGGCAAACACCTCGCCTGGCTCCTGAAGCTCCATAGCTTCACGACATATGCGCCAGGAATCGTCCGGAGCGGTCATCAGGCCATTGAGCTGGGCGTCGATACGTTGGTCTAACGCGGCCATATCGTCGCGCTTATAGTGGGGCTGGTTCACGGCAATCGAGCGTAGCAGCCACAAAAAAGCCGCGTCCACGGCAAACTGCTCATAGATATCGCTATAAGGATTGATCTGCTGTTGCTGAACCGAGAACTGAGCCGCGTTCATGTTATTTTGCCATTCAGCCCATAATGTTCTTTTTGTTATGGAACAAGGGGTCGCCCAGACGGCACACGTTTTTCCCCTCAAATTTGACGTCAAACGAATACATCATGAACTCGCATTCATCCTTGTGAACACCGCTGATAACCCCTTTTTTCGAGCCGGCCTCGTCGCCACTACTTTTACTGTACTTGGCACCTTTGACCATGGGCATCTTACCGTCGGTTGTGACAGACTTTGGCCCTTCGGTAGTATCCGCCGACTTTCCGATGTTTGGGTAAGGAATAGGCACCACGGCAGAGCCCACTTGCGTGAGACACACGTCGGGGAAAACGGTACTCATACCACCACTGCCCTTGTGAGCTATTCCGCGTGTATTTGCAAATGTGGTTTGTGCCATAACTCTACCTTCTCAATAAAACGACCAGATCAGCTACCGAGACAAGCCGAGGCTTACGTGCTTAATTTTCAGCGCGTTCTTGCCGCAGCGTATTTTCGCTTTCCACACCATGGCAGCATGGAGCCGATTGGGTTCTAGGATTAACGTTTCTAAATTAAACCCGTTTGCTGAAGCCTCTGCGGGCCCTTCCACGCGCGCCACGAGCTTGAGATAAGGCAAGGTAAACTTAAGCTTGCCCTCGGGATGCATATTGGTGATTTCGACGGGCTCGCCGCCTTGTAGGTAACCCGGATATATCAAGTCTGGATGTGCAGCGTTGCAAAAGCGGCTGTTATAATCATCGGGTAGGTAGGGGGCGCGACTTTCCTGCCAGTGTTGATCGTAGGTGCCCGCAAACCCAGCCCGCGGCTGCCAGTTCGGTGCCCTAAACCCGAAACAGGCCGGCTCGGGACAATCATCCACCGATTGAATAAGGTTCGCCGGATCTTCCAGATTGGGCAGTAACTGGCCCTCCATATCCCGCGCCTTCCGCCCACCACTAAAACCGGTGCCCACGGGGTTACGCTCTTCAGCGACGATTACCTGACCGTCGGCTTCGACACTACCGCCGTAGGCTTTTTCATAGATCAGCGGCATAACACTAAATGGCTGCGGGTCACTCATTACGCCTTGCTGCCAGATTCGATCGCCGAACACCCGCACGGTTTTACTTCGGATGCCCACCGAGAGTTTAACGTCCATCTGGCGCACCTTGCGCTGATCAACGGTGCAGGCGTTCCCAAGCATGACGATATCCGTGGCGGGCTTGCCTAAGTGATAATCGGAGGCGTACTTTAAGCTGGAGGTTTCCGGCTCACCCCAATACACATCGGGGCCTTGCGGCGGAGTTTGCTCCTCCTTCAGCGTCCATTGCGGACCTATTACAAAACTGGCCTTCACCGTAAGATACAGGCTGTCGATACCTTGTTCGTCGGCCAGCAGGAGCATGTTCGCGGCAAACGGCGTTGTGTTCTTTAGCTGCAACATCGATCTACGCTCCGTACCAGGTGCAACGGTCGACTTGTGCCGCCGGGCGATCAAACGCCGCCGGTTTGGTCAATTAACCTGAACGGACCCTCCCATGATTCGATTGACGCCGCTGGAGCGATTTAACAGATACTTGCCACGGATGAGAATTTTCCCTGAGCGGGTCAAGGTGATACTGGCGTCACCACACCTAAGTACCACTTCTTTTTGCCCCTCAATGACAACGGACTCGCCATCGACATTGGCGACTTTAGGAATCGAGAGATCAGCAGGTGGTGAATCCGTTTCCGTACCGGCGACATCGGCCTCAGAAGCGCTCGCCTTCTCGGCCGTGCTGTCTATCAGTGCGAACAGGGGGTCGTGGATAAGCCCCATAATAACGGGCTGGGTAAGATCTCCCGCCGAAAACAAAAGCGCTACCGTTCGATCGAGCTGATGCCGGGTCAGGCTGAGCGTTGATATTGCCCGTAAAGGTTCGCCCGACGGGTTCTGAGCAAAATCCACTAACGGTCGGCCATCCTGGTCCATACCCACGAACGTGCCAAGCACGATTTCTCCCGGCCCAACGGACGGTTTTTCTTGCCGCGCCTCCGGCTCATGATAGACACTCAAAAATTCGTTCTCGGTCATAGCCCGGCCTAGTTAGTGGTAACCTTGCTGCCTTTTAGTACGATATTTCCACTTCCTTTGACGTTGATATTCTTACCGCTAATCGTAATGTCACCATTACTTTTCAGCACGATTGAGGCTGAGCCTGTACGCAGGGTCACTTGATCATCCGCCTCTAAGGTGATGGTCTTCGCGCTCAAGCCATACTCATTGGTAACGGCTTCAATATGCTTGCCCTCGATGGTCTCCCGAAGGTCGCCGCCAACCGATAGTGTCATATTCTTTTCAACACTTTCGGTTAAATTCTGGCCAATGCTCACCGATGAGTTGTTACCCACATCGAGAATCATATTCTTCCCGATCGTTTCTTGGTGATCAGCGCCGACGTCTATCGTTTTGTTATTAGCGATATTCTCAGTCTGGTTATTTTGAACCGTTTTATTACGATCATTGCCAATGGTAGAGTTTTCATTATTCTTTACCGTTTTGGTTCGATCGTTATCAACGGTAAGTGTCTGATTGTTCTCGACCTCAACGTCGTAGTCTTTTTCAGCGTGAATCAGTATCTGTTCCGCGCCTTTTTTGTCCTCAAAGCGCAGCTCGTTATAGTTATCAGAGGTGGCGTCTTTGGTGGATCGAGTTTTAATGCCGCTTTGGGTTTTAGAGGCATACGGCGGTTTATTCTTTCCGTTATAGACAGAGCCGATGACGATGGGGCGATCTGGGTCACCATCGAGAAAATCGACGATAACTTCGTGGCCGATGCGAGGAATGAACGACGCACCCCACTGATTGCCTGCCCACGATTGAACCACCCTAAGAAAGCAGGAGCTATTCTCGTCTTGCTTGCCTTCTCGATCCCAATAAAACTGAACTTTTATGCGGCCCAGTTCGTCGATATAAATCTCTTCGCCCGGTGGACCCACCACGAGCGCACTTTGCGGCCCTCTCATGGTTGGCCGCTTATGCTCCTGCTTGGGCCTTATGTGTACCGAAGCGGGCACGCAGTAAAAGTGGTTTTGGTAGCTTTGCTGGCCTTCTTCGCCGGTATAGTAGGTCCTGTCTTGTATGTCGTAGCGGATACCTACAATGATATAGGCGCCTTTCTCAGCGGCGGATTCATGCTTTGCTACTTTGAACTTTCCACCGGCCACGAAGCTGCTGCAGTTGCTGCTCGCTGAAACCATGTCCCGACCCAGCTCTTCAGCTTCCATCCGAATACGCACGAGGTCTTGCTTGAGGGCGGGATCGTAATAGGCCGGGTATTCATAGTGCTCAAACTGAGCATTTTTAACGTAATCGCTTTTGCTTTTTTCGTTGGCAATGAGCCCTTTGTCGGGATCTTCCAGCGTGTAATCGTTCAGAGTCCATTGACCTTTTTTGAACTCATACGCGTGTTCCCATCGGTTCAACTGGGCGTTAGCCGAGCTGCCGTTAGAGTACTCCAAATCGGTTTCTGGAAGCGCCAAATAGGCATTCGCTTGATCCACCAGAACCAGCTTGTGCTTGCCGCCACTGTGCTCAAAGTAGAAGGCTATGCCCTCCTCTTCCAGCAAGCGCAACACGAAATGCAGATCGCTCTCATTATGCTGAACGCAGTACGGTCGGCTTTCGCCGCCCTGCGCGCGGAAGTCATAATCGGCAAAACCAAGGTCCGAAAACACAGTGGTCACGATGTCTTTGGTCGTTTGGTCTTGAAAAATTCGATGATTATTGGTCTGGGAGAGAAACCACAGCCAAGGCTGCAGGGTTATCTGGTAATGCCGGAGGTTGTTGAGCTTAGCTTCGCCCACACGAAAATGCGTTACAACGCCGTTAAACTCCCGTTGATGTTCGTCGTGAACGACGACTCCACCGGGCTTGCCGATAACGGCCGCTGGGCTGATGTCCAGATTCTCTGAAAGTACATCGACCTTATACGAGAAAAGCCCCGAAACCCGCTCATAACCCTCCAGGTTCGTTGCCAGAAATGTATCTTTACCGAGAGAAAAATCGCTGATTGAGATCAGCCTGTTTTCCTGTGTTAGCTGCCCCATAGATTAGCAACCTTCGCTTTGGCCGGAACCACAAGGGTTGGCGGTGTTCCTTTTCACACAGGTAAGTCCTGCGTACTGAATATCAAAAAGCGAAATATGCGCCAAGCTCAACCGAGCCCGGCGCATACGTATGGCTTTTACAGCGGCTTAGCAGTGGTCAAGTCGTAACCCACGCGCTGCGGGCTAGAGGACTTATTGCTCTTATCAAAGTCGTTGTAGTTAACCATGATCTTCGAGAAGCTCAAAGAAATTTGCTCAACAGGATCGGATTCACTATCACCCGAAATTGAGTATCCGCTCACCAGGCAGTCTTCCAGAACATAGTTCATGTACTCGACGACTTTGTCTGAGCCGGTTTGAACAAACTTAACGGTCACTTTTTTACCAGCAGAGCCGGTTACCGCCTCTTTAAACAACGCAGTGGCCGAGTTATCAGCGGGCTTGGTAAAAACGATTTCACTGATGCTGGGGCGAGTTGCTTCCCGGTTCGAAAGGTTCCCTGGCTCCATGGAAATGCCACGACCTACTCCAAACTGGATGCTGTGAACTGCGATGTGATCTTTGTAACCGTCAGCGGTTACGTTTCCTTTAATACCTTCATACTCGAGATAAATTGCCATTTAACATTCTCCTTGCGTAAGCATTGAAACAGACGCGAATCCTTGCAAGTTAACGCATTTACAACGAATTGATCTTTGGAAAAACTCTTGCGAATACCCTGCAAAAACCTGCGATCCGAAACGGATGATAATGAATCATCGGCCCCTTCACAACCACTTTCGAAAAACAATGTGGTTTTTCTTTTTCTCTGAGGAATTTAGCTATTAATATTTCAAAAATTACGCTGCATTTTTACTTCACAAAATACGATTCTGACACGCACGCTTGTGCCGGAGTCTTTATATAAACTCTGATCGCTCGTTTTCGATGTTAATACCACGTATTAGTGGCTTTACTCGTTTATTATCTAAAAACTATACTGCACATCCATGTAAACCCGAACTCCATCATCCAAGCTTCGGTCTCCCTGTTTTGCCGTCAATGGATGCGCGACTGTTAGTGATCCGCGAACCCCTTCGCCAATGTTAAAACGCGCGCCAACTCCTATGTTGGAAAGCTCGGCGGTAATCTCTTCTGCACCTTCTACGATCGCGTGGGCAACCCCGTAGCTGTAATCCGTAAATACCATTGGCTGAATATAATTACCCAAACGACCGGGTGCACGAAATATCCAATCAGCACCTATGTGTGCACCATCATCCGCATAAAATGTGTTTAGTGCATATGCTCTGGCCCGACGAGGCCCCGCAAGAGAAAACTGGTTTATCGATGAAAGTGACTCGCCCGAATACTGGCCTGAGGTGCGCACCACCAGCCGAGTTTCCGCGTCGACAAACGGAAGCTTAACGAATGCAAGCAACGTATAATTAAAGGGCACAATCCAGGGGTTTTCTTCCTGTCCTGCTTCCACGCCCTCAACAAGATCACTGAGCGTTACCCCTATACTGCCCTGATGCAGCACGCGGCGTCTCTCATTGAGCACATCAAATTGGTATATTAAATCAAGGTTGCGCACAACGTCGTCCAGTCCGCGCTCTCTGACGTCGCCAATCTTGAGCTTGGATTTAATTTCTGAATAACCCAAACGAATCGATGTGTTTCTAACCCTCCGTCGCGTAACAATGAAGTCCAGCGTAGCGTCTAGCACTTCGGATCCGCCACTAATTTTTAACTCGCTGATCCCATCAGATTCGCCTCTGGCGAGTTCAAATTGGTTGGTAGAAGCACCCGCTGAAAGGCGCACACGCGGGGAAAAGAGAGGCAAATTGTAGCGAAATGCGCCATATGTCGAATTGTCGGGTTCAAAGGAGTTAAGAAACGAAAGGTGAATCTGATCTCCGATGCCCAGCGGGTTATGAACAAAGAGATCCGCATAGAGACGATATTCTCCCGAACTCTCGCTGCCGTGATTATCGAACCGAATGTTCGCATCGTACCAGCGCTCGGAAAGCACATAGAGACCCATAGCGGTGTCGCCCACTTGGGAGCCGGGCTCAAAATAGGCTTGTGCCGATAAGCCTGGTAAGTCGTTTACGAAAAACAGCCGTTCCTCTACAGCGTGGCTGGTAACCGGTTTATCCAGAATTGCATTAAAAGGACGCTTAACAGTGCCGGACGAGTACCGTTGATTATTATGAACATTTACCTCGCCAAGGTTACCCAGGAGCACCGTCAAGGTAACGACCCCATCGCGAACTTCTTGCTTGGGAATATAGGCTTTAGCCAGAATAAATCCGCGCTCACGATAGTACTGCGTAATGGTATCCGCTACGGTTTCGATCATTCCGAGGGTTACGCCCCGCTGACGACGCTGCTCGCGGATGTGGAATACCAAACGCTGCACTTCCATAGGTCCCACGTGCCGGTCGCCCGTATCTTTCTCGATCTCAACGATTAAATCAGAGATTGAAGCCAGTTCGTCCAGCGTATAGCCAGATTCCAAAAGCGCATCTTCATTCATAAAGTCGAAGCGGATCTGCTCCACTCTTTCAATAATCTCTGAACGATAGATGCCGAGCTTTGGAAATTCCACAATGCCCTGAACACGGAATTCCGTAACGTTGAGCCTGGGCCCGGCGTGCGGATCCGAATCTCGCTCCCGAACCGGAGGAATATCCATATCCAATAGCAAGCTGTCTCGCTCCAACTCAGGCAAGTCAGTAAGATCGGGCATTTGCAAAAAACTTCCTGCCCATAGCGGAGCCGCTAACAAGCACAAAGGCGCAGCCCACAAAAGGGCTCTAGATGGTGCGAGGAGTACCTTCAACATAATGCAATCAAACCCTATACTTTGGTCATGCGATCAGGGGAAAACTGTGAATTTTCGACCGTTTTTATTGGTTATCGTCATCGTCATACCGCTGGTCGGGCGGCAATAGCACCGAAATATTGCTGTATGTGTAGTTACGAACCTCGGTGAAGATGGCCGGGTTAATGTCTTCCAGGCTTTCCACCTCAACCATCTGATGCGAACCTGCCGAGGCAAAATCTAATAACTCTTGCGGTATGCCGGAGTCGTTCTCTACCTGGTTAGGCCTCACGTCGAACGCCCACCACATCGGCCAGGTATGGCCTGCAATCGTCGAGCTAAGATCCTTCGCATAAACCACCAGAGGCCGATTTCGCGACCCCACGGTTCCATTTGGGGCCAGCATGATGACCTCTCGGCCCACCAAATCCGGTTTCTGCGCGTGGGCCTGGCCGAGCCCGTACAAGCTACCATCGGGAACCTCTACCACGACGGTACCGAGATCGTAATTCCCAGTAAGTGTACCGCCAGCCAGCAAGGCATCAGACTCGGCTGTGTTGAATACAGGCCCATCCTGAGTATTGAGATAAATATGCCCTGTGCGATTGCTTAGCCTGACATTGCCATTGCTGGCCATACGATCCACTTGGAGATCGGCCTGGTTGACCAGGGCAAGCCGGCCGGTTTGCGTTTGTGCATTCAGGACATGAATGTCGGTTAGCAATGAGGTTTGCCTACCTATACCCGTAGCGGCATGCATCTCCAGTCGGTCGGCCGTCACATTTACATCTGAATTATTGATATTGCTAATGGCGCCCCGACTTGCGGTCAATGACACGGTACTACCGCTCGCATCCAGACCGCCAAGCGCTATGCTGTTACCCGCCTGGTAATGAATCTCTCCGCTTTGGCTACGACTCAGGACGCCCGTCTCCATCGTAATATCACTTTCTGCGGTTACGCGAAGGTCTTCCCTGGCCGTTGTGTCAGCTCGCTGGTTGTAGTTGGCATTACTGGATACCCGAAGATCAGCGCCGCTGATAATGGCCGCCATCTGGTCTACGTTACGGCCACGTAGGGCCATGCTCTGGAGGGTTTCTAACTCGGCCTCCAGCGCCAAGGTTCCACCCCGGCTATCCAATTCGATGGTATCGATCGAGATGCCTTTCTTCACCGTGATGCCCTGAGCCCGTCCCAATAGAGTGCTAACATTCAGTTGACCGTCGAGCACAGACGCACCCGCACCGGCATCGAACTGGAAGTCGTTGGCCGTAATACGGCCACTGAGATTCAATCCCTCGGTCCGAGTATAAACATCGCCACGACTGTACACAGACGACAAGTCCATCCAATGGCCCGCATGGACCGCGACATTTTCAGCCTGCTGTATTTCCAACTCGTGCAGATTATTTTTGCTATTGACCAATGAGATATCACCATCGGCCGCGAGCGCCGTTAGGCCATCCACCGTTAATACGCCAGGCGCTGTGATGTCACCTTCAGATGTGAGGCTCAAGTTGTGTGCTTGCACGCCCTGCAAACGGGTATCGCGTGTATTTTTCAGGATGATGTTACCAGAGGCGGCCAAAGTAATATCGCCAGACAGCAGGTTGCCCCCCGTCAAGGTAATATCACTAAATCGCGATATAAATGAGGTGGAGCCGGAATGCTTCAAATCCCTCGCACTGTTTAAGGCGCCCTCGGTTTCAACACGAATGGTGCCGCTTCCGCTCAATTCGTTCAGTGACAAACTGCCCAGATTACTCAGATATAAGTCCGCTCGACCCAGGCGAATATCAACCTCGTCGACATGGGTGTTTACTGACTGCCCCTCACTGCCAAAGCCAGCAACGCCGGTCAAAATCAAACGGCGAGCTTCAATTCTTGCTTGGTTATCGTCCTGGCTGACCCGGGCATTACGGACTTCGAACGTGCCCGGTATATCGAGCCTGCCTTCTAGCTTGAGGTGATTTTGACTGGTGGCAGCCACAGTCAAGTTATGCTTATTGTGAAAGCGCAAGTCAGAGTAGCCTGGAACACTGAATCGGTTGCCGCTCAGAACCAGCTCCTCTGTGTGCGAGCCGCCAACCAGTTCTAAGGTGTCGGCAAATACGTTATCCCGCACCTCAGTAACGTCCCGATAGAGCAACTCATAATGGACGCCGCTCGCTCCCGTGTAGCTCAGACTCTCCTCCCCGGCTGTGTCAACGGCGTAGCGGGCCTTGTAACTCACGCCTCCGCCATTAACCAGAATTTGATTATCCCCTTCGCCGCCAAAAAAGCGCAGCTGCCCGCTGGTTCCAGGTTTAATGCTAAGGTTCAGCGCGCCACTGCCCTTACCTGCATAGATGGCGCCGGTTAGTGCGCCACCATTAACAGTAAACACATCATGCGTCGAACCACCGACCAGGTTCGTTATGCCCGTGAAGCGCAGGCCACCATTGAGTGTACCCGCGTTGACACCATCGCTCAGTGACCAATGGTTGTTTTGATCGGCTGCGCGCAGCGTGCTGCTGATGTTATCGCCAATCAGATGCTGGATATTGATGAAGTCGTTATCTTTTCCTAAGCCTATATCAGCCCCTGCGACACGGGAATAATCCAGTGTGTTTTCCGTCTCGTGGCCGCCGCCATCGATAAGGCCCGTAATATCGCCGGCCGCGGAAAAGACAAACGTGTCGTCCAACTGGCCACCCACCAAGTTCGCCATGCCGTTAAACGCTATGCCTGCCAAATCGCCAGCGTTTGTGCCGGTAATGGACCAGGTATTCGTTTGGTTGCCAGCCACGAGCGTGTGCTCAGCACCTGCTCGGCTGTTGATAGCGCTAATATTTCGTAGCGAAAAGTCTGCGTTGGACGCCTCTTGCAGCGCGATGGTCAGGGCGCGACCTGCAGTCACTCCGCTCAAATCCAGCGTATTATCTCCATCTTCACCGCCGTCGATATTACCAGTAATGACACCGTCTCCCGTGATGATAAACGTGTCATCGGCCCGGTTGCCCCGGAGCAACGTAAAGCCTGAGAAGCTGAGTTGGTTGTTGAGTGTTCCACCGTTCTCGGTGTCGATAAACCATGTGTTGTTTTGCTCAGCACCGACTAATATATGGCCGCCAGAGGGCGTCGCATTTACATAATCAATATTCTCTAGCTGTATGTCTGCCCCCGACGTGCGCAACCCTATAGAAAGAGCGTGGTCCAACCCCTCTAGCTGGACCGTATCGTTACTGCCCAGGCTACTGCCCCCACCATCAATGTGACCAACGCGGCCCAATCCGGAGAGTACAAACTGGTCCTGACCACTACCGCCGACCAGAGAATCAAAGCCTTGAAATTGGATTTGCTCATTGAGCGTTCCACCGCCTACACCGGTTATGCGCCATTGGTTGCGATGGTTTGCACCAAGCAGAGTGTTACCTTGCGCACTGTTGGCATTTACGTTGTTTATATTTTGAATAAAAATACCCTGCCCAGGGGTGTCGCTGAAGCTAAAGGTGTGGCTCCGGTTCGAGCCGGTTGCGTTAATGGTATTCGCACCGCTGCCGCCATCAATACTGCCGGTTAAGTGTCCATCACCGGAAAAGGTAAAGGTGTCGTTCCCTGCCCCTCCCACCAACTGGTTGAAGTTGATAAAGTAGAACTGATCGGCCTTACCTTTGTTATAGACCCCGTCGTTTATGCCGTCGCTAATGCCCTCGTCAAGACTATGCTCGTCCAGAAGCGAGATGAGCCATTCATTAACGCTATCGGGTGAGGCATTCCCGATAACCAGCTTGCTGTTAAAAGGGTTGGCCGCTCCCGGGTTATGATTACCGATGATGCCTTGGATATTCATAATAACGGACGAAGCATCATCGCTAGTGCCGATGGGGACCTCAATGTCACCGATCGAAGCGGAGTAATCCAGCCAATTAACCCCTCCCCCACCGTCAATATTCCCGGCGATAGGGCCGGCCTCGACATCGAATCGGTCGTTTGCGCTACCCCCCAATAGATTGGAAAACCCGGAAAACGCCATACTCCAGTCAATCGAGCTGCTATCATTGAGCGCTTCCGTATAAGCCAGGGTTCCCTTGTCCGCGCCAGTCACTGTCCATGTTGCATTAAGGTCAGGCCCGACCAGCGTGTTGCCATGACTGTTATTGCGATCATTA